>CBDUCK010000214.1:0-4609 GCA_965365635.1 uncultured Muriicola sp.
TTTTAGCAGTCGATGGTATACCGAAGAAGGGAATTTTGGGTCTACAAAAACGGCCGATATTCTGGCCCTCGATTTAAACTGCCTGCTTTATTTTATGGAAGCAACTATTGCAAAAGGGTATCACCTACAAGGAGATAGTATGAAGGAAACAGAATTTCTAGAAAAAGCTGAAAATAGAAAATCTGCCATACAACGGTTATTCTGGAATGCCGAAACAAATTATTTTTATGACTATAATTTTGCAAACAAGACATATTCCAGGTCTCCTACGCTAGCGGCAGCCTTCCCTTTATATTTTAACATAGCCACCGAAGCGCAGGCCGAAATGGTAAAGGAAAAATTAATGAACGAATTTCTGAAAGACGGAGGGTTGGTTACCACCCTCGAACATTCGGGTCAGCAGTGGGATGCCCCTAATGGTTGGGCACCATTGCAATGGATTGGGGTTCACGGATTACTAAATTACGGATATAAGGAGGAAGCGAAGACCATTATGACACGATGGTTGGCTTTAAATGAACGCGTGTATAAAAACACAGGTAAAATGATGGAAAAATATAACGTTGAAGACCTCACTTTACTGTCTGGTGGCGGAGAGTACGAAACCCAGGATGGGTTTGGATGGACCAACGGGGTAGCCCTGGGATTTAAAAAAATCCTGGAGGAAATGGAAGTTAACGCCCAGGTTAATAAACCAATACTCGAAACAATAGAATAGAAATATATTAAAAAGGATGGGCAAAAACCCATCCTTTTTTAACTAGTATTGTTACTAATTTTTTTCCTCTTCGGGCGTGTTTTTTCTGGATTCCAGTGCCTGCTTACTGAGACTGGCTAAGTTAAAATTGGGATCTATCGCCAAAGCTTCAGTTATGGTGGTAATGGCCAAATCTATGTTTGCTTTGTCCGTATTGTATTGTACCAAGCCTTTTAAATGTAACAAGGCAGCTTTTAAAGGCACCTCATAGGGTTGCTGGCGCTCATAGAAAGCGTACTTCATGTTGTCCTGAGAAGTTTCCAAACCATATTCAATATTTGTCATAGCACCGGTATTATCTCCGTTTTGTATTTTTAAGTCGGCTAATTCATATGCCAAATAGGCGTTTGGAGATCTTTGAAACAGTACTTCAAAATGTTCCAAAGCTCTTTTTGGCTGGTTCAATGCCTTTAAACTTATGGCCTTAACCTGAACTGCCAGGTCCGAGTCGGAAGGTAGTTTGTCTATGCCAATGGTATTTAGTGCCTGTAAATGCTGATTATTATTAGCGTAAATATAAGCTAGGGTATCTTTTCTTTCTTTTGATGGTGCCAGTACATTTAAGTGGGTCAATGCATTAATAACACCAGGTATGTCACCTTGCATGCGCATCTCTTTATAAAATGCTTCATAATGTGTCTTTAGTTCCGAAGAAGTCTGTCCAAAACTGCACAAACCGATTGAAAAAATGAGTATACCAACTATAGCTTTCATTGTAAATTATTTTTGTGGGGCAAAACTAAAACATTTTTTTGGGTCGGGAGGCATCAAGACTCTTAAAATGAAGAATTTAACTTTCCTTTGGTACTAGAGCAACATCATTTCGTTACTCGGAAACGAGTGGGTTTTTAAATTGCATATTTTTCGACTCAAAAGTTTTTCCCTCTATGAGTTTCCCAGATTTTCCAGGATAGGTTTTTTGGTATTCCGGAATGGGTATACCTCTTTTCTTAGCTTCGGAGGTATAGTACTCCATTTTAGTAGGGTGATAAGGATAGACCCCATTAAATACTTCGTTCCACCAATTATTTTCAATTATGGAGGTTAGCAAATAGATACAGTCATTTAAATGGATAAGATTAATTACATCGTCCCCGTTTTTTAGATTCTTTCTGCCAGATAGCGAGGTAACAGGATGCCTGTCAGGACCTATGAGTCCGGCAAAGCGAACAATAGTGGTTGAAAGTGAAGCATCTTTTTTAAATAGATTTTCTGATTCCAATAACTGCTTCCCCGAGTTGGTGGTTGGTTTGGGAATGCTTTTTTCCGTGACTTTCCCGTTGAGGTCCCCATACACTGAGGTACTACTAACAAATAGGATTTTTTCAACATGCATTATCTTTACTGCTTCGTATAATTGACGCATTTTATTCACATAGGAATCGTCTTCTGCATTGCGCTTTGGAGGCACGTTTATTACCAGGACATCAACCTCTTTTAAAAAATCTATTAAATTACCGCGAACACCTGCTTCATAAAGGGTAATATAGTACGCGTCTATACCTTCATTAGCAATGAGTTCCAAATTGGCTTTTGTAGTGGTACTTCCGCGCACGGGGTAGCCCATTTTCACCAAAGATTTACCTAGTGGAAATCCCAGCCATCCAACTCCAATAATACCTATTCTTGGTTTCAAAACTTTATAGTTTTCTTTATTATCACGGCATCATTTAACACAAAGGGCATAGGAATAAGGTCTGGTGTTCTTGGCGGTATAGTAAATGACGAATGTTCCATAAGATCATTAGAAGCTTCGTAAAAAGTTAGTTCTAGTTTCGCATCTTTTGAGATCCACAATTCTAGTATGGTAGGCTCATTATTACTGATGTAATGGGTTACTAAACGAGCACTTTTTCGTTCTTTTAAATAATAGCTAGAAATAGACACCCCATTAATAGTACCTTTATAAACTGGTACCTTGTTCGTAAAAATTTCTAACCGGTTCACCGGACGTTGCGGTGTAATGGCTATTTCTATCCTTCGCTCCTGTCCAATAACAGTATCGCTCATTTTCTCAAGGATAGGAACGCGTAACTCTTTTAGAGGAGCCTCAGAAGTATAGGTGAACTTTGACCTATACTTACTACTAATCGTATGCCCTTCTAAAATAGTAACGGCCTTCTTTTTTTCTCCTAAGAATTGAGTCGTCCAATCAGCAAGTACATGCTCGTAAGTGGCCCATTGGGCTATATTTTTATCTGCATCTAACATATATACCAAACTGGTTGGCTTTGGGCTATCCGTAGTAAAATCGGCTTGGAAATGTGCTGTGATAAAGGTTCCTAAAAAAAGCAACATACCTAGAATACCCAACAGCTTTTTTCTTGTGTAGCATTCAAAAAGGGGGAGTAGAAGGTAGAAAACAAGGGTGGTTAACAGTGTTGATGTAACCAACATTTTTAAACCTAAAGCTACCGGAAATAATTTTATAAACGTTGGATATATAAATAGTGCCGGGAGCGCCAAAAATAACAGCAATAGCGGATTGGGCTCTTTCTGGTTTACAATGACCATAAAACTTACTAAAAGCCCAAATAATGGAATAATAAAGAACGCAGCGCCTTGTAGATATTCCCCAATAGCCCAGCAGATAATGAGCCATAAGATAATAGGTGCTACCAAAAGGTTAGCTGTAGCAATTTTTTTAAAGAAGCGGTACACCCAAAAACAGACGCCGATAGCAAGGAAAACAAAAGAAAGGATATACACATACCCATTATAAGTGAAACCATGTAGCATATCCTTATATTGTGGATACATCCAGGTAAGGACCTTCCAGGAATACAATCCTATAATTATATTAATGCCAAGAGATACTACTAAGGGCAAAAATCCTTTAAACAGGTCTTTCACATTCAGCGCTTTTGTTTTAAACCCCCAAATAAGAATTGCAGCAAAGAAGCCTAAGGCCAGCATAAACATGGGCCATATCCAATCGAACGGATAGGAAACCATTTTGAAAACAGGAATGTTAAAATACACGTAGTCATTCAGGCTTTTTAATTGGGTAAGGTCGCTATCTGCGAAATAGGTCATTAGTGGCATAACATAAGTCCCCTGATGGGCCAATGTGGTAGGGTTAAGTCGTTCATACGTGTCGTTTGCCGTATGATAGTCGTAGTGGTCATCTACAAAGGCAAAATTAAACGCTTCAATATCAAGATCTTCCTTAAAAACAGTTGCATCGGTATCATTGGGCAACATCTTATATACACTATAGACTAAGGAATAGGCTACAGGGTAGGCAGGGTTTGCCGCTATGAATTCCTTAACAAGCTGTTCATTTCCTCTGTTCGTTTCCATCCACATTAAAGAGGGTCCGCCACTACCACGGGCTTCAAAATTTAATATCAACCCTATATTTTTTGCCCACGGGTGCTGGTTGGCAAATAGATCTGCTCCGTTAAGACCCAGCTCTTCAGCATCGGTAAATACAATTAGGATATCGTTTTTTGGGGTTTTGTTTTTAGACAAATAAGCCCTGACCCCTTCCAAAATAGTGGCCACACCGCTACCGGCATCGCTGGCCCCCAAGGCGGAATGGGGATTACTGTCGTAATGAGAAAGCAAGAGGAGGGCTTTTCCGGTACCAGACCCTTTTATCCTGGCAATTATATTGATGGCTTTGCTATAATTAGCCCAGTCTCCTGTGGTATACCCTTCCTGGATAGTGGTTTCGATTCCCAGGCCTTCTAATTTTGAGATAATATAGTCCCTTACATCCTTATGGCCAGGAAAGCCCACAGCATGAGGTTGCTGAGAGATTTGTTGTACATGTGCCAAGGCATTCTCAGTAGAAAAACCATATGTGGAAAGTGAGGTGTCATCAATCTTCTGAGGCATTAAACTCCA
>CBDUCK010000215.1:0-4586 GCA_965365635.1 uncultured Muriicola sp.
TACCTGGTGCTCTGGCGGTCTGCGCCATTATACTTCCGGGGATATCAGGAGCCTTCATTTTGGTTTTGCTGGGTTCCTATAAAACAATTCTCGATGCTGTGCACGAAAGAGACTTCGCAATCGTTGCCACAGTTGGTTTTGGAGCTGTATTTGGGCTCTTAAGTTTTGCAAGATTACTGAAATGGATGTTTCTGCATTTTAAAAACATGACCCTGGCACTATTAACCGGATTTATTATAGGGTCTCTGAATAAAATATGGCCCTGGAAAGAAGTCCTGGAATCAAAGATTTTCAATGATAAAATTATCCCTATTAAGGAAGAAAATATATCTCCCTTCGCTTATGAGGGCGACAATCAACTTCTCTATGCCATTTTACTGGCTTTCCTTGGTTTTTCTCTTATTTTTATACTTGAAAGAGTAGCCGCTAAAAAATAATACTACGTCTCATGCACCAACCCAGAACGTTTTTGGATAAAATGTTTTTGATAATCAAGGGGTTAGCTATGGGTACTGCCAATAAAGTTCCCGGAGTGTCTGGTGGTATTGTTGCCTTTGTAGCCGGGTTTTATGAAGAATTCATTTACTCCCTTCAAAAAATAAATCTAAAAGCATTTAAACTGCTTCTAAATGGTAGGTTTAAAAGCTTTTACCAATATGTAAACGGGCAGTTTTTGTGGTTACTTATTTCCGGAATGCTGATTAGTTATTTCAGCATCTCCAAAATCCTGGATTACTTTCTGGCAAACAATGAGTTGTTGGTTTGGGCCACTTTTTTTGGAATGATCATCGGTTCTATCTACTTTATTTCAAAAGATTTTAAACACTGGAATAAAAATACCCTTATCAGTGGCTTTATAGGATTGGTGGCAGGTATCTCTATCAGCTTTTTAAGTCCGGCCAAAGAAAATGACAACCTGCTTTTCATTTTTCTCTGTGGTATGATCAGTGTCTCCGGAATGACATTGCCCGGCCTTTCAGGTTCTTTCATTCTTATCTTATTAGGTAATTATGTATTGCTTTTAGTAGATTCTGTAAATGCATTGTTTGATACCATTGCTGAACTCGTTCAGGGTGACTTTGGTTTTATAGCAAATAAAGAGCGATTGCGCACCCTAAAAATATTGATGATCTTTACATTGGGGTCAGCAACAGGGTTGGTTACCCTCTCCCACCTTTTAGGCTATGTTTTAAAGCATTTTAAACATATTACTACGGCAGTTATCATTGGGTTTATTACAGGGTCCCTAGGCGTGGTATGGCCCTGGAAAAGAACCATTTTTATGCAAGATGCAGCGGGAACTCTAGTGCTCGACTCTAACGGGGACCCAATTATAAGAAATTACGAACGATTCCTGCCAGATATGGGTCTGTTAGAATCGTGGTGGGCAATCCTATTCATCTTTATGGGCATTGGTATACTTATTGGTTTAGAATGGTATGGAAAGAACAGAAAAAAAACAACGTAGGTTTGGTTTGGTAGGAAAGAACATCTCCTATTCTTTCTCAAAGGGCTATTTTACAGAACTATTTAAAAAACAAGGATTAACAGATCATAGCTATGAAAACTTTGATATTCAAAGCATAACAGATTTTGTTGCAATTCTTAAGGACAATAAAGATATCGCTGGCTTAAACGTTACCATTCCATACAAAGAAGCCATTCTCCCCTATTTAGATAGTGTAGACGAGCAAGCGGCCAGCATTGGAGCAGTAAATACCGTAAAATTCACAGCAACAGGACTTATCGGCTATAATACAGATAGTTACGGATTTAAGAAATCGTTAGTATCCCATCTGAAAAAGCATCATAAAAAGGCGTTGATTCTTGGTACCGGAGGCGCATCTAAAGCAGTAGCCTATAGCCTAAAATCTCTTACTATTCCTTTTGCCTTTGTCTCCAGAAACCCTGAGAAAGGTCAATTGTCCTATGCTGATTTGGATGCAGGGCTGTTAGCTTCTCATACCCTTATTATAAATTGCACCCCCCTAGGCACCTACCCCAATATATTGGAGAAACCCAATATTCCCTATGAATTCCTAACGCCGGAACACCTGCTTTTCGATCTTATTTACAATCCTGAAAAATCTGCTTTCCTCTTAGAAGGTGAGAAATATGGTGCTGCTATCTGTAACGGATTGGCCATGTTAGAATTCCAGGCAGAAAAAGCCTGGACCATTTGGCACCAGTAAGCACTTCTTTGCTTTTATTTTGCAGGAATCACTAGAATAGGACATCCTTAAAAAGTTGATTCATTACCTTTGTTGTCTGTAGGGATGTTAGTATCTTACAGAGAGTTTAGGGCATGACGCAGATAAAAATCTAAAATGATGTTGGAAGAAAAAGAACAGAAACTACACAAAGATGTAGGGGGTAATGAAAATTCGGTAACTACTGAGACCAATGAAGAATCAGAGAAAATCGCCGAAATAGAAGAAAAGACGGTAGCCAAAGAGACAACACCGCCGACTGTAAAAGAGGACGTATTGGTTGAAATAAAAGAGACCAATAAGGAATCCGATCATATCACCGAAAAAGAAGAAAAGACAGTAGCCAAAGAGACAGCCCCTCCGGCTGTAAAAGAGGATGCATTGGTTGAAATTGAGGAGACCAACGCAGAAGATGCAGAAGATGCAGATAATCACAGACGGCATCATACTACCATGCGATGTCTTTGGAGAATCTGGTAGGGGAATTGCAGCGCTTGGTACGAAACGAAAAAATACAGGCCATAAAGAACCATGTTGAGGGCATTAAATCTGAGTTCGATCTAAAATTTCAGGAATTCCTTGAAGAAAAGAAGGAGGAATTTGTAACCCATGGTGGCAATGTGGTAGATTTTAAATATAATTCGGTCGCTAAAAGACAATTCAACGAGGTCTATGCAGAATACCGGGAGAAACGCAACCAATACTATAAAAACCTCGAGCAGTCTCTAAAAACAAGTCTCGAAAAGCGTTTGGAGATTATTGAGGAACTAAAAGCTCTTATCAACGTTGAAGAAGATATCAACACCACCTATAAAAATTTCAAGGACCTTCAAGAACGCTGGCGCCATGCTGGTTCGGTGCCCAGAAATAATTATAATGATGTGTGGCGTACCTACCATCATCATGTAGAGATCTTCTACGATTTTCTGCATTTAAACAGAGAATTACGCGATCTCGATTTTAAATACAACCTCGAGGAAAAGGAAAAGCTGGTAAAACAAGCCGAAGCGTTAATAAACGAACCCGATCTTAACAAGGCTTTTAGGGAACTTCAAACCCTGCATAAGATCTGGAAAGAAGATATAGGACCGGTTGGCAAAGACAATCGTGAGGAGATTTGGGATCGCTTTAGTAATGCCACAAAAGCCATGCACCATCGCAGGCAAGAGCATTTTAAGGAATTAGAAAAGAGTTTTGAAGGTAATTTAGTTCAAAAAAACAAAATTATTGAAGCCATCACTGTTTTGGCTGGTAATGTGGAACACAATCACAAAGGGTTACAAAAGCAAATAAAGGAACTGGAAGCCCTTCGGAGTGACTTTTTTAAGGCAGGAAAGGTACCTCAGAAACAAAATGAAGCTACCTGGGCGCGTTTTAAGGAAGCTGTAAGGACTTTTAACAGATCTAAGAATACCTTCTACAAAAACCTTAAAAAAGAACAGCAGGAGAACCTCGAAAAGAAACGGGAACTTTTAAAACTGGCTGTCTCTTTAAAAGATAGTGAAGAATGGGATACCACAACTCCTGAAATGAAACGTATTCAGCAAGAGTGGAAGAACATAGGGCATGTACCACGTAAATTTTCCGACGCTATCTGGAACGACTTTAAAAGTGCCTGCAATCACTATTTTGAGCGGTTACACGCATTAAAGAATAAAGGTAGTGAATCGGAGGTAGAAAATTTAGCTAAGAAGAATGCATGTTTAGACACGCTAAAAGCTTTTACAGTAAGCGAAGACAGAGAAAACGACCTTAAGGCAATTAAGGCACTAATTGAGGATTGGAAGGGCATTGGCCGGGTTCCTTTTAACAAGAAAGGTATCAATGGAAAGTTCAACAAGGTATTAGATGGTCTCTTTAAAAAACTAGGAGTATCTCAGCAAGAGTCCGAATTGATGAAATATGGCAACAAAATTCAACAATTAGCCAAAGCGGATAGCGAAAATGCCCTTTATAAAGAGCGTACCTTCATCCGCCGTAAAATAGAGGATAGTAAAAATGAAATACGGCAGTTAGAGAATAATCTACAGTTCTTCTCCAATGCTTCAGAAGATAATCCCCTGGTGAAAGACGTTATAAAAAAGATAGACCGCCAAAAAGATACTTTAGCAACCTGGAACGCCAAGCTTAAAAAAATTAATATCCTGCAACACAACCTGGCAAAAGAAGAAGAAGAAGTGGAATCTAACAAATCCACAGATGATACTCCAAAGGATGCCTAATGTCATATAGTACATTGTCTATAAAGAAATTGGATGCTGCCTATCCGGAAAAGAGTTCCTGATTACTTGTGTAAGCAGTTATAAATGAGCAGTCGAAATAGATTAAGCCAATTTAGCAGTGTTTCTTTTTGTTTTGAAGTTTAAATCTTTTTTG
>CBDUCK010000216.1:0-4524 GCA_965365635.1 uncultured Muriicola sp.
TACCTTAGTCTTACCATGAGGAAGTGGCTTTCCGTTGTCATCTAAGTTCACCATGATGATATTATCTACGGTAAGAATGGTCTCTCTTGTCATTTTATTGCGTGCTTCACATTTTAAAACGATTGATGATTTTCCAAATTTAATGACTCCCATCCCTATTTCAACAATGTCTCCCTGATGTGCCGTGCTCATGAAATTGATCTCAGAAATATACTTCGTTACCACTTTTTTGTTCTCCAATTGTATAACACTGTATAGGGCTGCTTCCTCGTCTATCCAAGCCAATAGCCTGCCCCCAAACAATGTTTGATTGGCATTGAGATCTTCGGGTTTCACCCATTTTCGTGTATTAAATTTCATGCTTAATTTTTATTCGCAAAGTTAGGTATAATAACTGCCTGCTGGTATAACTGGAGTATTTTAGGTATGTATTTAACGAATTCACAAAATCCGGTCCTTTAAATCTAATGATTGTAAAATTTAAGAAAGAGAAATTAGAAACTGATAAAGTTTAGCACATATAATCAGGATAACAAATGAATTTCTTAGTTCCTTCCAATTAGATTAAATACTATAGAAAACTATTCCCGGTGTATGCTTGATACTAATAGCCGTCTTGGTATATCTTATTTAATTTTAGAACTTTGTTTAAAATTATTGATATGATCTTATTTGTAGACATGGATGAGGTAATGGCAGATACCTATAGTGCTCATATAGAGCATTACAACGCCGCTTTTAATGAAAGCCTGACACTTGAAGAATGTATGGGTCATGAAGTATATCAAAAAGTTCCAGAAGAACGTCAGAAAAGCATTTGGCAACATTATTATAAGGAAGGATTTTTTAGAGGGCTACGTCCAATGGACGACAGTATACGTGTCTTAGAAGAATTGTATAAGAAATATGATGTGTACATAGCCTCAGCAGCAATGCAGTTCCCTAATTCCTTACTTGAGAAACACCAGTGGCTCGATGAGCACTTTCCTTTTATTCACTGGAGAAACCGTATCCTTTGTGGTGACAAACATATTTTAAGAGGCGACCTGCTTATAGACGACAGAAGTCATAATCTTGAAAAGTTTGAAGGGAAATCGCTGTTATATACTTCTCCTCATAATATTCACACAAAACAATTTGAACGAGTAAATAACTGGTTAGAAATTGGTGATGAATTGCTGTAAAGAATCGATATAGATCCATTTTTATTTGTTCATAACGCCGTTAACAAGTAATTCAGCTATGGGGAAAGCACCGGCAAGGTTTTTATAATTTTATAAAAACTTCCAATGATGAACGACAGATCTCTTGCGAGTCCGTCCTGAAATTTACAGTGCCAAAGTAACCCCTGAAATGAGTAGTGGTGAACAATTCCAAAATGGTACACTACGACCTATCATTAAATTTCAAAACCCTCTTTTGGTGGCGGCATATAGAAATTATATCGAAAAACACAAAAACTTTTTTTATGGGCTAGGACTCGAAAAGAAGCTCGAATATATTGAACATGCGATACAAAAAGACATGAAGTTTCGAAATTCACTTAAAGGAATGATCATAGGTCAGTTTACCATAGAGGAATACGAGACTTATATCCAAAATTCATCCGCGCTTAACAAACGTATGATGAATATGGTAATAGAGCGGATAAAAGATCAGGTACAGCTTTTTGAATTAATGCCTTTAGTCTAATAGGGATTCGCCATTAAGATTGGTAGTTAAAATATCGCTCATAAGATCAAAATAAGGGCGTATCTTTTTAAAAGAGCTATTTACTTCTTCCATAAAGTCAGATGCTAAAACCTCTTTATCATCCATATTACGAACGAAAATGAACTGTTTCTTTCTAATAAGATCTATGTTAGGATCTTCCTTATCGAAGCCTTTAGGAGCAGTTTTTAATTCCTCTCCGATCAACGGTCCCCAGGTCTTTTTAAAAGTAGGGGAATTTATAACGGATCTGAACTCTGAAGCATCTGTTTCTAATTCTTTGCGAATTCGAAAAAGATCTTCTTTATTTGGTTCCCAAAAACCTGCTGCTATGAAGGTTTCACCGGGTTTTATCCTTAGGTAATACCCTCCGCGAAGATGGGCGCCAGCTCTCGAAAATGAGCCGGCAAAATGAGCTTTGTACGGCGTTTTATCCTTAGAGAAACGCACATCTCTGTATATTCTAAATACCTTCAGCTTTTCCAGCTCATCATGTTGCTTCATTTTCTCCATCAGTTCTGAATAAAAACCTTTGACGTCTGCCTCGATTTCCTTAAACTTCACTTTATTAGCAGTAAACCATTCGCGGGTATTGTTCTTTTCTAATTGTTTAAGAAAATCAAATACTTCGCTTTTAATAAGCGTGTTATTCATTTTTAGCGATAGTTAAATTTTTATACTAAAGTTAACCTTTTTGAATCATGGTCTTTTTAATTAATGGTTAATTTTAAATTGTAATATTATTCTATGGACACCGCAACAATTATTACTAAAATAAAAGCTCATAAGAAGCAACCTAATCTACGTTTTCGATTAAAGAGGCAGACAGCAGCGTTTACAGATCTTCTCTTCTTATCCCTTTTTGATATAGAAACCTCTTTTGAGAAAAGCTTGCCTACCCTGGCCGCAAAATTCGATTTACTGGTAGATCTGGTTTGTTGGGATACCAAAAGACCTTGTGAAAAGATATGGGAGGAGTATCTAAACGTCTTACCCCGTGTTTTGGAGGAATTGAATCTGGATGCTGAGGCAATCACACAATGTGATCCTGCATCTTTATCCATAGAAGAAGTTTATTTGGCCTATCCCGGTTTTTATGCAATTGCTATTTATCGGTTGGCACATCCACTTTACAAAAAGGGGTTTCCTTTGGTTCCACGTTTAATGACAGAATATGCACATAGTCAAACCGGCGTTGATATCAACCCAGGGGCACATATTGGCAACTCTTTTTTTATAGATCACGCTACGGGGGTGGTTATTGGTGAAACTGCGGTTATCAAGAATAATGTAAAAATCTATCAGGGGGTTACCCTTGGAGCCTTATATGTTGATAAGAAGCTTCAAAAAACTAAGAGACACCCAACTATTGAGGATAACGTTACTATTTATGCTAATGCCACAATTCTGGGGGGAGACACCATTATTGGGGCGAATTCTATCATTGGTGGTAATGCCTGGTTAACCGATTCGGTTCCGCCAAATTCTACCGTTTTTCATAAACCGGAAATAAAAATAAAAACACAAAATAATGGCTCATAGTCTTATACGCTTAATTGGCAATACACCTTTGGTATTATCCAAATCCCTAAATACAAATGCAGACGTGAGATTGTATTTTAAAATGGAAGGACATAATCCGGGTGGCAGTGTAAAAGACCGTGCCGCCTATAATATGATTGTCCGAGGTATGGAACGAGGCGATATAACGTCGACTACCCCATTAATTGAGGCCACCAGCGGTAATACCGGTATTGCACTGGCTATGATTGCCAGTTTGTATAAGTTAAATATAGAATTGGTAATGCCCGAAAATGCAACCAAAGAGCGGATACAAACTATGCGAGCGTATGGCGCGAAGGTTACCCTTACCTCCAAAGAATTAGGCATAGAAGGGGCTCGCGATTACGCCGAAAATAAAGTAAAAAAGGAGGGATATTATATGTTAAATCAATTTGCCAATGAGGACAATTGGAAAGCACATTATAAGACTACCGGGCCTGAAATCTGGAATGACACCAAAGGACTGGTGACTCATTTTGTGTCTTCCATGGGCACCACGGGTACAATAATGGGTACATCTACCTATTTGAAAGAAATGAATAAAGATGTTCAAATAATTGGCGTGCAACCTACAGATGAATCGAGTATTCCAGGAATCAGAAAATGGCCCAAAGCATATCTCCCTAAGATTTTTGATGCAAGGAAAGTAGATCAAATAGTAGAAGTAAGTGAGATTGAAGCCAGAAATATGGCTAAACGCCTGGCCAAAGAAGAAGGTATTTTTGCAGGGATGAGCAGTGGTGGCGCAACGGCCGCTGCCTTAAGACTTGCCAATACTATAGAATCTGGTATTATTGTATCTATAATATGTGATAGAGGAGATCGTTATTTGTCTTCCGATTTATTTGAATAAACCAGCCGTAACGTTCTTTTTATTGCCTCGCGATATACATTATATTTCAGGAGATTGTTATGCTCCCCTCCTTCTACCACCACCATCGTTACCTGCTTTTTATTCAAGGCATTGTATAATTTTTCACCAGATCGTAAAGGAACTATCCTGTCTCTTGTACCATGAACTATTAAGATAGGGCAATTAGATGTTTGCAAAAATTCATGGGAAGGCATCTTATATTTTAGCATAAAACGCAACGGAAGATATGGAAATCGTTCTTTGGCCACATCCAACATGCTGTAATAGGGTGTTTCCAAAATGAGTTGTGAAGGATTATTTCTGGAGGCTAGAAAAGACGCAAGTCCGGTTCCCAGCGAGCGGCCATAAAGTACAAGTTGATCTTCTTTATACCTGCC
>CBDUCK010000217.1:0-4461 GCA_965365635.1 uncultured Muriicola sp.
GGAATGGACTTCTTTGTAATCCAGGCATTTGTCGAATCTGTTAAACGTAAGGCAGATCCACCATTGGATGCTTATGATGCAGCTGCCTGGAGTGCAATTACGCCATTATCGGAGGTCTCTATTCAAAATAACGGGGAACCTCAGGACTTTCCCGATTTTACGCGGGGGTTATGGATCAAAAGAGCTCCGTATAATTGGATGAAAGACACGTATTAGTCTTTAATTTATAGCTTTTGCCATTGAAAGCAGTAACTTTTTAGATGATTTTTATCATATTTTACCTCGGTAACTGCAAGTATTTTTGTTTAAAGTCTGAATAGTATGCCAAGTTTAATTCAAAAGTACAATGTCCCCGGACCTCGTTATACAAGCTACCCAACGGTTCCGTATTGGAATATAGATACCTTTTCGGGAAATGGCTGGAAAACGAGTCTTAAAAGGAGTTTTGAAGAAAGCAATGAACGTGAGGGAATAAGCCTGTATATTCATCTTCCTTTTTGCGAAAGCATGTGTACTTTTTGTGGATGCCATAAGCGCATTACCAAAAGACATGAGGTTGAAGCCCCTTATATAAAAACCGTATTAAAAGAATGGCGGTTGTATTGCGATCTATTCGCTTCAAAACCTGTTATTAAAGAGTTGCATTTGGGTGGAGGCACCCCAACATTTTTCTCTCCGGAACATTTGGAAATGTTAATTCAGGGAATTTTTAGACGGGCAGAAAGAGCTGAGCAGTATGAGTTTAGTTTTGAAGGACATCCCAATAATATAGCGACAAAGTACAGCGGGCAATTCACAGAATACAGTCATTTGAAAATGTAAAAAAAGTGACCAATTGGGCCCGGGAAATAGGATATACTTCCATAGGACACGATATTATTTTTGGACTTCCCCACCAGCGCTTGGAAGATGTAAAAGAAACGATCAGAAAGACCAAGGAATTAAGACCAGACCGTTTGGCATTCTATAGCTATGCTCATGTACCATGGCTTAGAGGTAATGGGCAGCGTGGATACAAAGATGAAGATTTACCCAGTGCGGAAGAGAAGCGAAACCAGTATGAAATTGGCAAGGAACTCTTGGATGAAGTTGGATATAAGGAAATTGGGATGGATCATTTTGCTTTGGAGACAGATGATCTTTTTAAGGCCTTCATAAACGGAAAGTTACATCGTAATTTTATGGGATATTCAGCTTCAAAGACCCAGTTAATGGTAGGTTTGGGAGCTTCCAGTATTAGTGACAGTTGGTATAGCTTTGCCCAAAATGTCAAGAGTTTAGAAGAGTACCAGCATTTAGTAGAACACGAAATTATTCCTATTTATAGGGGACATATCTTAACAAAAGAAGACCTTGTAATTAGAAGACACATTTTAAACTTAATGTGTAAATTAGAGACCACTTGGGAGAAAGAAGAAGAACAATTTGAAGGTTTGGAGTTGGTTCTAGATCATTTGAAAGAGATGGAATTAGATGGATTAGTGCATACTAATACACATAAAGTGTGCGTTACAGAGATGGGAAGGCCATTCGTTAGAAATGTATGTATGGCCTTCGATTTGTTACTTCATAGGAGAACACCAGAAAAAAGGATCTTTTCTATGACCATATAACCCTTTAAAAAGACACCATGAAAACAATTGTAGTACCCGTAGATTTTTCAGAACAATCTGGATATGCATTAAAAGTGGCTGCCTCATTAGCAAAAAAACAAGGAGCAAATATTTTGGTTATTCATATGCTAGAGCTAAATGAAGCCATGATGACTTCTACCGAAGGATTTCATCCTGAACAAACCGTTTTTTTAATAAAAATGGCAGAAAAGAGACTTAATAAGTTCTTAGATAAAGATTATTTAAAGGGAGTTAATGTCACCCCTGTTATTAAGCACTTTAAAGTTTTTGGAGAAGTAAACGATATTGCTAAGAAACATGAGGCCGACCTTATTGTGATGGGTTCTCATGGTTCCGATGGCCTAAAAGAGATTTTTGTTGGTTCTAATGCAGAAAAAGTAGTGCGGCATTCAGATGTCCCTGTTTTGGTTGTTAAAGACGAAATGGAGAATTTTCAAATAGATACGTTTGTATTTGCTTGCAACTTTAAGACAGAAAGTCTAGGCGCTTTTCAGAAAGCTTATGATTTTGCCTCTAAACTAGGAGCTAATTTTCATTTGGTCCATATAAATACGCCAGGAGACGATTTTTTAAGCACCAAAGACGGGTATGAAAAGATCAATAAATATTTAGAAAAAGCGGGGTCCGATGCAAAAGCAGAGATCTATAATGACTATAGCGTTGAAAAAGGAGTATTAAATTATAGCGAAAGTCTAAACGCAGATCTCATAGGTATTCCTACACATGGAAGAAAAGGACTCTCCCATTTCTTTATGGGAAGTATTGGGGAAGATATAGCTAATCATTCCAAAATACCTGTAATGACCTTCAAAATTTAGTAGTACTATTTAAAACTTGTAAAGAAAGGAAAGGGATGCTTAGCTAAGCATCCCTTTCCTTTTGTTGAGGCTAATCTGGCTTCCTGCGGACTATGTAAATTACAGGGGGAAATAAGACTTGTTTTGTTCTATGTCTTCACAAAGGTTCTGTATGGTCATTTCCTTAAATGTTTTCAACAATAACGATTTAGGAGTGCTTACATAGCGGTGTAATGGGCAGGGCGCCTGTTCATTGCATTCTGTTAGGCCAAGGATGCACGACTCAATTCTTTTTATACCATCTATAACCTCAATAATACCGAATAAAGGAAGTTGTTTGTTTTCTAATGTAAGGAAATACCCTCCTTTGGGTCCTTTCGAAGAAGATATTATATCATGTCTCGAAAGATCTTGCAACAGTTTTGCCAGATAGGCCTTAGGAACCTCTACAGCTTCACTAAGATCTTTTACCATAATTTTTTTGTCCTCATTGGTGTGCTGTGCTAAATATAGAACAGCCTTTAGGGCATATTTGGAGGAATTACTTAACATAAATGCAATCTAATAAAATTAATTTTAAAAATAAAAAGATATTAATATCCGAAATATGATTTATATCATATAATCTGTTCCTTTCTTCAAATAAATTTACACCAAATTAAAATCTCTAATCACCATGAAATTACTCTTAAAAGGAAGTACACTTCTCATAGCACTACTGCTTATTAATTGTGGAACAAAGGAAGAAAAGAAGAAGGACGGATTTAGTGTTGACAGACAAAAAACTACTACTACACAGACGACGAAAACGGAAGATGCTACTATGACCAAGGCTTCAGAAAGGATAGACCTTGCCAATAAAGGTGTAGGAACCATAACCTCTGTTACGTTGAATGACGAGATAGATCAGGCAATGGCTGCCGAAGGAAAGAAGGCATATGATCAATTGTGTTTGGCATGTCATAGAATTGGGAAGAAGTTTATAGGACCTGCCCCGAATGATATTTTAAAGAGACGCTCCCCGGAATGGGTCATGAACATGATTTTAAATCCTGAGTTGATGGTTAAAGAAGATCCTTTGGCAAAAGAACTGATGATAGAATTTAATGGATCTCCTATGGCAAATCAAAACCTCACCGAGGAGCAGGCCAGAGCTGTACTAGAATATTTTAGAACATTATAAATAAGAATATATGAAAACAATAACCAGTCTAAAGTCAATTATGAGTTTGTTAATTATGCTCACCATTCTCATTGGGTGTAAAAATGAAACCAAAACAACAACTGCTCCCGCATCGACGAACAAGGAAGTAAAAAAACAAGGCCAGGCCTTTATTGAAGATGATGGCTCCACACCTAACGTGCTTCAAATTGCCATAGGTTCACCAGATCATACCACATTGGTGGCGGCAGTGCAAGCTGCTGAACTAGAGAACGCGTTGGTAAATGCAGGCCCATTAATGGTTTTTGCACCAACCAATGCTGCTTTTGATGCCTTACCTGAAGGCACAGTTGCTACCTTATTAGAACCAGAAAACAAGGGAGCGCTTGCCAACATATTAAAGTACCACGTTACTCCTGGCAATTATTCCAAAGAATTTTTGAAAAAGTTTAAAAAACTTGGACAAGCCAATAACCAAAATGTTTTAATAGAAGTAAAAGGAGATGATGTGTATGTGGGTGGCGCAAATATCTTGGGCAGTGTTAAGGCAGGAAATGGGATTGTACATGTGATCGACAAAGTAATGCTTCCACCAGAAGAGTAGAAAATAAAACAAATAACATAACTAAAATAATTACAATGAAAAAAATAAATTATGCTCTAATAGCCTTGTTTGGGTTATCAATAACGCTGACAAGTTGTAACAATCAGGGAACGTCCTCTAATGGGGCCCTTGGTTCTAGCGCTGCTGAGAAGGTCTATGTGGCACCAGGCGATCACGATTCGCATTATGCTTTTATTTCAGGAGGTTTTAGTGGACAGTTATCTGTTTACGGGCTTCCTTCCGGAAGATTATTTAAGGTAATCC
>CBDUCK010000218.1:0-4389 GCA_965365635.1 uncultured Muriicola sp.
TTTCCAGGATCAACAAACCTTCTGTTGCGATTCTCGAAATTGGATTTGGAACAGGATTAAATGCCCTGATAACCGCCATAGAAGGCAAGAAACGAGAACAAAAAATACATTATACCGCCGTTGAGGCTTATCCCATAACATCAGATGAATTGCAGCAGCTCCATTATACGGAACGGTTAAATGCTCCTTTATTCCAGGAAAGTTTTAATAAAATGCATGATTGCTCATGGGAAGAAAACGTGCGCATTTCTCCGGAGTTTACTATTCATAAACAGTGCAAAGATTTTTTAGACATCACGGATACAGATGATTATGATCTTATTTATTTTGATGCTTTCGGGGCACGTGTGCAACCAGAGCTTTGGACAGAAACTATGTTCCTAAAAATGTTTAGGGCATTAAGAGACAATGGAGTTTTGGTTACCTATGCGGCCAAAGGTAGTGTCAGAAGGGCAATGCAAACTGTTGGTTTTATTGTGGAACGCCTGCCAGGCCCTCCGGGTAAACGAGAAATGTTACGGGCAACCAAGAGATGTAGTTAAAACCTTTTTGGAAAATATCCTATTTCTGTAATAGCTAGTGCTTTGTGATTTTAATATGCAGGCAGGCAAGAGTGTTAAACCTAAGATAAACCTTAAGGGTGCGATAGTAAATTAAAATATCTTTACCCAAAATTAGATAATGAAAGTTTTAATTACCGGGGCAACAGGATTGGTGGGAACTGCGCTTACTAAATTATGTCTTGACACTAATATAGACGTTAATTACCTAACAACCCGTAAGGATAAAGTAAATGCTATTAATGGGGCACAGGGTTTTTACTGGAATCCTGCAAATAGTCAAATAGACCACACATGCTTTAAAGGGGTGAATGCAATTATAAATTTAGCAGGAACTTCTGTATCTAAACGCTGGACGAAGAAAAACAAAGAAGAAATAAGAACGAGTCGTATAAATAGTATTGTCACGTTGCGAAAGGGGCTAGAAAAAAGTGACGTAAGCAGCATAAAATCTTTTGTTTCGGCTTCTGCCATAGGAATATATCCAAACTCATTATCTAACTACTATGGAGAAGAAGCCCAAGGGGTAGATGATAGTTTTTTGGGGTTGGTTGTTCAGCAGTGGGAGCAAGAGATAGATAGTCTTTCAAAATTTGGTTTTAACATTGCCAAGATACGTATAGGCCTTGTATTATCTTGTAATGGTGGAGCATTACCATCTATGACAAAAGCAGTTAAAAATTACATGGGAGCGGCTATTGGGACAGGAGAACAATGGCAATCTTGGATCCATGTAGAGGATTTAGCACGACTGTTACTATTTACAGTTAAGAACGAGTTGCAGGGCGTGTACAATGGGGTTGCTCCTAATCCTGTCACCAATTTGCGATTAACCAAAGAAATTGCTGCTATTTTAAAGAAACCATTACTGCTTCCTAATATACCACAAATCCTATTGAAGGTCATCTTGGGGGAGATGGCGTACCTTCTTTTTGCAAGTCAAAGGGTAAGCTGCAAGAAAATAGAAGACAAGGGCTTCAATTTTCATTATAAAAACATATGTAATGCTCTAAAAGATCTATTTCATGTGGAAGAAAAACCAGATAACATCTACAATAAAGAATACGTTTAGAACAATTTATACTAAAGATTAAAGGAACATCCGTTTTTACGGATGTTTTTTTTTGTGACATTTTGACATTTTTAAAGAATTGGCAGTACTTTTGCCATCTTGAAAGATCATCTCATTACAGAGGAATGTTTAAAATATGCAATAAATGAGTAAAAAGGAAAAGATCGAAGAAATGGAGGAAATTCTTTCTAACGAAGAAACCGTTAACAGTGAGGAAGAAAATGGAGATAAAGAAGTGCAAAATACGACGGAAAAAGAGCAGGAAATTCCTAATGAAGAACGTCTTGAAAAGGAGTTGGAAATAGAAAAAGATAAATTTTTAAGGTTATTTGCTGAGTTTGAGAATTACAAGAAGCGTACTTCTAAGGAACGTATGGATCTTTTTAAGACTGCAGGTCAGGAGGTAATTGTGTCCTTATTACCAGTAATGGACGATTTTGAAAGAGCTTTAAAAGAGCTTTCTAAATCTTCTGAGAAAGAATTATTTACAGGGGTACAACTCATTCATAATAAGTTTAAGGAAACATTGAAATCTAAGGGATTGGAAGAAGTTGATGCCAAAGAGGGTGATAGTTTTGATGCCGAGATTCACGATGCAATCACACAAATACCTGCACCAAAGAAAAAACTCGTAGGCAAGATTATAGATGTCGTTGAAAAAGGGTATCGTCTAGGAGATAAAATAATCCGACACCCGAAAGTGGTTGTTGGTAATTAAGGATAGATAATGAAGGACGACTTTTACGAAATACTAGGGATAGACAAGAATGCAACGGCCGCTGAGATAAAAAAAGCGTATCGTAAAAAGGCAATTGAATACCATCCAGATAAAAATTCAGGAGACCCGAAAGCTGAGGAGATGTTCAAAAAGGCTGCAGAAGCCTATGAAGTCTTAAGTAATCCGGATAAAAAAGCACGATACGATCAGTATGGTCATGCTGCCTTTGAAGGAGGCGGTTTTGGTGGTGGTGGTGGAATGAATATGGAAGACATATTTAGCCAGTTCGGAGATATCTTTGGGAGTGCTTTTGGTGGTGGTGGTGGTTTCAGCGGATTTGGCGGATTTGGTGGCGGTGGAGGTCAACGAAGAGTAAAAGGAAGCAATTTGCGTATCCGCGTTAAATTAACGTTAGAAGAAGTAGCTCACGGCGTTGAGAAGAAAGTAAAAGTCAGAAGAAAAGTACAAGCATCCGGGGTAACTTATAAAACATGCTCTACCTGTAATGGACACGGGCAAGTGACTAAAATAACCAATACTATCCTAGGTAGAATGCAAACGGCTACCACCTGTAACTCGTGTGGTGGAAGTGGTCAAATGATAGACAAGCGACCAAGCGATGCGGATGCACAAGGCTTAAAGATCACAGAGGAAACAGTCTCCATAAAAATCCCTGCAGGAGTTGAAGAAGGGATGCAATTAAAAGTTAGTGGCAAAGGAAATGAGGCGCCTGGGAATAGTGTTCCCGGAGATTTATTGGTGGCTATAGAGACTAAAGAACACGATACTTTAAAACGTGAAGGTGATAACCTTCACTATGATTTGTATATCAGTATTCCCGACGCTGTTCTGGGGACTTCAAAGGAAATAGATACAGTAGCCGGGAAAGTTCGTATTAAATTGGAGGCTGGGATACAATCTGGTAAGATATTGCGGTTGCGAGGCAAAGGTATTTCTAGCATTAACGGTTATGGAAGTGGTGATCTATTGGTGCATGTCAATGTCTGGACCCCTAAAGAACTCAATAAAGAACAAAGAGAATTTTTCGAAAAAATGAGTACGAATGAAAATTTTGAACCCAAACCCGAAAAATCCGATAAATCATTCTTCGAAAAAGTAAAGGACATGTTTTCTTAGAAGAATTATCATTTTCTTTTTAAATAAAAAACGTATATTTGATTTGATATTGGGCAACCAATATTAATTTTCTTTTTCATAGCAATTTTTTTCCCATCCTTAATTCTTTTAAGGGTGGGTTTTGTTTTTATACCGATGTCTTTCTTAAAAACACCTATTTAGGGGCCTCATACCCTTATTTATGCCATAAAATCTATTGAAGTAGGTTAGAATAATAGGAAATTGCTCTATAATCTAATTGCTGCAGTTCCTCTCGTTAAGGTTTCTAAGGTTAGTACCAAATTGAAGGTGTGGTAATAATTTTTTAAAGGTAAATGTCTTTTAGATCAAATCTATATCTTTGAAAAAATTGCTTACATGAATTCTATTTTGATCGCCGATAATATCACCAAGCAGTTCGGTAATCAGTTTGCCCTGAAAAACGTATCGCTCGAGATTCCGAAGAACAGCATTTATGGTTTATTGGGGCCCAATGGTGCCGGAAAAACCACGTTGATACGGATCATTAATCAAATCATATATCCAGATTCGGGTACGGTTCTTTTTGATGGTGTCCCCTTACGACCGCAAGACATCTCTAGTATTGGCTATTTGCCGGAAGAAAGAGGTCTTTATAAAAGTATGAAGGTGGGAGAACAGGCCCTGTATCTGGCACAGCTGAAAGGATTAGATAAGGCAGAAGCTAAAAGGAGATTGGAGTTTTGGTTCGAACGGTTGGAGATTGGCAATTGGTGGAACAAGAAAATTCAGGAACTTTCGAAGGGGATGGCGCAAAAAATACAATTTATCGTTACCGTTTTACACGAGCCCAAATTGCTGATATTCGACGAGCCATTTAGCGGTTTCGACCCAATAAATGCCAACATTATCAAAGAGGAAATATTAAAATTAAAGGAAAAAGG
>CBDUCK010000219.1:0-4317 GCA_965365635.1 uncultured Muriicola sp.
GAGGTCTTGCTCAAGGCTTTTGAAGAAACAAAACAAGCACCTTTTTTAATAAAACGCCTGGACGACCATATTATTATCAAATTCTCCGATGAGGCCGCGCATTTCTGGTCGCCTCAACTTCAACTGGAGATCTTAGAAAAAGAGCCTGATGGGAGCACCCTGTATGGGTTGTTTGGCCCCAACCCTACCCTATGGACGTTCTTTATGTTTTTACACTTTGGCGTAGGAACTTTCTTTGTTATTTTAGGAATATGGGCCTATAGCAGTGCCGCCCTCAACAAACCCTATGGGGTGTTAGTTGGGGCCATGATTTTTATGGTGATACTATGGTTTGCATTGTATGCTTTTGGAAGAGCAGGCAAGAAAAAAGGGAAACCACAGATGCATGCGCTTTACCTGTTGATGACCGATATACTAGAAAAAAGTAAGGCTTAGGACTTATACCCAAATCGTCGCAACTGATTAGAATTACTGCGCCAATTCTTATTTACTTTTACATAGAGCTCTATGTGGACCTGCTTGTCGAAAAATTGCTCCAGGTCTTTACGGGCTTCAATTCCCACTCTTTTTAATGCACTTCCCTTATGTCCAATAAGGATGCCTTTTTGAGAATTGCGCTCCACCATTATTACAGCCCGTATGCGGATAATCTTTTCGTCCTCCAAAAATTCCTCGGTCTCTATTTCTACCGAATACGGAATTTCCTTTTTGTAGTGTTTCAGGATTTTTTCGCGAATGGTTTCATTCACAAAAAAGCGCTCGGGACGGTCTGTTAACTGGTCTTTGGGATAAAAGGGCGGTGCTTCTGGCAGCAAAGCAACAATACGCTCAAAAACCTCCTTTACATTAAAATTTTCCAAGGCCGAAATTGGATGAATCTCAGCACCCGGAAGCTGTTCTTGCCAGTACTGTACTTGTTCCTCTAACAGAGCCTGATCTGCCGTGTCTATCTTATTGAGCAACAACAAAACCGGAATTTTAGTGCGCTTTATTTTTTCAAAAAAGGCCTCGTCTTTTAAGGCTCTTTCCCCTATTTCTACCATATATAGTAGTACGTCCGCATCCTCAAAGGCCGACTTTACAAAATCCATCATGGCATTTTGCAATTGGTAGGCGGGCTTAATTATCCCTGGGGTATCGGACAAGATCACCTGAAAATCTTCTCCATTTACGATCCCTAAAATTCGATGGCGGGTGGTTTGTGCCTTGGAGGTGATGATAGACAGTTTTTCCCCCACAAAGGCATTCATCAGGGTAGATTTTCCCACATTGGGATTCCCTATGATATTTACAAAACCGGCCTTATGCTGTGTCATTTTTTACTTTTAAAAAATAGCCTTTCATGGCTTTGTTTACTCTTGGTGCCAAATAGATTACTGCAATCATATTGGGGATCACCATCAGGGCAAAGGCAAGATCTATAAGGTTTACCACTAAATCTACCGAGGCTACCGCTGCGAAGGTAATACTTCCAATATAAATATAGTTGTAGATCTTCCCGGTTTTGGCATTGGTAAGGAAAGAAAGGCATTTAGTGCCGTAATACGAATAGGTAAACAACGTGCTTAATGCAAAAGCTGAAACAATAATCATTAAGAGAACGTCCCCGTAGCCAAAAAGCGATTTTTTAAACGCTATGAGCGTCATAACTATTCCGTTGGACTCAGCCTCCAGGTAGGCCCCACTTAAAATAATGACGATAGCGGTAAGTGTACAAACTATAATGGTATCTATAAAAGGTCCCAACATGGCCACCAAACCCTCCTGAATAGGCTCACTGGTCTTAGATTGGCCGTGATACATGGGCGCATTTCCAACCCCAGATTCGTTCGAGAAAACTGCCCGGCGTATCCCTATGATAACTAACCCCCAAAAACCACCTTGTACTGCTGTTTTAAAATTAAAGGCTTCTACCAATATAAGTTTTAAAGAAGGGAGTACCTCCCCTAAATTCATACTCATGATGACCACCACAGCCAACAAATACATAAGCACCATAAAAGGCACTATGGTGGTGGCAACTTTAGCTATTTTTTTGAGTCCTCCGAAAATTACAAAGGAGGTAATGATACTTAACACAATGCCAATTCCCAATTTCCAATTAAAATCTCCAAAAGCTGCGATGCTACTATTGGGGTCTATGACTCCCATAAGTGTTTGGGTAAACTGATTTGTGGTAAAAGCAGGCAATACCCCAAAAAGTCCGGCTATACAAAAGAATACGGCTAAGGGTTTTGCCTTTTTTCCCATGCCCTGCATCATATAATACATAGGGCCTCCCTGAATGTTACCGTCGCTGTCTTTATCGCGATACATGATGGCCAGGCTACAGGAGTAAAATTTGATACACATCCCTACCAGGGCAGTGATCCAGATCCAGAAAACCACCCCCGGACCTCCCAGATAAATCGCAATAGCCACGCCCGAAATATTCCCAAGACCCACCGTAGCTGCCACAGCGGAAGACAGGGCTTGCAGGTGACTTACTTCCCCGGGATCATCCGGATGATCGTACTTTCCCGAAGTAATTGAAACAGCATGCCAAAAATGGCGATAGGGCAATAATCTTGAATAGAATACCAGGTAAAGTCCACCTCCGATAATGAGCAAGAGCATCACCCATTCTGTATAAGGCAGTATAGCGGCCAGAAAGTCATTAATACTATTCATAGGGTTTGTAAAGCTCCGAAGTTATGCAAATTATACTTTTTGAACCTTGGGTTGTCCTAAATAATTCTTCCCACAAGTTTTGATATAACTAAAAAACCGTTGTATCTTTGCCGTCCACATCGCGGGGTAGAGCAGTAGGTAGCTCGTCGGGCTCATAACCCGAAGGTCGCTGGTTCGAGTCCAGTCCCCGCTACAAAGAAGCTCCTTGAGAAATCAAGGAGCTTTTCTTTTGGGAGCAATCGAAATTCATTTCGAAATTGCAGACAAAAGAAAAATGGTTCAATTACATTGTAATTGGAGCTTCTTTGTAAAGCTCCTCACAAGGCCCATTCCACGCCAGTGGAATCAATCCGGTTCCTTATTAAATCTAAAAACGCTTACAAACAACGCTCATAAAAAGCGCAAGGTTGTAGATAGTTTCCTTTGTAGAAGGATCTCTTTGACCCTTTCCGAGGGGGTGGCACGCAAACAATCCTCTTCAATACTTAATCTGTGCCGTGCGCAAGGAATTGACCAATTAACATTGGTTTAGGCAAGACAGATTAACTCCCTACCCTTTCATTGCAAGTGTTTTGCAGTAGTATCCCCTAAATTAAGACCCAAATGTTTTAGTTATGACCACCATACGCTTGTCGGTTTTTAATTATAAAGGCCGCCAATTTATGCAGATATCCTTTGATGCAGATGAACGTGTTAAGCAATATATACTGGCATTTCCGAGAGTGCGATGGAGTCACACCTACAAAACCTACTATGCACCCTACTCCAGAACCGCTTTTCATACTTTTTACAGGTATTTAAGGCAGGATAATTTCTATGTAGATTATTCGCAAATTCCTGTAAACACTACCCAAATACCTATAATACGAAAAGCAGGGCGACCCGGAATAGTGAGGCTGTTAGGTGATAATCAGTTTTCAATTTATCGGGAATATACCACCTATTTAAAGGGGTTACGCCTAAGTCATAACACCATTAACACCTATACAAATTTCATTGCCAACTTTCTATACTTTCTTAAAGACAGGCCCATTGAACAGATAACCAATACTGATGTACAGCGATTTGTAGAGGACATTATCCAAAGAAAAAAATATAGCATTAGTACCCATCGGCAATTAATTAGTGCAGTTAAACATTTTGGAGCGCGCTTTACCAGATCGGAAATTATTCCTCCGGATTTAATTAGGCCATCGAAGAATAGGCGATTACCAACTGTATTAAGCAAGCAAGAAGTGATACGTCTTTTACAAGCCACTCCTAACCTGAAGCACCGAATGGCACTTGCCTTGTTGTATTCTGCCGGGTTGCGGATTGGGGAATTGACATCCTTAAAGGTAGCCGATATAGATACCGAGAGACGACAGCTAAGGATACAAAATGCCAAGGGAAGAAAAGACAGGTATGGTATCCTTGCCGAAAGCATTTTGCCTTTACTACATAATTATCTAATGACCTACAGGCCTGTTTACTATTTTATTGAAGGGCCGCAGCAAAAAAAATACAGTGAGGGAAGCGTTCGTAAATTTTTACAAAGGAATTGTCAGCGGGCTGGCATTAAAAAACACTGTACCCCGCATACCTTGCGGCACTCCTATGCTACTCATCTCATCGAAAATGGGGTTGGATTGCGATATGTACAGGATT
>CBDUCK010000220.1:0-4276 GCA_965365635.1 uncultured Muriicola sp.
CTCCAAGATCCTCTCCTTCCAAAGCAGCCAAAGCAAAATCTGTGGTAATACTGTTTCCGTATGGAGAACCTTTTAAGATATCGAACTGACTATTATTTTCCCAAATTGCAGGAAGGTTATGAGGAAAAACCGGAGCAGTTTCTCCGCCAAAAAGTCCTTCATATGAATTATTATCCTCGCCGCTTTCCACATATGTCTTAATATCTTTTAACGTGTTCCACGGTTTCTTATACTTCTCTACTATATTAGATTTATTAAAATCTGTTACCCATTTAGGCAATTCGGGCCGATAGTAGGTACTGGTCATCCAATTACCTTCTATACCTCCATAAAACCAATAGGCGCCGTTAGCAGTATGTCCTCCTGGCAGTACTGCCCCCCTATCTTTAAGAGCAATGGCTATGACCTTTCCTCTCATTTGGGTATGCAGACGTAACTGATCGGTAATGGTGGAAACTATCAGCCTGTTTGGTGACATTTTTCCAGAAGCGACATCTAGAGAGCCTACAGAACTATATGCCTCATCAGATGCACAATAAACTATCTTATTGGTTTCTTTTTCATACCAGTTATTTCCAATAATTCCATGGGTTGCCGGAGTAGTACCGGTATATATTGAAGCATGCCCCGGACCTGTACTTGTCGGTGCGTAATTAAAATGATTATTGGTACAACTAAAGCCATCGTTTACCAGACGCTTAAATCCGCCATCTCCGTAGTGATTCCAAAATCGGGTGAGGTAATCATATCGCATTTGATCCACAACAATACCTACCACTAACTTTGGTGAAGCACTTATTTGGGATGAAGTGCCTGGTGCAGCACTATTTTTATCCGGATTTTGAGCATGAGCATCAGGACCTTTAGAGAAAACAACTATCCCCAGAACAATCAGTGCAATTTTAAATATTTTCATACGGCTAACTTAGACCATAAAAATAATTAAAATATTGGTTTAAATTTTAATTCAAGACCATATGAAGGTTAATATTGTTATTTTTACCACAAGAAGCCTATTTCTTCGTCCATGAATTATTTATCGTCTATTGGCAGCTACTCCATAATGGTGCGCGAGGTTTTTAAAAAACCTACTAAGTGGCCAATAATGAAATCTCTTATTTTAAAGGAAATAGATGAACTGATCTACGGATCTATGGGCATCATTATTTTTATTTCTTTTTTTATTGGAGGGGTTGTGGCCATCCAAACAGCATTGAACATTAATAATCCCCTTATTCCGAGAAACCTCATAGGTTTCGCAACGCGTCAATCTGTAATCCTGGAGTTTGCTCCCACCTTTACCTCTATTATAATGGCTGGGAAAGTTGGATCCTATATTACTTCTAGTATAGGCACCATGCGCGTAACAGAACAAATTGATGCGCTGGAAGTGATGGGCGTTAACTCGCTTAATTACCTGGTCTTTCCCAAGATAATTGCCATGTTTTTATATCCGTTTGCAGTTGCTATTGCAATGTATGTAGGAATTTTTGGTGGATGGGTAGCCGGGGTTTTTGGTGGATTTAGCTCTAGTGCTGATTTCGTAGAAGGACTACAACTCGACTTTATACCTTTTCATGTAACTTATTCCTTTATTAAGTCGGTCGTCTTTGCTTTTGTTATTGCCACGGTACCGTCCTATCATGGATATTATATGAAAGGTGGAGCGTTAGAAGTCGGAAAAGCAAGTACTACTGCTTTTGTATGGACCAGTGTTGTTATTATCATATTAAATTATGTACTAACCCAACTATTATTAGGCTAATGATCGAAGTAAATAATTTACATAAGTCGTTCGGAGAGGCCCATGTTTTAAAGGGAATAAGCACCGTTTTTGAAAAAGGCAAAACGAATTTAATCATAGGGCAAAGTGGGTCTGGCAAAACAGTATTTATTAAATGTTTGTTGGGTCTTTTTCTGCCAGATCAGGGTACCATTAGTTACGACGGTAAAATATATTCCGAACTAACGCCTCGTGAGAGAAGAGATCTTCGACAAGACATGGGAATGGTATTTCAGGGCAGCGCCCTGTTCGATTCTATGACCGTAGAAGGAAATGTAATGTTTCCGCTCGATATGTTTACCAAACAATCGAAATCTGACATGTTAGAAAGGGTCAATTTTGTGTTGAAACGAGTGAATCTCGAAAATGCAAATGACAAATATCCTTCTGAAATCTCTGGTGGTATGCAAAAAAGGGTTGCCATAGCCAGGGCTATTGTAATGAATCCTAAATACTTATTTTGTGATGAACCTAACTCGGGTTTAGATCCTAATACCGCCATACTCATAGACAATCTAATTCAGGAAATCACAGAAGAGTACAACATTACCACAGTAATAAATAGCCATGACATGAATTCTGTCATGGAAATAGGAGAAAAGATAATTTTCCTGAAAGATGGGATAAAAGAATGGGAAGGGTCTAACAAAGAGATCTTTAAGACAGATAATGCTGCTATAACCGAATTCGTCTATTCCTCAGAACTATTTAAAAAAGTTCGACAGATGTATATCGAAGAACGCAACTAGTCTACCCGTGTTTTTAGTTGTACTTTATCATCTTTGAGACGAATTTTTAGCCAATCTGAGAGCTTTTTAGATTGTTGATCTACTATAGTTCTATCGGATAAATCTTTCCACTTTACCTCAAATACTGGTATGGTATCTAATTTGCTAAAGTCTGTTGAGATCACATAGGAAAATGCAAGGGCGGCCAAATTTTCATAATTGACTTTCGCCTCTGCACTAATATCCTCAAAAGGAATCTGTTTTGTAGCTAGTTTACTAAGATTCGCTAATTCATCTTCTAATAACCGAATGCGATCATCTTTATTTAACAGTTCCTTTTTCTTGGCTTCGTATAATTCATTTACATAATTAAATTTTTGTTCCGAGTCATCTCTACCTCCTTGTACAATCTTAAGATCTGTATCCCCAAGTTTGGAATACTTGTTCTTTTGAGTTCTCCAGGTATCAATAACATTCTCGGGGATTAATTCATCGCCCATACAGATTAATTCTATGGTCGACATACCGTTCGGATTGTACTTAATCTCCGTGAGATTTGCCATAAACCGTCCCCTGTCTTTAAATTGATATACCCCTATGGTTTCGTTAATAAGTTCATTCGCCTGATTCATAAAACGCGACTGCTGGAAGACATTATAAAATGTAAACCCTGCAGGGATCATTACCAAAACCGCCACCAAAGATGCAATTCGGGCAATAAATCTTCTCTTTGTGGAATTCGCATACCGTACCATCGGAAACCTCAGCAGTTTCAGAACCAGAAAGGTAGCCAGCCCTATAAAAATAGTATTGATTATAAATAGATACATGGCTCCTACCGCGTATTCAAAATTTCCTATAGCGAGTCCAAAACCTACTGTACAAAGAGGAGGCATAAGTGCCGTTGCAATAGCTACCCCATATATTACACTGGCTATGGTTCCTTTTTTAGCCCGGGCAATGACTAGTGCCAAACCTCCAAAAAAGGCAATTAAAACGTCCCGAATATCTGGTGCGGTACGCGCTAATAATTCAGAAGATTCATCTCTTAACGGAAAAAATTTAAAGAATAAAAAGGCAGTTAGGACACTTAAGATCACCATTACGGTAAAATTCTTAATAGATCTGCGAAGTGTATCAATATCGTTAATTGCCAAGGACATACCCATCCCTAAGATAGGACCCATTAAAGGGCTAATAAGCATTGCGCCAATCACAACAGCTGTTGAATTTGCATTGAGTCCGATGGAGGCTATAAAAATAGAACACACCAGAATCCAGGCTGTATGCCCTTTAAAAGGGATATCGGCAATGATGGCTTCCTTTGTGCCTTCCTTGTCTGTATTTTTACGAATATCCAAAAGCTCTGACAAAAAATTTCGGACGCTCCCCAAAAGGCCTTTGAACTCCTTTTTTACATCTTCAGCTTTTTCCTCTGCCCCAGTTTCCGGGGTATTTGTATCCCTTTCTAGATTTTCACTCATATTTATATATATTCATCCCCATACTGATCTTTAGCCTTGTTGACGATCATTTTGATATCTTGCTCTTTTGATTTAGGCACAATAAGTAATACTTCTTCTTTGTCCACAATAATATAGTCTTTTAACCCGTCTATGACGGCTAATTTCCCTTTGGGCAAACGAACCATATTGCCTTCCGCTTCAATGTTCAATACTTTACCATTTACAACGGCATTTTCCAGATCATCTTTTTCTAACTTATCATATAAAGAACCCCATGTTCCCAGATCGTTCCAATCAAA
>CBDUCK010000221.1:0-4275 GCA_965365635.1 uncultured Muriicola sp.
AACTTGTCCAAAAAATTAATAGCAAAAATTATCAAGTAGTCCTTTTAGATAAAAACAATTACCATACTTTTCAGCCATTAATGTATCAGGTTGCTAGTTCTGGGCTTGAACCCGATTCAATAGTTTATCCAATAAGAAAAGTTTTTAAAGGAAAAAGGAACTTCCATCATATTTTCCACCCACCGAATGGAATCCGTAGAGGAAATATGCGAGTATATTGCCCTGCTGCATAATGCTGAAAAGATATTGGATGGGAAACTGTCTGAAATCAAGAGGGAATACAAGAATAATATTTTTAGTGTTGGCATGGCTGTTGCAGATGGGGATCGCTTTCTTAAAGAGCTATCGGATTCATTCCAAATAGATGCAGCCCATTACAACAGGCAGGATTCTCAACTAGTATTTCAAATACAACTGCCATCGGATGATACCCGATCACTAGTAACACACCTTTCCTCAAAAGGAACTATCAATAACTTTGTTGAAACTATTCCTACTGCAAATGATATTTTCATAAAAACAGTACAAAGCAAGACAGTTCATGAGTAAATTGGCACTAATAATAAAGAGAGAATACCTTGCTAAGGTGCGAAACAAGTCGTTCGTAATAATGACTTTTTTGAGCCCTATTTTGATGGTGGGAATGGTTGTGCTGATTGCATACCTAACGGAAGTTAATGATAGTGAGACCCGGGTTATCACTGTACTAAATGAAAGCAATTATTTTTCTACGGATTTTAATTCTACAGAAGGAACAGCTTATGTTATTTTAAGAGATCTATCGCTTAAAGAAGCAAAAGATTCTACTGCTCTAATGGGTTTCTATGGATTACTTCACATACCCAACAAGAAAACACTTCAGGAGGTAGCCAACAACACTTTTTTTTATTCTAACGATGCACCCAATACAGGTGTTTTAGACAAAATAGAAACCGTATTTCAGGAGCGACTACGGCAGCAAAAATTAATGGAATTGGGGGTTTCTACAGAGGAATTTGCTGAAATAGATTATCGGTTTGAGATTCATACAGAAACCTATGAAGGACAACAAAACCTCAAGGGAATTAATGAAATTAAGGCCTTTATCGGAGGGGGATTTGGATACCTTATTATGATGTTTATCATCATCTACGGTGGATTTGTAATGCGTAGTGTAATTGAAGAGAAAACCAGCCGCATTATTGAAGTGATTATTTCTTCTGTAAAACCATTTCAATTAATGATGGGGAAGATCATAGGTACGTCGTTAGCGGGTCTTACTCAATTTGCTATATGGATAATTTCGGCTTCTTTGTTATTATTTGTAATTACATCGTTCTTGGGAATAGATCCTTCCGGGCTGCAGAACGCTGCAGTGATACCAGGTGGTGATGCAGTATCTACTATGGCAGCAATGTCACCTCCTGCAGATAATATACAGTTGTATGCGCAAGAATTGTATCAGATTCCATGGGGTATGCTCATTTTCTTTTTTATGATCTATTTTGTTTTGGGGTATTTAATCTATAGTTCTATTTATGCTGCTATAGGTGCTGCTGTTGATAATGAAACAGACACACAACAGTTCATCTTTCCTATTATATTGCCATTAATGCTCGCTATTTATGTAGGGTTCTTTTCGGTTTTCAGCAATCCCCATGGCCCTATCGCTGTAGGGTTTTCGCTATTCCCGTTAACCTCTCCAATAGTAATGCTTATGCGCCTTCCCGGTGGCATAGGAGAAGGAGGTGTTCCTATTTGGCAACTCCTTGCTTCCATTGTTCTATTGTTATGTACATTTATAGGAATTGTTTGGTTAGCATCTAAAATATATAGAGTAGGTATTTTGATGTATGGTAAGAAACCTGGTTACAAGGATTTGTTTAAATGGTTAAAATATTGACATGGATAAGATAAAGGATGTACTATCAGTATTTAGAGATTTCTTAGGGTATAATATATACGACAGCGAGAGTATACATATTACCATTGGAACATTACTTACTATCATTATTGCCCTCATTGTCGTAACGTATTTTTTAAAAATCGTTAGCAAGCTCGTAGTAAAAAAACTGCCATTAGAGGATAAGAACAAGTTTGTAAGCATCTTCTCTTTTTTAAAATACCTTTTTTACATCCTGGTAATTATAACCATATTGCATACTTCGGGTGTTAACCTTACCGTGCTGCTAACGGCCTCTGCAGCTTTATTTGTAGGTCTTGGGTTTGCACTGCAGAATCTGTTTCAAGATATTATATCTGGGATTATGATGATTTTGGACCAGTCTATCCATGTTGGAGACATCATAGAAGTTGAAGGAAAGGTGGGTCGAGTTTTTGAAATTCGTTTGCGTAGTACCAGAGCAATTACAAGAGACGATAAGGTACTTATTATTCCTAACCATATTTTTCTTACCAATACTATTTACAACTATACTCAAAATCATAATATTACCAGAGAATCTATACAAATAGGTGTCGCTTATGGTAGTGATGTGGATCTAGTTACCAGTACATTGTTGGAATTAGCAAATGGGCAAAAGGGTATCCTTAAGAGTCCCAAAACTTTTGTGCATTTCGAAGATTTTGGTGATTCGGCCCTTATGTTCTCTCTGTATTTTTTTGTATCGGATAGTTTTGGGGTGCCTAAAATTAGAAGCGACATTCGGTATAAATTGGATGCCAAATTCAGAGAAAATAAAATTACGATACCATTCCCTCAACGAGATGTTCATGTGTATCAGCATAGTCCGTTTGTGCATACCAGTGAAACTAAAAAGTAATTGCAACTCTACATAAGGCGATAGAAATAAACGAAACCGTGGTATATTTGTTTAGGGCTGTTTTAAAATAAAAGTTGTTTAAAACGTTAGATAGAGGTACAGCACTAAACAAGTATTATTGGTGCAGAAATGAATGGCATCGTTTTTGAAAAGATAAAGCATACGAATAATGGTTAGATGCCTGGATTCTAACCTTAAAATCTAAAAAAGAATGTCCAAAATATTAGTTATAGAGGATGAAGCCGCTATCCGAAGGGTGTTGGTTAAGATATTATCTGAGGAAAATGAGGAATATGAAGTTGAGGAAGCAGAAGATGGTTACAAGGGGTTAGAGTTGATAAAAAGAAACGACTACGATCTGGCCTTGTGTGATATTAAAATGCCTAAAATGGATGGGGTAGAAGTATTGCAGTCTGCAAGGGCTATTAAACCAGAAATCCCTTTTATTATGATCTCAGGGCACGGAGACCTGGATACGGCAGTAAATACGATGCGATTGGGAGCCTTCGATTATATCTCTAAACCTCCGGATTTAAACAGATTACTTACCACCGTGCGAAATGCACTAGATAAAAAGGAATTAGTTGTTGAGAATAAGATCCTTAAGAAAAAGGTTAGTAAGAATTATGAAATGATAGGGGAAAGCCCTGAGATTTCCTCCATTAAGGAAATCATAGATAAGGTAGCCCCAACAGATGCCCGGGTGCTGATCACAGGATCTAACGGAACAGGAAAAGAACTGGTAGCTCATTGGATTCATCAAAAAAGTGATCGGAGTGCTGGTCCTTTTATTGAAGTGAATTGCGCGGCCATACCGTCGGAGTTGATAGAGAGTGAGCTTTTTGGACATGTAAAAGGGGCCTTCACCTCGGCCATAAAAGATAGGGCGGGTAAATTTGAAGCTGCCAATAAAGGGACTATTTTTTTAGATGAAATTGGGGATATGAGTTTGTCTGCCCAGGCAAAAGTGCTGCGCGTCTTACAGGAAAGTAAGATTTCCAGGGTAGGTACAGACAAAGATATTAAAGTAGATGTTCGTGTGGTAGCGGCAACCAATAAGGATTTAATTAAGGAGATTGCCGAAGGCAGATTTCGTGAAGATTTGTATCACAGACTTGCGGTAATTCTAATTAAAGTGCCTTCTCTGAATGATAGAAGAGATGACATTCCAATACTAGTAGAACATTTTGCAGAAAAGATTGCTTCAGAGCAAGGATCTGTAAGGAAGAAATTTTCGAATAAAGCACTTGCTCTTTTAAAGGGGTACGACTGGACCGGTAATATCCGGGAATTACGAAATGTCGTAGAACGCTTAATTATTCTTGGAAGTGAAGAAATTACTGAAGAGGATGTAAAACTATTTGCCAGCAAGTAATTTTTTACAGCGACCGGGATTATTCTTCAGGACAAGATTTTAATTTCGAGAGTGCCCTGGCGGTAATTTCCTTGGTACCAAAGGCCAACAGGGCGGCAACGGTCGGCTCTTTGCTGGTTCTGACTTCGTGTTGGCGTC
>CBDUCK010000222.1:0-4274 GCA_965365635.1 uncultured Muriicola sp.
AAAATGCCTCAGGATTTGGGGCTTAAGTTTTCGAGTCAATACGATCTGGATCCCGATGTAATTAAAGAAAATTTGTACAAGCAGCCTAATCCCAATACGTATTTGGCCACTTTTGCAAGATTTCTAATAGAGAATAAGGACCACCCTTACTGTAAGGGGGTTATAGATAAAGGATTACAGCAATTCGTTAATAATTACATTATGCAGTTTGAATTGGCCACCAAGGTGCCGGTTCATTTTGTTGGCAGTATAGCCTATTTTCTTCGGGAAGAATTAACTGCCGTTCTGGAACGAAATGATCTGGTACCAGGGGTAATTAGACAGCGACCAATTGAAGGTCTTGTTGAATTTCATGCCCAAACTATTTAATTGCAATCATGGAAATTTCTACGTTAACAAACTTAGGTAGGTTAGCGACCTCCACAGTTTCGCGAGCCGGAGCAGTCGCAGCATCAAAATAAGAGCCATATACCTCATTTATTGCTGTAAATTGATGCATGTCTTTCACAAAAATAGAAGCCTTTACAACATTAGTAAAGTCCATTTCTGCTTCCAACAAAATAGCCTGTAGATTTTCCATAGACTGGCGTGTTTCTTTTTTAATATCGCCCTCAATAAGTTCACCTGTACCCGGATCCATGGGGATTTGCCCCGATATATACAGGGTATTGCCAGATAGAACAGCCTGATTGTATGGGCCAATAGGAGCAGGCGCTTTGGAGGTGTTTATAATTTTTTTTACACTCATAATATGATGTTATTAGTTATCTTCTCGGAGGTTGACTTCTGTTTTCCCACTTAAGGTCCTTAAGTAAGGAACTCTTTATTCCTATAAAGAAATACCAACGTTCAAAATCTCCGAAAGGAGTCCAGTTAAAACGAAGGTTAAAACTTTTTAAGTCGCGTTCAAATCGCAATTGGGTTACAGTAAATCCTTGTCTTTTAATATCATAACCAGAAGAAACCCCCACCTTCCAACGAGGGGCAAGTTCTATATTGCCGGAAAACATCAGCGAATGATTGGAAAATTCGTTTTGCCGGTTACTGTTGCTGTAGGTGGCTGCATATTGAAGTCGCAGATCCCACGGAATCTTGGTCCGGTAAATAGGATTTTCAATATCATCCGGATCTCTGTCTGCGAAACTACTGTCATTAAAATTATCTGCTGCCCCAAAAAGATCGTCGTTCCTTCCTCCACTCGAAGCAACGTAATTTTGTCCGGAATATGGGTCGTCATCCTCCTCCTCTTTATCCTCCTCCTTAGTTCCAAAATCGGAACTTTTTATTGAATAACTAATGTTTGCCCTGGCATTGGTAAGTCTAAATAAACTACCCCCATTTTCTCTGTTAAAAGTATTAATACGCTGGCCGTTATTATTAATAGCGTACGGATCTAAACTCGCCCCTAATTTGATCTGCATCTTACTCTTAAGAATACTGGTACCTCCTGAAAGACTAACGGGGCTAAGTTGAAGCGAATCTGCCTCAAAATTATAACTTGTAGACAAATTAAAACTATTGAGGAGTTGAACTTTTCGGGGTTCAGTTACGGTTGAATCTTTGTCTGTTACTTTTGCTTCTAAAGTATTTTGCAAGGAAAAGGTCATCGAATTAGATTTCCCCAAACGCGGAGCTCCATAGAGCGTATTTTGAAAACGTGAATATTGCACCGGGGTTCCGGTGGTTTCATTTAGATATTCATCATAGTACTGCTCAAAAGAAGGGGCATATCCATAACTGATAGACGGCCGCATCACATGGCGAATAGCCTGTATCTTCTTATCTTCTCCAAAGGTAAATGTTCCGTATAAAGTGGTGCCAATACTTGCATTTAAATTGTACTGATTGTAACGATCAAAACCACTAAGAGTATCCGTAACAACGGTTTGGGTTTCCGAATCAAATCGTTGATTAAAGGTTTGCAGTGTCCAAATATCTTCATAACTACCGCCCATAGAAACACTAAAATGTTTGGCTACTTTAAAATTAGTGCTGATAGGGATTCTGTGACGAGCCCCTACCTTGGCATCATCGAACATTTTTGCTGTTAAAAAATTCTCATCATCGGTCCGAATGCTATTTCTGGCATTTAAATCGTACTGAAAATTTATGTTTTGAATGAGCCCTTTCTTTATCCCCTCCCGTTTTGCAAAAGGAAATACCCGCTCCATACTGGCCTGTAACGTAGGCAAGGTTACATCTACCACATTAGTGTTGGTGTTTTGGTTATGGGTAGCCGTTAAGCTCATATTAACAGAGGGGTACGCCGGAAACGTTTTGGAATATGAAATAGATGACGATAAATTGTTGGTTTGGGTCAGCGCCAGATTTTGCTGTAATAAAGAATTTCGATAGTACTGGCTGCTTCCCAGGTTAACGGAGGCAGACAATCTGGAGTTGGGATTCGATTTAGGATCCTGAGAGTGCGAAATTTGAATATTGTAAATTGTACCCCGGCTATAATCATCAAACCCTTTTTGGCTTACGATCTGATTTTCGTACCTAAAATTAAAATTACCGCGATACTTGTAACGTTTTGTGTAGACAGACTGGGCCTTAAAACCATAACTTCCATTAGTGTACAAATCCCCTGTCATTAACAGATCCACATACTCATTTATTGGTAGGTAATACCCTGCGTTCTGCAGGAAATAGCCTCTGTTGGGGTCATTTCCAAAGCTGGGCATCATGATGCCTGCTGTTCTCCCAACGGTTAACGGAAAATAGGCGAAAGGCAGTGCAATAGGGGTAGGGACATCTGCAATGTATAGGTTACTAAAACCTGCTATTACTTTTTTCTTTGGAACAAATTTTGCTTTTCGCACCCGGATGTAGTAATCCGGATTTACGGTATCCTTGGAAGTAGTAAGTTTTCCTTCACTCAGAAAATAGACCGAATCGTTCTCTTTCTTGGTCATTTCTGCATATACTTTCATTGCATCGCTTCCTAGCTGCCCTAAACCGGCTTGTTGCTCTGTCCTGGAATTCCAGATAATGGCTTTTTGGGTGTCGAAGTTAAACCGTATAGAATCTGGAATTACGACATTCTCACCTTGTTTGAAATAGGGTAATTGGCTGTAATTCCCTAAAGAATCCTTCATACGACCAGCATAGACCTCATTTTTTATATAATCCATGATGATGATCCCAGCTTTTAGCTCGGTATCCTGATAGTAAATTTCAGCCTCATTATAGAGATAGATTTTCTGGTCTTTCTGGCTTAATTTTACATAGTCTTTGGCCTTATATTTGATATTGTCTAAAAGCATTCCTTGCTTTTTATTTAAAGAATCTGCCTTTATAGAATCTGTTTTAACCGTGTCTTGAGCAAAAGTAGGAGGTAAGGTAGGTGCAGTTATAGAATCCTGGATAGATTTTATGGGTAATGGTTTGATAACATCTTCCTGACCATAAAACAAGGAAGAGCCCAGTAAAAACGAACAAATGAAAAGAAAAAGATGTTTGTTTGATTGCAAAGCTTTATATCCTATTTTTGTAATGATATGGCTTGTTTAATGGAAATCAAACTTACATATATTTTTTATTCCACTACTAGCACATTACGATAATTTTAACCCGAACCAAGGAAGTTAAATTCCTATTATACTATGAAGAAGCTTTCATTTTTATTTATCTTATTTACCTGCAGTTTTTTATCTGTTTCTTTACTTGCAAATGAATTGCCCAATAATAGAGGAAATGAGGGTTTTGTTGTGGTCCTAGATGCCGGGCATGGTGGTCACGATCCGGGAAACCTGGGTAATGGTTATATGGAAAAAAATATAGCCCTGAATATTGTATTGAAAGTAGGGGAGATATTAAAAAGGACTCCGGGTGTAAAAGTAATTTATACGCGCAAAGACGATACGTTTGTTGATTTATTTGTACGTGGTGAAATAGCAAATAAAGCAAATGCCGATCTTTTTGTGTCGGTTCATTGTGATTCCCATACCTCAAATGCTCATGGAGCCGGAACATTTGTCTTAGGATTGCATGCGAATAAACAGAATTTTGAAATAGCCAAGAAAGAAAACTCGGTGATTTACCTGGAAGACAATTATGAAACCCGGTATGCAGATTATGATATCAACTCTCCGGAATCGGTCATTGGTTTAACCATCATGCAGGAAGAATTCCTTGATCAGAGTATTATGTTGGCGAAGTTGGTACAAGACAATTTTACTAAAAAATTAAAAAAATCCCGAGTGGCACTACAATCGAATAATGACGACTAAAATACTAGGTTATACCACCATCTTTTTCACGCCTCCGGA
>CBDUCK010000223.1:0-4238 GCA_965365635.1 uncultured Muriicola sp.
TGCAATTCTGGGTAAAACCGAACCAACCCGGGAAGATTTCATAAAAAATCTAAACTCACTACTTACAGTACCCAAGTTTGATCAGAACCGAACTGCATTCAATAATATCGTATCATCTGGCCAAATAGAATACATACAAAATCAGGCATTAACTGATTCAATTACCAAATATTACAATTATGATTACAAAGGTTGGGATACTGCTTTGCGAGATTACACAAGGAATATAATGGCTCCTTTTATGCTAAATTTTGATCATATCCCACAAGGTAATATTGGGCTAAAGGGCTACGAGAATCTGACTAAATTTGATATTAATCAATCCAAAATACCCCCTAAAACTTTAGATGACTACCGAAGCGAAGTACTTTTTTTAAACATTTTGCGTCAGAAAATTTATAACATGGAAGGGCAGGAGATGCAATATCAAAAATTAAAAAAAACCATGTTTCAATTACGTAATCAGATAGAAACAGAACTAAATTACCGCTAAATTAGCAACTAAAATTTTAAGAAAAATAACGCAAATCCTACAGCGTATATAATTAGGTAAAAATAACAATGGAAAAAGTTACAATTAGCCAACGACTATACTCACTTGACGCCTTGCGTGGGTTCGACATGTTTTGGATTATTGGAGCGGAGGAAATCTTCCATCATCTTGCAAAAATTACAGGTACCCCTTTTTGGGAAACCCTTTCTGTTCAGTTCAATCATCCTGCTTGGCATGGGTTTGCTTTTTATGATCTGATTTTTCCCTTATTCTTATTTTTAGCAGGAGTTGCCACTCCCTTTTCTATTGGGAAACAACTTGAAAAAGGAAAATCCAAACAATCGTTGCTATTTCGCATTGTAAAAAGAGGGTTGCTTCTAGTACTTTTAGGCATTATCTATAACAATGGTCTTCAAATTCTCCCATTAGATAAAATTCGCTTCCCAAGTGTTTTAGGACGCATCGGATTAGCATATATGTTTGCAAATATCATATATCTGTATTCCAATAGACGAGGGCAAATAATCTGCTTTGTCTCGCTTCTTATTGGGTATTGGCTCCTACTACTATTCAATGCTGCCCCTGGTTTTCCTGCAGGTAGTTTAACGATGGAAGGTAATTTTGCGTCGTATCTAGATAGGTTGATCATACCAGGTAAATTGTATTTGGGGATACATGACCCTGAAGGTTTAATAGCTACTATCCCCGCTATTTCAACAGCGCTGCTTGGTATTTATGCAGGGAATTTATTAAAAAAGACTCCTCCTGAAAAGAAAAAAGATACTGCAATACAATTAGCAGTAATTGGTGTAATACTTATTGTAATTGCTCAAATATGGAATATTGTTTTCCCTATTAATAAGAATTTATGGACTAGTTCTTTTACATTGCAATGTGGCGGATTAAGCATGCTATTAATGGCTCTATTTTATTACGTCATAGATATTCTTGGACATAAAAAGTGGGCATTTTTCTTTAAAGTAATAGGGATGAACTCCATATTAATATATATGTCGGGTGTATTTATTGATTGGGATTATACCACTTCGGCATTGTTTAAATGGTTGAGCCAACTCATAGGGGAACCCTACAATGCTGTTGTTTTGGTTTTTTGTTACTTAGCAGTCCAATGGGTCTTTTTGTATATACTGTATAGAAAGAAGCTCTTCTTACGAGTTTAAATCGTTCCGTGATAGTAAGATCAAATTAATATGACACGATACATGAATTTAAACAGACACCTAACCCTAATTTTTCTTCTTTTTATAGGTTTATCTCAAGGCTATTCTCAAACTGAAAAAGAGCAAATAATAGATTTAAGGAATGCTTCTAATCTTGCACTTAAAGCAAATGATATAGATAAAATTCTTTCCTACCTGACAGACGACATATTGTTAACTTCAGGAAATGGTAATTTAATAGCTGGAAAAGATGCTCTTCGAGCCTATACTTTGAAGGGTGATTTGAGTACTGTATATTGGCAACGAACACCCAATGAGGTTGAAATTAATGAAGAAAGAAAGTTAGCTTGGGAAACAGGAACCTGGAACCTATATAAGCGTAAAAAAGGCGACAAATCAATTTTAGGGGGAAAATATTCCGCAATGTGGTCTAAGGAATCTGGCTCTTGGCTCATTAAGTCACAACTTTTTGTGACATTAGAATAAACCTAAAACGGTTTAAAAAAAATCAATTCATAAAAACTGTGCGTAACACCGTATATTATTAATTTACTACATATTTTAATAAAAGAATCTCATCCATAGAATGAACCCTGCACCAATGTGGTTGGCTTCCCAACTCATTTAGTTTACAAAACGTTAATGAGCATGGCAGGTTAGTTCATAAGCTTTAGTTTTGTCAAAAATTTCCGCTATGAAAAGCATCTTAAGTAAAAGTTCATTCTATCTTTTGGTCTTAATTACAGGGCTTTCTGCATCGTGCAACCAACATACAAGCACCGCCGAATCTGCCATGATTTCTGCAGCCGTTGGCAGCAAAGCAATAAAAAAGCTAGCACCTTCTTCAAAAAAAATTATTTCCCCAAATTTTAAAAAGTACTGGTACGCTGGAGATGCAGAGATTACCTCCTATGAATTACAGCAAGCCCGGTATGGAGAAATCCGAGATGGAAAAGCGGTTTTAGTTTATGTGTCTGAGCCATTCAATTCTGAAAAACAAGTAAAGGCAGATAGGAACAATCCAGAGAACATTCCGGTTATTAAATTAAATGCCACCAAAAATTTTCTAACTGGTATTTACCCATATTCTATTATGAGTAGTACATTTTACCCGGTATATGATGATCAGCACGCCATTAAGGTAACGGCTTCTGTTCAGGAATGGTGTGGGCAGGTATTTTCTCAGCTGAATAACAAAGAAGAATTTGAAATTACTTCATATTCCTATTTTGAAAGTGAAGGGGACCAACAGTTGGCACTTTCAAAATCTGTTTTGGAAAATGAATTGTGGATTAAAATACGAATCAATCCCGAAGCACTTCCAATAGGGGAAACAGAAGTAATTCCATCATTTGAATATCTTCGTTTAAGTCATAAGGAGGTGAAGGCTTACCTGGCAGAACTTTCTCTTGAAACTGGCACTTCCAATAATACCTACACTATTAATTATCCCGATTTACAAAGGTCTCTTTCTATTACCTTTGCTAAAACATTTCCTTATACCATTGAAGGTTGGACGGAAACATCGGTCAGTGGATTTGGTTCAAATTCGAAGACTTTGACATCAACAGCAACTAAGATGAGTACCTTAAAAACTCCTTATTGGCGTCGAAATGGAAATGAGGATGTATCTTTACGAGACAATTTAGGACTCTAATCTATATGGAAGAATTTTTAATAAATCATCATAACGAGTTTTTAGGGACGGGCATTACCCTACTTGTTGTGGTTATTTTAAAATTTATCACTACGAAAACCATAAAGAAAGTAGGTAGGTTGAGCGACCTCAATGAAGCTCGTACCAGATTGGTCCTTAAATACTTTTCATTTGGCTTCACAACCCTTACCATTTTAACATTAACCTTTATCTGGGGGGTTAACTTTAGAGAATTGGGAATACTACTCTCTTCTGTCTTTGCTGTTATAGGCGTTGCTTTGTTTGCACAATGGTCTATTCTAAGTAATATTACCTCTGGAATTATTCTCTTTTTCTCCTTTCCATTTAAAATTGGAGACAGAATACAAATTATGGATAAAGAAATAGACACTTCGGGCACCTATATCATTGAAGATATAAGGGCCTATCATATACATTTAAGAAAAGAAAATGGGGAATTATTAACCTATCCAAACAATCTTATGCTTCAAAAAGCCGTACTGGTTCTTGCAGAAGAGGTAACCGAGAATGAAGGTAGTGAAGCGCTTTAGCCTGTTAAAGAAGTCGTAAAATCAATTTGCGAAACCTAATATCTTTCTATATTTGAGCACCATCCTAAAAACCCATAACATGCGGAACATACTGGTATTAGCACTGGGGATCCTTTTAACCATACCCTATTGCACTTCGCAGGAGCCAAAAAGGCTTACTTCGGCAGAAATTTACCATTCCTTAGAAAAGCTTAATTTTCTTGGATCCGCAATGTATATTGCCGCGCATCCGGATGATGAAAACACAAGACTTATTTCTTATTTATCCAATGAGGTACACGCACGTACCGCATATCTTTCTGTTACTCGAGGTGACGGAGGACAAAATTTAATAGGTCCAGAATTACGCGAATTAT
>CBDUCK010000224.1:0-4208 GCA_965365635.1 uncultured Muriicola sp.
CGTTTTGCACAATATTTACTGCTTCCGGGTATTCTGCCCGAATATATACAATGCCGTGATGTGCTCCGATTGCATAGCCGCTAACTAGCATGCCAAATAGCACCGAATGTGGCTGCTGTTCCAGCAAATACCTGTCGGAATAAGCCCCGGGGTCCCCTTCGTCTGCATTGCATATAATGAATTTGATATCCCCTTCCGCCTTGCGGCAAAACTCCAGTTTAAGGCCCATAGGGAATCCTGCACCCCCTCTGCCCCGAAGGTTGGAGGTTTTGATCGCTTCCAGTGGCCTCTCTGGTTGATTTTGTAACACCCCCAGCCAGGGTTTGTAATATTCTTCAATACTGCCGAAAGGCCTGGTTAGAATGGCTTCATGGCTGGCACCCACATAGTACGCATCGGGCTGGCTTTGGACACTGTCCTTAACGATGGCGGTAAGGTTATCGATAGCTGTTCCCGAATAATTTCGCCCCTGGTAATGAAAAGCAGTATTTTCGTGGCATCGGCCTAAACAGGTCATATGCCCAATCTGATCCGCAGAGAATTCCGCCCCGAGTTTTTCTAGTACAGCAGCTTGAGTACCTGCACACTCACATGCCGTACCGTTGCACACATACACTTTTTTACCCTTGTTTTCGGGTTTGAGAAAATCATAAAAAGAAGCTGTCCCGAAGGTATTGGCTTTACCGATCAAAAACTCTTCGGCGAGCAGGGCAAGTTCCTTTTCATCGGGCGTACCGGCTGGCTGTGCCAGATTTCCCAGTTTGTCAAAGAGGTTTTCTTGAAGGCCCTTACGGCCCAGGAGTTCGCTTAAATTGTCAGACATACATTAGCTTACTTTAGGGATCAGGGAACTAACCCGATTATTGTTTATTCTATGGGGGTGAGCGTAACAAGTAGCCCTTCCTTCACGACAAAATCCCAGTAGGGTAATACCGAATTCTTTGGCATAATCCACGGACAGAGAGGACGGAGCCGATACGGCGGCTAAAAATGGGATTCCCGCTTTAAAAGCTTTAATGGTTATCTCATAGGAAATGCGCCCGCTGACCGTCATTGCTTTGGCTTCGTCTAACCTGTCCTGCAACAGCAACCACCCTATTGCTTTGTCTACGGCGTTATGGCGCCCAATATCTTCCTTAACGACCAGCAAGGAACCATTGGCATCGAATAACGCAGCAGCATGGGTACCCCCGGATTGTTTAAAATCGTGCTGGCCACGATTCATTTGCGCAAACATCTCTGTAAAACTTTCTGCGGGAAATTGCGTGGACGCTTCAATGGCTTCACCCATAAATACCTGTTCCCCTAGTTCTGTTTTACCACAAATGCCACAGGAAGAAACAGATAACAGACTTCGGCTGTTAGAGTAGCCGTTCCCCAGATAGGCCTCCGGGATCTCCAAATCTACAACGGTTACAATACTCTCCTCGTTTTCCTTTTGAAGCATAGGAGTAGGGTGAAACCGGGGTGAAGATATAATGGCCTCGCTGTGCAGCAACCCGCGAATCAGGTCGTTATCTGAGCCAGGTGTCCGCATAGACAAGGTGAAGGGCTTTCCATTGATGTTGATTTGCAGGGCTTCTTCAACGGTCAGGGCATCCACCACCGGCGCCACTCCTTGTACGTCAAATTTTTGCCCCTGATAGTTACGCGTTGCCATTATTGCTCCTCGGTTAATTCAATTCGCACGCTTTCTTGTTTCTTAAATATACTGCTTTTTCGGTAATTCGGAATAATTTCAAAGGCTCGTAATTTTGAATTCAACGCTGTTTTTTTTAATCACTTTTGAACCAGGATGCGTACTTCACATAACTATTGGCGATACGCTGAATCTCTCCCTCGCTCATTTCCTTACTTACATCCTTAAGTTTTTTGGCCGGCATTCCTCCGAATACAGTTCCGGACGGTACAATGGTTCCTTTGGTTACCACTGCCCCCGCAGCAATTATGCTATTAGACTCCACCACACAATCATCCATAATGATACTTCCCATCCCAATTAAAACATTGTCGTGAATGGTGCAGCCATGTACTATGGCATTGTGAGCTATAGAAACATTATTGCCAATAACGGTGGGTGATTTCTGATAGGTACAATGAATGATGGCTCCATCCTGCACATTTACTTTATTGCCCATTTTTATATAATGAACATCTCCCCGGATTACGGCGTTGAACCAAATACTGCATTCATTCCCCATAACCACATCGCCTACAATAGTGGCATTATCTGCAATATAACAGTCTGTTCCGAATTGGGGTGTTTTCCCCTTTATGGTTTTTATGATCATGGTTTCGTAATGTTTCTCAAATTAACCTTAAAAGAAGTTGTAATCAAAATAATGAATACGATAAGATTACCAGATCGAACGTATTGAAATGGTTTCTGCTATAAAATACATCAACTAGTTACCAATAAAGTAACCTTAAAAAATTCGAGAAAATTAAACAAATTTTAGGGGACGAAGGGTTTCGGAAGTATCCTAGTTTGCAGCAGGGCAAAAACAATCGAAACGGTTTTCCCGTTCGGGGCCAAAGTCGTACCCCAGGGTTATTTGATGAAATCCTCCATTGTCGAAGCGGATATCCCCGGATTGATAGGAATAATTATAGGAGAACATAAATCGGTTGCGGTTAAAACCAACAATAGGCGTAAACAACTGCAAGCGTTGTTCCCCAAAATTTCCATTAGTCTGGAATTGTGCGCCATCAAAACTTCTGCGGTAAGATAACCCGGCCCATACTGTACCAAAGGACATATCTCTATATACTTTTGCATTAAAATCTACAGTTTCTTCTTCTGTAAATTCAGTCAATTGAAGCAAAACAGACGGCTCTACCCGCCATTCACTTCTGCCAAAAATATACCCAACAGAAAATAAATAGCGTCGTAAATTATCAAATTCAATAGCCGTATACAGGTCTCTCCCACTTCCCAGAGCATTTAAAACAGTTGCATGTGCATAAAACTCCATGTAATTATACGACATTCCGAAATCTACATTAAAATAACCTACGCTGTTCCTGGATCCGGAGATAATAGGATCAGGAATTACAGATCTAAATTCGGTTTCATCCAGGCTGCTTAATATTATACCGGTACTTAATCCAAATGATACTTGATTCAATAACCTTGGATCTTCACCAAATTGTAAATGATGCGCATAGGTGAGCTTTAATCCGGTTTGAGAATGATACCCATTGGCATCATTAAATAAGATAGCCCCTACTCCACTTGGACTTTCTCCTATTCGGTAATTCACACTAAGCGTTTGTAAATTTGGGGCTTCATCTACATTAAACCACTGCTTCCTGGCAGTAAGCCTAATCTTCCCACCCGCTCCAATTCCTGCCATGGAAGGATGAACCAGATAGTAGTTATCAGATAAATAATCAAAATATACGGGGATACCTTCCTGGGCCAATGAAGACCCACAAAACGCGAGGTAGGAAATTAAAATAAAAAGGATTTTTCTCATCTAAGACGGGCGAATGTGTACGGGTACAGCGTTCAAATATAATGTATAACGGTGTAAATGGAACATTATTATATGTGCAGTAACTTGAAAATTGGTTGTATTTTTGCACAAAAGAAACCTTATGAAGGAGTATGTAATTACGGTCAGGGAGACAAATAATCCCGCCATTCTAAAGTTTGAAACCAATCAATTCATTACATCCAATACAAGTTATGAATTTAAGAATATAGATGAGGCAAAGAATTCGCCACTGGCTCAACAACTTTTCTACCTTCCTTTTATAAAAACTGTATACATAGCCGGTAACTTTATTGCCCTGGAACGCTTTGATATAGTGGATTGGGAAGATGTTAAGGATGACGTTGGCCAACAACTGGTTGACTATCTGAATACCGGGGCACCTGTTGTAATCGAAGAACAGGCCACTAAAAAGGTAGCTATTACCATTTATGCAGAAGTTACACCTAATCCTGCAGTGATGAAGTTCGTCGCCAACAAAAAACTTGTACCGGCAACGTTCGAATTTAAAAATATAGATGACGCAAAAGATTCTGAGCTCGCCAAAAAGCTATTTCTACTCCCATTTGTGAAAGAAGTTTTTATGGATGAGAATTATATTTCGGTCTCTAAATATGACGTAGCCGACTGGAATGATATTACCCTGGAGGTAAGGGAATTGATTCGGGAACATATTGCCGATGGCTATGAAATTGTTTCGGAAAGCAGCAT
>CBDUCK010000225.1:0-4159 GCA_965365635.1 uncultured Muriicola sp.
ATTCTGTCATATCCCATTATAAGCCCCTCCGTTCCTGTAGTGCAAGCCGAAGAATTGGTAGTTACCTGATTTCCGCTTCCTAATATCCCCCCTAAATAAGCGCTGATACCACTTGCCATTGTCTGTATAACCGATGTGCTGCCCAGACGTCTTGTATTTCCCTCATCTATCATATAGATGGCTTCTCTGAATTTATCGGCTCCGAGTATACCCGTTCCAAATATAACCCCACTGTCCCAGTGAGGTTCATCATCAGATGCCATATTCAAACCTGCATCTTTCCATGCGTCTACCCCCGCAATAACCCCATAAACTAATCCACTGGCATTTAGTCCCCGTTGCTGAAGTGGTGTGAAGTAATTATCTATATGTTTTTGTGGCACCAGTGGTTGCCCGGCAATTTGGCAACCAAATTTAAGCTCTTGCAGTTGGTGCATAAAGCGTATTCCACTTTGCTGCGTATCTAATGCCTTAGAAAATGTAGCCAAATCGATGGCATTGGGAGCACAAACACCCAGCCCGGTAATTACAACCCTAGTTCTCATGCTTCTTCACTTTTAGCATTCCAGATAATACTCCACGGCAAACTACTTCGTTCTTTGAATTATACATAGCTACTTTGCATTTCAGTTTGGAAAATCTGAAATATATTTTTTCAGAACAGACGCGTACCTCTTCATTGGGAAGCACGGCTTTAAAAAAAGACATTTCAGAACTACTCATGGCAATCTCAAAGTTTTTGTCTTCTATTGGCAGATCATCTGCCATTAAATAGATCCCAAGACAAACAAGCCCTATTTGCGCACAGCATTCGGTAAGGATTACTCCCGGAGTAATGGGCATATCCTTAAAATGTCCCTGGTAAAATGGCAATTCCTCTTTAAATGTATAGGTGCCTTCTACCCCATTTTCATTGATGCTTTGCAACGTATCTACAAACAGAAACGGTGCGCCATACGGAAGTTTTTTTAGAATTTGATCTTTATCCATTACTAACACAAGCTTTCGCCACCATCTACTTTTAAAATACTGCCTGTAATCCATCGGGCTTCTTCCCTACTTAATAAATATACTACATTAGCTACGTCTTCGGGCGCGGTAAGTCGGTTAAAAGGATTTCTTTTTTGAGCCTGTTTTTTAATTTGCTGGCTGTTGGGGATTAAGGCAAAGGATTCCGTTTCCGTCACCCCAGCTTGTATACAATTTGCTTTAATTCCTAATGGTGCTAATTCTAGCGCCATATTTCTGGTAATTGCTTCCAGGGTTGCCTTGGCTGCCGATACTGCGGCATATCCGGGAATTGCTTTACTACTGCCCTCACTCGTAAATGAAATAACACGCATATCCCCATCGTTTATTCCTGCCTTTATAATTGCCTGAACCCAGTCATATAAACTTATCGCCATTGCATTTAGGGTTAATGCAAAATCTTGGTGTTCCAAAATACTGCCTGTTAAAGGTAACATCGTCTTTAGGTTTCCTTTAGCTATACTATGCACTAGTACATGTATGTGTTCTCCTTCGCCAAGAATACCCCGGATTTTCTGAATTACCTCTTGGCGCTTATCGGGATTAATTACATCTGAATTAAAAGCGTGTAGCTCCGTTGTGGCAGTTCTTATAGAATTAAATATATTTTCAATAACAGGCATGTCCGTTTTTCGATCCCGGTGGATTACCACCAATGAATACCCATGTTTAGCGAGCTTTTTAGCGGTTGCCAGCCCAAGCCCTTTACTTCCTCCTAATATTAAGGCCCATTTTTTTAATCTCATTTGAATACTGTTTTTTATACGTTGTCCTACTGTGTTTAAACCTGTATTACCACTCTATCAACACCCGTTGAGCCGAAAATCCAGGGCCAAAACTAAGTATAAGTCCTTGCTGATTTTTGGGAATATTTTTTTCCATAAAGCGCTCTAATACATACAGCACGGTAGCACTACTCATATTACCGTATTTCCGAAGAACTTCTCTGGTATCATCTATGTTCTTCCCTAATTCCCCGAATAATTCCTCCACTGTTTGTACAATCTTTCTCCCGCCCGGATGAAAGATAAGATGATCTACATTGTTCATAGAACTTCCAAGATTTTCCAAAAAAGGATGTACTATCATAGGAAAATGCGTCGCTATGGTTTCGGGCACCGCAGGATCTAAGATCATCTTAAGCCCTGTGTTGGAAACATCGAACCCCATCAGATGGGTAGCATCTGAAAAATGATACATGGACTCGCCTATAATTTTAGGTCCGGCAGCATCTTCCTCTGACGACAGTAATACACAAGCTGCTCCGTCCCCAAAAATCGCCGCGCTTACCATATTGGCCATGGAAAAGTCATTTAACTGGAAGGTTGCCGTGGGACTTTCTACGGCAATTACGGCTGCCCTTTTGTTGGGATTCGACTTTAGAAAATTAGAAGCGTATATAAGGCCAGATACCCCGGCAGCACAACCCATTTCTGTAACGGGCAAACGAATGATGTCTTGCCTCAAATCCAATTCATTAATGATGTATGCATCTAAGGAAGGTATCATAATCCCCGTGCAACTAACGGTAATTATGTAGTCTAAACTTTCGGGAGACCAGTTGCTTTTATTCAGGGCTTTATGAAGTACATTAGTTCCTAATTTTTTTACTTCTCTAACATAAATAGCATTCTTTTCCTCAAAAGAAGTTGCTGTAAATACTTCTTCAACGTCCATAATGCTATACCTGCAATCTACACCTGCTCCTTCAAATATTTTGAGCACCTTTCTTCTAAAACGATCTGGTTGATCTCCTAACCAAAAATTTACATAAGGTAGAATTTCCCTTGTTTCCCTGCGATATAAAGGCAATTCTTTCGTTACTCCTGCTATATGTACCTTATTCATTAATTTTTATTTTGAGGATGTTTCATGACCCATTCATATCTAAATGCCCATCTCCATTGTATACGATGCTCCATATTGGTCAGCGATTGAGAGAAAATAACTAAATCTTTTTTAGTAAACCCACTTTTGATGGAAATTAATCCGTCATGCTTCGCAATCCTGGTCTTTACCAAAAAAACACTAAACACTTTAAATAAAAAACTCGCAATTTTGCTGCGCTCAAGATCGTTTATTACCACTCCAATCTTGGCTAGGGAAACAAATTTGTTTAAAAAAATGGCAATCTGTTCATCTGTAAAATGATGCATTGTTAACGTACAGAGAAGAATATCACAATGAAAGCTAGTTGTATCGAGAGCTAAAATGTCTTGTTTTAAATAGTCGATATTGGGAAAACCAGCAGATTGTTCCCTGGCAATCTGAATAGAATTTTCATTCAGGTCTACCCCTATGCACTTTATGTTTATGTTTTGTTGCATGCAATACTGCGTTACTTTCCGCAACATACTTCCATCCCCACATCCCATATCCACAATGGTGTACTCCTTCTGAGGATATTCATTCGTTAATTGGCGTATTGCTCTTAAGGTAATTTTATGTCCGCCTAACAAGGCATTTGCCTTATTTACATCTTTTAAAATTTCCCGAATGGCCCCAATTTCGAGCTCAGGATCATCCATCAATTCCATTTCGGTATTCCTATGTTCAAATATCATATTCCCTCAATGAGATTACCATGGGTTCTTTTTATAATTTCACTTAATATACCGGGCGATTTAGCAACTGTGTATAGCAGGGCATTTGCTAACAACGGTTGCATTAACAAAGATTGCAGGTATCTTCCCGTTCGCAGTCTACTTCGAAAAACATCTGACCATTTTTGTTGGTATCTAATTTCTATTTCTTCTCTGGTTATGTTCGATTTTTGAAAATAATCATGTATCAATTCTGAAGCGATTTTAGCACTATGAATTGCGATTGCCATACCATTACCGCAGAGTGGATGAATTAAGCCTGCCGTATCTCCGCACATAAGCATGTGATTTTCAATACTTTTTTTATGCTCAAAAGAAATCTGAGCGATACTGAGTGGGGCATCAAAAAGGGGGGTTGCCTTCTCCAAAAAAGCTCCTAAAATAGGATTTTTAGCCACTACAGACTCATTAAACCTATCGATATTTCCAAATGGCTGAAAACTAGTATACGTAGTTAGATAACAAAAATTCACAGCGCCGGTTTCGGTCTTGGAAAGACCGGCATAGCCCCCTTCAAAGTTGTGTAA
>CBDUCK010000226.1:0-4157 GCA_965365635.1 uncultured Muriicola sp.
TACTTGTATACCAGTGCAATAAATCCTCTGTGGAACGAGAATTTTGGTAATTTTTTTATTGCTTTTCCAATAGGTAAAAGAAGCGATTGCAAGAAGTAATGTTCCCAAACCGGCAAGGGCACCCAATAGTCTGTTGATATACTCTATCCAAGTGTGTGTGGCATTAAATATTGCATAATCGTGTTTTGTATAGGCGGCCCAATTAGTCGCATCGTAGGCAGTGCCCGTTATAAGATCTTCCTTAGCTACCCTCAATGACTCATTGATGATAATAACCTGACCTTTTTCAAAGGTCTTTTGTGGTTGCCATTGAATTTCAGAAACTTCGGTAGGGGGAATATAATATCCGAAACATTTAGGCCAATCCGGACACCCCATACCACTTCCAGTCATCCGAACTATGGCCCCCGCCACAATAACCAGGTATACAAGAATTAGTGAAATTTTGGCGATGCTACGATATTTCTTTTTCATGTGTCCGTATCATTTTGAAGACTGCAAAAATACTACTCTTTGAAGAAAAGTGATTGGATCTTTTTCCCAAAATTGCAATGCAGTTACAAAACAAACTTTAGAATTACAGACTAAGACCCAGCGATTTACCCTTGTTTATCATGAACTTTTTAGCCGCTTCATAATCATTAGGAATTTCACCTTCTAATATCGCCTCTTTAATTGCTTCCTTTATGATGCCAATTTCACGTGAAGGTTTAAGATTAAATGTTTGCATAATTTCTTCCCCGCTAATTGGTGGCTGAAAATTACGGATATGATCACGTGCTTCCACTTCCTCAATTTTTTCCCTAACAATTCTAAAGTTGTCCTTATATTTTTTTTGTTTCCTGGGATTCTTAGTGGTGATGTCTGCTTCACATAGGGTCATCAGATCATCCACATTATCACCGGCATCAAAAATTAACCGTCGTACTGCCGAATCTGTTACATAGTCTTCTGAGAGCACAATGGGCCTTGAACTCATTAGCACCATTTTCTGCACAAATTTCATTTTTTCGTTTAAAGGCATGTGTAGACGTTTGAAGATCCTATATACCATTTTGGAGCCCACAAATTCGTGCGCATGAAAGGTCCAGCCTATTTTTTTATCGAATTTTTTGGTAGGTGCTTTCCCTATATCGTGCAATAAAGCGGCCCAGCGCAGCCAAACATTGTCTGTATTTTTAGCAATGTTATCGAGTACTTCTAAGGTATGCCAAAAATTGTCTTTGTGGCGTTGTCCTTCCACCTCTTCAATCCCCTGTAGAGCTACTAACTCGGGTAAGATATAGGACAAAAGCTTTGTTTGGTGCAATAGCTTAAAACCTGTAGAGGGTTTGGGGCTGCTTATTATTTTATGTAGTTCATCTACAATGCGTTCCTCGGAGATAATCTTAAGACGATGATTGTTTTCCGTAATTGCCTCTAAAGATTGCTGTTGAATTGTAAATCCCAACTGGGTGGCAAATCGAATGGCTCTTAGCATCCGCAGGGGATCATCAGAATAGGTTATATTGGGATCTAATGGCGTTCTAATTAATTTGTCATCCAAATCCTTAAGCCCATTAAAAGGGTCTAACAAAGTGCCATAATCCCTTGGGTTTAATGAGATTGCGAGAGCATTAATAGTAAAGTCGCGTCGTTTTTGATCGTCGGATAGGGTACCATCCTCAACTACCGGATTGCGACTATCTCTATTATAACTTTCTTTACGAGCACCAACAAATTCCAATTCTTTGCCCTTGTGCCTTATCATAGCTGTTCCAAAATTTTTAAAAACAGCAACCTCAGGTTTACCTGGTAACAAAGCCGCAACTTTTTTAGCTAATTTAATGCCACTCCCAACGGCTACTATATCTATATCATTGGGTATATTTCTATTTAAAAGCATGTCCCTAACAAAACCACCTATAACATAACAATCAACAGAGATTTCCTTTGCTGCTGTTGCTATCAACCCAAAAATAGGGTCTTTTAAAGCTTCTTTGTAATTGTGTTGCATCATGCTAAGTACGAATCACTTTCACCGTGCCATCATTTCCCAATTTTATAATGGAAGATGAAGTAGTATTCTCGGTTTCAAGTTGCAAATCTACCACATAGTCTACGCCTTTTAAAATTGTATCACTTATTTCGGAAAATTTGGCAGGGGTTGGTTGTCCGGCAATATTAGCCGAAGTGGAAACGATAGGTTTTTTAAATTTATTGATCAGATATTGACAAAATTTATCTGAGGCTACACGAATAGCAAGCGTATTGTCATTGGCAATTAGATTTTTAGCAATACCAACCGGATTATCATATACAATAGTGGTAGGTTTAGTAGCCATATCCATGATATCATAAGCTACTTCCGGCACCATTTCCACATGTCTTTCCAACATAGCGTCATTGGCAACCAGGCAAATCATTGCTTTTGAGTCGGGTCTTTTCTTTAAGCTATAGATTTTATCAACAGCTTCCGGATTTGTTGCATCGCATCCTATGCCCCAAACTGTATCGGTAGGGTAGATGATGAGTCCACCGGCGTTAAGAATTTGTATACAGGTATGTATTTCAGACATAAATTTGTCCATAGAATATATCTTTTTAAGTATCCAAATCTAATTTAAAGTGTGCCACCAGAGCTGCCCATTGTTTGCTATTAAAGTCCTTTTTAATATTGACATTCTTAAGTGATATTTTTTGAGAGCCAATTATTGGCACAGCATTTTTAGGCCGGTCTTCTGCCAGTTTACAAGGAGTTCCTTTTATAAGCGACATGCATTTAAACCATAGGTCATCTGCTTTAGGTGCTAATTTCATAAATAAGGCTTCCTCATTGTATCTGGAATCGAGAGAATTAGGAGGGTATAACACGCCTTCTGCACCTATTGTTACGATCTTTCTCGGGTCTTTTTCAATTAGGGAATTCACCGGCCATTGTGCATAGGGCAGAAATTGCCCTTTTTCATTTAACTTTATCGCTCGTATTTGATTTGCAAGGATCGTATTTGGATGTTGTAGTGATGCTTCAAAAAGCTTGGCAAGCCAGTTTTTTCTGTACATTAGATCATCATCGCAGGTTATTATGGCCAAATCGGGGTATAAAGCTAACGTATGAATTAATTTCTTATGAGAACTTTCCAAAGGCGTATATCTAATCTCAAACAGGGTACTTTGTAATTGAGCTAATTTACGTGGGATATGACCTTCCAAGTTTTCATTAATCCACAGAAGAATTTTATGAGGCCGAATGGTTTGATCCATGAGGCTCCTGATAACCAAATCTACAGAGGCAAGACGAGATTCAATCGTTGTTAGTGAAATAATCACGGGCACTTCTCTTTTATCAGAAGACAGAAGCTTAGATATAGGCTTAGATCGCAAGCCCCATGTTCTGGCAATTGCTAAGGGGAGTTCTTTTACTTTCATTGTTTCGGTGTAAGAAAGTCAATAGACCTGTATAAAACCATATTACAGTTTCATTTGCTTTCTGGATGCAAATTTCCGTAAAATTGAAAATAGATGCTTCATAATTCGGCATTAATATCTTTTCATTCTTCCAACTGATGAAATTATAAAATGACCTACAGAATATTATACTCTGTAAATCAACTAGTTAGAAGTTATATAGTTCATTTTAATTAGTTTTCAATAGGTTATTTTATGGGAAATAAATGAATTATTAATAAAGGTGCTATTTTTGTGCGATGCAGCAAACGGTTCCAAAGATATCAATTATTGTAAGCACCTATAATTCGGAAGCCTGGTTAGAAAAGGTTTTATGGGGATTTAATTGTCAGACTTTTAAGGATTTTGAAGTTGTGATAGCAGATGATGGATCTGGTCCAAAAACCATAGAACTCATAAAGGCGATGGAAAAGGAAATGGGTTATTCCATTATTCACGTATGGCAAGAAGACGACGGATTCCAAAAATCTCGTATTTTAAATAAATCGGTGGAAGCATGTAATGCGGACTATATCATCATGACCGATGGTGATTGTATTCCGCGAGAGGATTTTGTAGAGGTGCATTATATAAATAAGGAAAAAGGTTATTTTATTTCCGGAGGGTATTATATGCTGCCAATGAATATTTCTAAATTGATTACGAAGGAAGATATTGAAAATCAAAACTGCTTTAATATTCAATGGTTAAAGGACAAGGGAATTCCCAAA
>CBDUCK010000227.1:0-4146 GCA_965365635.1 uncultured Muriicola sp.
AGGCAGAAGCGGACTATAGAAAGGCCATTTCTAAAAGTGATGAAAACAGTGTAGCTCCATATAATCTGGGAACTGCATATTACAAGAATGATAGTTATAGTGAGGCTTTTGGTCGGTTTAAACAAGCCGGGGAATTGGCATTTCAAAAAGAGGATAAACACAAAGCATTTCATAATATGGGCAATGTGTTTATGAAAAGCAAAGAATATGATAAAGCCATTGAGGCATATAAAGAAGCCTTAAGGAATAACCCTGCCGATGAAGAAACTAGATATAACCTGGCACTTGCCAAAGAATTAGCTAAAAAAGAAAAGGAACAGGAAAAGGACGGAGACAAGGAAGAAGAGCAAGATCAGAAAGATAAAAAAGAAGAAAACGAGGATAAGGAAAAGAAGGGCGATTCAGAAGAGGATCAAGAAAAGGATGACGAGAATAAGAAGAAAGGAGATGAAGGAGACCAGGAAAAAGAAGAGAATAAAGAGGGTGAGGGCGATGATAAAAAAGAACAACCCAAACAAGGACAGCAACCCGAAGAACAAAAACAGCCAAGACCAAATCAACTCTCTCCGCAACAAATTAAGAATTTGTTAGAGGCCATGCAGAATGAGGAAAGAAAAGTGCAGGAAAAAATGGATGCTAAAAAAGTAAAAGGGGTTAAAACAAAGAATGTTAAAGATTGGTGATGTTTAAAAATGCCACATATAAAGTTTGCACAGTACTCCTTTTCTTTATAGGATATCTCGGCATGTCCCAAGATGATGCAGCCGTCACTTTTGAAGTAGCATTGAGTAAGAATAAATTGGGCATCAACGAAAGATTGCGCGTAGACTTTACCATGAATAAAGATGGTGATAATTTTAATCCTCCAGACTTTGAAGGATTTAATGTCCTTATGGGCCCTTCACAGGCAATTAGTTCTTCCTGGGTAAACGGGGTACGCAGTTATTCGAAAACTTATTCTTATACCTTAGCACCTACAGCACGGGGAGTCTTTACTTTAAAACAAGCCACTATTGTTATTGAAGGAAAGACCTATAAGTCTTTGCCAAAAAAAGTAGAAGTTACAGCAGCAGTAGACAAACCCAGCGATCAAATGACCGCTGACGATATTGCCAATGAAAGTTTGTACCTGGTAGCAGAAGTTTCCAACACTAACCCGTATTTAAACGAAGCTATTAGTGTTGTGTACAAACTGTATATAAGCCCTTCTATTAGTGTTACAAATTTTAGACCCCTAGATAACCCTACGTATAACAATTTTTGGAGTCAGGATATTCCTGTGACCTCCTATAAGGCACAAAATGGAACCTATAATGGCAAGCCATTCCGATATGCGGTGATGAAAAGAGTAGTTTTATATCCACAGAAAAATGGTGCTTTGGAGATAGAACCATTATCTCTTGATGTAACCTTAGAAGTTCCAACCAATAAACGCGATTTTTTTGGAGGCCCTATATATGCCCAGACGAATAAAACTGTTTCAGCCGGCAACCGTGTTATTAATGTAAAACCGTTACCAAGCCAGGGCAGGCCAGATAATTATGGAGGTGCTGTAGGTGATTTTGAATTTTCTGTAACTACCAGTAAGCGAAGTTTAAAAGCTTCAGAATCCTTGCAAGCCATTGTTGAAGTAAAGGGAAAAGGTAACTTAAAACTATTTCAATTACCAGAACCCGAAATGCCAGGATCCCTGGAAGTATATGAGCCCGAGTTTAATGAAAATATTCGGACTAATCTTTCAGGGATGCAGGGGAAAGTAAGTAATAATTACACGGTTGTTCCCTCCTTTAGGGGCAAATATCCAATTCCCAGTGTTTCTTTTAGCTATTTTGATCCCAAGGAGGCCGTCTATAAAACATTGTCCTCCAATGAAATAATGATAGATGTAATGGAAGGTCCTGTTGAAAGTTCTGCCGCCAATGCTCGCCTTAGTCAAGGAAACAGGCAAAGTGTACAGGCTATAGGTAGTCAGTTTAATTTTATTAAGCTAAGGCCAGAACTAACTTCTATTGAAGAAGCTCACTTCTTCGGATCGCTATCATTTTATCTTTGGCTTTTATCCCCATTAATATTAATCCCCTTAGTCATCGCTTTTGGCAAGAAGCGCGAAGCTATTGCAAGTGATGTTGCAGGAAATAAAATTAAAACCGCTAATAGACTTGCTAAAAAGTTCCTTTTTAAGGCCAAAAGAGCTTTAGGAGAGAAGGAGTCTTTCTATATTGCTTTGGAAAAAGCACTACACAATTACCTTAAGGCAAAACTTAAGATTGAAACATCAGAATTTGCGAAAGAAAAGATTGCGGAATTACTTTCAAAAAGACAAGTAGACCAAAATACTTCAGACGGATTTATTGGATTATTAAAAAATTGTGAAATGGCACGTTACAGCCCTTTTTCAGAAGTGCAAATGCAGGAAGATTACAACAAGGCTAGTGAAGTAATATCTGCAATGGATAAACAACTATAGGTATGAAAAAGTGGCTTATACTATTTATTGTTTTCGCCAGCTTTCTGGCAAATGCTCAGAACAAGGCCTTGTTTGAAAACGCCACTTCGGCATACAATAAAGGGAATTATGAGGCGGCTATCGAAAATTATCTGGAAATATTAGAAAATGGGGAGCATTCGGCTAATCTGTATTTTAATATAGGGAATTCCTACTATAAACTAAACAAGATAGGGCCTAGTATCTACTATTATGAAAAGGCATTGTTATTAGCGCCCAATGATTCTGAAATAAAGAATAATTTGGCCTTTGCACAGAATATGACAATAGATGCTATAGAACCACTCCCCCAAACGAGTATTTCTAAAATCGTTGCTGGTTTCAAAAATATTCTTACGTATGATCAATGGGCGTATACGGCTGTTTTTTGCGTGTTCCTTTTTGTAGCGTTTTATTTAGCGTTTTATTTCTTGCGATTTACGAATCAAAAGAGGATTTCCTTTATCATAAGTTTTTTCTTCCTTGGTTTTTCAATCATTTCAGTACTTATGGCGGTAGTGCAATCCCGGGATTTTAAAGCATCTCAACCCGCCATTCTTTTTGCAGAGGAGTCTAGAATAAAAGCAGAACCTAATGTGCGGAGCGAAGAGGTCTTTATACTCCATGAAGGTTCTAAAGTTACTGTTGAAGACCGTTTAGAGGATTGGGTTAAAATACGACTGGTGGATGGTAAAACAGGTTGGATCCCTGCCGTTGACCTTAAAATGTTAAAAGATTTTTAACATTATTTTGATAGTATTCCTATTATTTTTACTATTTTAATTAGTTGCATATGAAATCTATTGTACTGATCATAATATCATCTGTTTGGATTTTGGGGACACTTACGCCACCTATTCTTAGCCTGTTTTCTGATGACAATAACTTTATTTGTTTAAATATGACTGAGGAGGAGCCGCAGGAAGAAGAAAAAAAAGATTTGGGTGAGGAAAAAATTATTTCAAATTGTAATCAGTATGCTTCAATTAATGGCCAAATAAATGGTCGAATCCTTTTTATAGATATTTCGAAAGACGAAGTAAGTAATTCCGCAGAGATTCTCCTACCCCCTCCAAAATAGAACTACCAAGCTTCTTATTTGTTTGTTTTCTTTACTAACCGGACACTATTTTGGTATAGGTCCAAAAAATCTTTATACTATGTTTAAGACTTTAAAAAACGATATCCCCGCAAGTATCGTTGTATTTTTTGTAGCACTCCCCTTATGTTTAGGAATTGCTCTGGCAAGTGGCGCGCCTTTATTCTCTGGACTTATTGCGGGGATTGTTGGTGGAATTGTTGTTGGTGGCCTAAGTGGATCTAAAATAGGTGTTAGCGGCCCGGCAGCGGGTCTTGCAGCTATTGTACTAGCGGCTATAGGCACACTTGGTGGCTATGAAAACTTTTTGGTAGCTGTGGTGTTAGGTGGGGCTATTCAAATTCTTTTTGGAATTTTAAAAGCCGGAGTAATCGGCTATTATTTTCCCTCATCTGTAATTAAAGGAATGCTTACCGGGATTGGAATCATAATTATTCTGAAGCAAATTCCACACTTTTTTGGGTACGATGCCGATCCGGAGGGAGATTTTGCCTTTCTTCAGGTCGATGGTGAGAATACCTTTTCGGAAATCATAAATACTGTCAAATTTATAAGTCCAGGT
>CBDUCK010000228.1:0-4024 GCA_965365635.1 uncultured Muriicola sp.
TTTGGGACTACCGGGCAATGGCAAGGGATTCTACCTTAGAAGGTCAACGACCTATTCCTGCAAACACCATAACCTTGCCGCAAAAATTAAAGGAAGTGGGGTATGTTACCGGAATGGTAGGTAAATGGGGTCTTGGTGCACCGCATACAGATGCCATACCAAACAAAATGGGATATGACTTTTTCTTTGGATACAATTGTCAGCGCCAGGCCCACACGTATTACCCACTGCATTTGTATAAAAATGAAAATAGAGTGCATCTGCTTAATGATACCATTGCGCCGCATACAGGATTACAGAAAGGTGCCGATCCTCATTTATCTAGAAATTACAACTCATATAATCTTAAGGAATATGCTCCGAATCTTCTTTTTAAGGAACTAAGTTCATTTGTGGTTACTAACAAGGAGCATCCGTTTTTCCTTTATTGGGCTACTCCCATCCCACATGTGCCATTACAGGCTCCAAAAAAATGGGTAGACTATTATATTGGAAAATTTGGAGATGAAACACCGTATACGGCCGGGAAGGGAATGGGTTATTTTCCGCATAAAAATCCTCGTGCCGGGTATGCTGCCATGATTTCCTATCTAGATGAAAATGTTGGAAAACTTGTTAAACTATTAAAAAGAGCAGGTATTTACGACAATACATTAATCATATTTACCTCGGATAACGGTCCGTCCTATGCAGGAGGTGCAGATCCGGAATGGTTTAATAGCGGAGGTATTTTTGATGCCACCTATGGAAAAGGAAAGGGTTTTGTGCACGAGGGAGGAATACGGGTTCCCATGATTGCTACATGGCCAAATAGGATTAAAGCGAAATCTACTACAGATCATATTTCTGCCCATTATGATGTAATGGCAACCTTGGCAGAGCTTACCGGCTTTAATGCCCCCGCAACTAATGACGGGATTAGTTTTTTGCCTACACTTTTAAACACAGAAGCGCAAGTGGCTCATGAGTTCCTTTTCTGGGAATTTCCGGAATATGGAGGTCAGGTGGCCATAAGGATGGGGGATTGGAAAGTAATTCGAAAAAATCTAAAGACAGATAAAGAGGAACCCACCTTAGAATTATACGACCTAAGCAACGATCCTAAAGAACTGAATAATTTGGCGGCCGCTCATCCGGAAATAGTTAAAGAAGCCGCGGAAATTTTTAAAAGAGAACACCAGAATGCTGTATTGGACAGATTTAGAATCCCTGCGATTGAAACTGGCTTACTAGTGGAGCAATAAATCGAATGATGTATGAGAAAATCACTGTGTTATAATACTGCTATTGGGCTAATAGTCTTTTTGGTATTTACGCTACTGATAAACTGTAAAAATCAAAAACAGGAGACGTTAGAATCTCCTGAATTACCTCAGGAACATTCCGTAAACATTCTTTTAGCACAACCAGAAAACATAGAAACACCCAAGGGAATGGTTTGGATTCCTGGCGGCACCTTTTCACAAGGGGCTTTACCAGAAGATTCTATGGCTATGTCACACGAAAGACCGGCACATAGTGTGGCGGTGGATGGATTTTTTATGGACATCCATGAGGTGACCAATAAACAATTTGCTCGTTTTGTGCAGGAAACGGGCTATAAAACCATTGCAGAACGTGCAATAGATTGGGATGAGATGAAGAAGCAGCTTCCTGAAGGAACAGCGAAACCGCCAGATTCTATTATGCAACCTGGATCGCTTGTATTTAAGAAATCCAAGCTTCCAATTGCAAATCTGAACGATTTTTCACAATGGTGGGAATGGACGATAGGAGCTAATTGGAAATATCCTAAAGGACCAGAAAGTTCAATTATAGGTAAGGAAACGCTCCCGGTTGTTCACATTGCATATGAAGATGCGGAGGCATATTGTAAATGGGCAGGAAGAAGATTGCCTACAGAGGCCGAGTGGGAGTATGCCGCAAGATCAAATCAGAAAGACGCTTTGTATTCCTGGGGAACAGATGCTACTCTGTTGTCTCAGATGGCGAATACCTGGAATGGCGATTTTCCGATACAGAATAATTCTAGTGATGGTTTTGAGAATAAGGCCCCCGTAATGTCGTATCCGCCGAACAGTTTTGGGCTATACGATATGGCAGGAAACGTATGGGAATGGACTCAGGACTGGTATAACTCTAATTACTATAAAGAAATTTCGCAAAACGTACTATCCTTAAATCCGAAAGGAGCCGCTACGGCTTTTAATGCGGGTAATCCGTATGCCATAGAAAAAATAATAAAAGGGGGGTCATTTCTCTGTAATGCTTCATACTGTGCCAGTTACCGAATAACTTCCAGGATGGCCACAAGCACAGACTCGTCATTGGAACATGTTGGGTTTAGAACAGTGGCATCAGTAGGAATGATCTCTCCAACTAGGGATCGTTTACAGAATTGAAGCTAATAAATGGGTTTTTGGAAGTATAAAAACTTTTAATAACTTTTGAAGTAAGGTTTTTGATGAAAAACCTACTTTTATACCGAAGTAATTAGAACTAAATAGAAGTTATGTCAGAAAAGATAGAACGTATAAAAACCCTTATTTTAGGATCTGGTCCTGCAGGGTATACAGCAGCCATTTATGCTGCAAGAGCAGACCTGAAGCCAATTATGTATACCGGAATGGAACCGGGGGGCCAATTAACAACAACAACAGAAGTAGATAATTTTCCTGGATATCCTGAAGGTATAGATGGTCCAACCATGATGGTTCAGTTGCAACAACAAGCAGAGCGCTTTGGTACTGAAGTTCGAATAGGAATGGCTACCGCGGTAGAATTTAGTTCAGAACCAGGGGGCATCCACAAAGTAACCATCGATGATAATAAAATAGTGGAGGCAGAAACGGTAATTATTTCTACCGGTGCTTCTGCTAAATATCTGAATATACCAAGTGAACAGCGACTCAGGGGGGGAGGTGTTTCAGCTTGTGCCGTTTGTGACGGATTTTTTTACAAGGGTCAGGAAGTAGCCATTGTTGGCGGAGGAGATACCGCTGCAGAAGAAGCCTCCTATCTTGCCAACATCTGCAAAAAAGTTACTATGTTGATCCGCAGGGATGAAATGCGTGCTTCTAAAGCAATGCAGCATCGTGTAAAGAGTCTTGCCAACATTGATGTGCGTTATAATACAGAAGTAGATGAGATTTTAGGGGAACAGGTTGTTGAAGGTCTTCGGATGATTAACAACAAAACCGGAGCCAAAGAGGAGATTCCGATTACGGGATTCTTTGTGGCAATTGGTCATAAACCAAATACGGACATATTTAAAGGACAATTGGAAATGGACGAAACCGGGTATTTAATTACCCATGGGAAGTCAACAAAGACAAGTAAACCAGGTGTTTTTGCCAGTGGAGATGTTCAGGACAAAGAATACCGACAGGCAGTAACAGCGGCTGGCACAGGGTGTATGGCTGCGTTAGATGCAGAACGCTATTTGGCTTCGGTAGAAACCCCTGCAGAAGTGAACTGATGTCTATAGACAAAAAAAAAGCCCTGAGATTTTATCAGGGCTTTTTTTATGCAGTAAACTTTCTTTAATCGATCCGGGTATAATTCTCAGAAAAAGTTCGATTGCCATTTTCATCTCTATTAATCTGGCTATAGGAATTATCACCCAATACCAATTCAAAAGTAAATACCCTCATGGTATCCAGGGCGGACATCATTCCGGCATCTCCATATTCAATGGTTTCAATGAGTTCTTTATCCGTTTACTTGCCTGTATCCATCAGCTTTGTCAACAGTATCTATATTGTCACCTTCATAAAAATAAAAGCTATCTAGTTCCCATGTACCTTGAATAGTATGCATGGAATTTGGTTTGGAGGAGGTAATAACTGCCGCAAAAATTAATAATAATGGGACAGAAATGATTTTAAGAAATTTTTTCATGTTGATATATTTTATTTTTCAAGTTTTATCGCACTAATAAGGTACAATATTTTTATGAAACCCTTAACATTGAAATATAAAAGATGTACAATCTGGTATGCTAAATAGTTTTAAACAGAAGGTT
>CBDUCK010000229.1:0-4021 GCA_965365635.1 uncultured Muriicola sp.
TTTCTGACCTTTTCGTAAAATAACTACATGGCTGCAAACCTTTTCTACTTCATCCAGCAGGTGAGAAGCCAATAAAATAGTAGTTCCCCGAGAGGCAATTTTTTTAATGATTTCCCTAATTTGATGTATTCCCTGTGGATCGAGACCATTAGTAGGTTCATCCAGGATTAAAATTTCAGGATCATTTAAGAGGGCGGAAGCAATCGCAAGTCGCTGCTTCATACCCAGTGAAAAGGTTTTGAACTTACTATCTTTTCTTTCCCATAACCCCACTAATTCTAATTTATCCTGAATTTTATCCGGAGATACTTCCTTGATCTTACATACCAATTTTAAATTCTGCAATGCGGACATGTAGGGATAGAAATTAGGGCGTTCTATGATAGCGCCTACTTTTTTTAATGCCTCATGTGTACTGGTATTACCACCGAACCAGTTAAATGATCCATTGGTGCGGTTTACCACGTTGAGCACAATCCCGAGTGTGGTAGATTTACCACTCCCATTAGGACCAAGAATCCCATACACATTTCCTTTTTCTATGGTAAAGGACAAGTCCTTTACGGCCGTAAGGCCTCCAAATTTTTTGGTAAGGTTAGATACCGTTAGAATCGTTTCCAAATAGGGAGTTGTTTTAAGTAGTTTATAGTAATTTGACGAATAAATCGTTATTTTGTTACAAAACAGTAAAAATTAAGTTCTAAAAAGTATGACCCAACAACGATTAATGTCTAAAAAGAAACCTTCGTTTCCGGTGTCTAAAAAGCTGGATACCTTTTTAGAATATTATAACCGAAAAACGGAGATTCCCATTTTTTATGAGGATTTACTCAGGTTTGCGGGGTCAGTAGTGGTTTATGATGATGAAGGGGAGGATACTTTATGGATACGCACTTACTATTCGGATTCAGAACGACAAGAAATTGACCTGAACCTAAAAAAAGTGTATTCTATCCTTCATTCGGATGGGAGCGATAGTATTTTTGAATACCTGAGTATAGATGCGGTAGATTATTGCACGTTTGGTAACTCAAAGCCATTCAGGATTAAAGTTCGAAATATCTTAAATGATAATTTCACCCATTTCTACATAAAAAAAACCGACGCATCCCGTATCTACGGACTAGAATTAGAGCACATGCTTTCACCTTACAATCTGAATTACCTGGTTCATGAAGACACCCTTATTGAGGAGCATATAGCAGGGATTCCGGGAGATGTGTTTATAAAGAATATGTTACCACATTGCACCGATCCTCAAAAGTCGCAACTTGCCAAAGAATTTGTGAAGTTTAATGAACGCTGTATGATACAATTACTGGGAGATATGCGTTCTTACAATTATGTTATTATACCAATACACGATTTTGATCATGTAGTATATAAAATTAGGGCGATAGATTTTGACCAGCAGTGCTATGAAGGTAAGTTTAAAGTGTATCGGCCTCAGTTTTTTAAGGAAAACTATAAAATGGTAGAGTTGGTATCCAGCAGGTTGTTGGAAAGTTCTATTGAGCAGTACAAGGTAGAGGAGCGCTCTATTGTGGCCAAACGAATTATTAGCGCTAACAAGCGGATAAAACGATTGATAAGTGCCTGTAAATCGGATACTATTTCTGTACCCGAGAATGTTGTGCTACTCAAAAAAGAAATCTATGATTTTACACATGACATGGAATTCAAAAAATGCAAAAACATGGGGGAAATACTTCATCGCACCCTAGACTTCGTTAAACGAAATTATGAAGATGTAACTATGCGGCAAATCATGGAGTAAAAGATTCTATTAATACAAAAGTTGAGCGGAGGATGTGCCGATTTAATTTTTCATTTCCTTATTAAAATAAACGAGGTAATAGTACATCTGTTTTTCTTCGTCCCATCCTTTTTCTACAAAGCGCTCGGCAGATTCTGGATTTATAAAATCTAGTTTAATCTGAATATTAGTATCTAGTTGTATAACGTTTTTAATCTTCTTTCTTGAGTCAGATACTGCCTTGTTAGCGATAGGAAAATTAGATACATCTTCAATGCTGTATTTGGGGCCTTTTTCTACTTTGTAGTGCTTAAATTCAGGGATTAGTTCTGGGTTCTCCATAACGTCATTTAGAAACGTAGTTTCCTCAAAGTCGTCATTTTTAGCAAAATGGTTCACAGCCCTGTTCATAAACAGTACTTCCTGTTGTTTGTCTTCAGCAGGCAAGACGACATCTTTGGCAAAGTTTTGACAAAACTTTAAATAATTTTTAGTGTAGAAATTATCATCAGGCAACACATTCACCCCCAAGAAATTTTCGAGCCAATACTTTGTGTCATATCGGTTGTTATCTATGGAAAGTACTTTATAGCCTTCTTCCGATTGTACATTAAAAATGAGACATCCTTTATCTAATTTGTTGAGGTTAACACCATGCTCTAAGATCATCTCCAGATGGCTTCCTTTTTCCTCAAATTGTAAAAAATCTGATTTTATCTCGCTTTTAAATATCCCTACGGCACTAACCTTCTCATTATCTAGTACTACATCGGTTAAATGGGCAACAAATACTTCTCCACTTTTTATATTGGGGTGGTTAGATTGCTCATACAAATACCTGGCTATTTTTTTGGATTGATTATGAGCTTCTTTGGTATTTTTGAATATTTCTGTGACATACTGGTATACTTCATTAAAAGCTACGTCGGATTCATGGGATAATTTGAAATAATTTTCTTCCTTTTCACGAAAGGGTTTAAAGAAGAATTCTTTTAATAGCCCATTGGTCTCATCGTTCAGACGCTGAACGTCTTCAGACAAAAATATGCCTTCACTTTTTGTTTTATTTCCAACACGGTGCAGGGAAAGACTATCGATTTGGGTATTGAATAGATTAATCATGTAGCAGTAAAATTTTTAGATTTAAGACGTAGGATTAGCAGTAACTCGGAACAATTAAATTATAAATTTGGAAACGGCACTTTAGTTCCAATTTTCATCGAAATCTAAATCGTCATAACTTTCAAAGGGTTCTTCAAAATCAAAGGTGGGATCGGACTCAAAATTCTTTTCCGGGGGGCTATCAGGAAGTTCTCCAAAACTGAAGAGAACATGGGGATAATCAAATCCTTCCACATTTTCCACAATGTCTGCCAATTCAACGAAGAAGGTCCACATGCTTAAGAAATCGTAGACATAAATTAGTTTCGGGCTATCTTTGGTTAATACGTCCTCTAGAAAGGTTTCGTTCATCAACCGAACATCCGAACCTTTTTCACTCATATCAAAAAGGGCTATTTCCTCTAGTTGATTCCACTTTTCATCACAGGTATAGAAAGAAGCCATTTCGTCTCCCAAGAATCCAAAAGCCTGTGTTATGGCATTGTGTAAATCCTCCAGCGAATTTTCAGCTTCAATTTCAATATCTCGGAAAATATCTTCTTTCGTATCAAGAATGATCCGGATTTTATAAATCATGTGTTCAAATTTATTCTAGGTTACAAAGTTACAAAGATTCCAGCCTAATTTTTGTCTTTTGCGTTTCCAAAACCAAATAGAATTGAACACCGAAAAGTAATGAAGCTATTACGAGATGAAGGGGCTGACTGCCAAAGGGGAAGTCGAAATAATACATCCCTATCCCGGTTAGAACCTCTACTCCAATTAGCCCAAGTACCCAGTTCATCTTGTTTAGTCGTAAACTCTTTTTATAGATGGTATAGGCAATAAAAAGGTTTAAAAGTACTACCAGGATTGAAAAGGATCGATGTATATAAAACTCTAGTTGGGGCTCTAACAACCACAGCTCTTTAGCTTGTTCCCCAAGGTAACTGATTTGATCATCAATGAACTGTCTTACCTGGGTTCCTATGATGATTTGTATGATGGTTAAACCAAGTGCCAACCACAATAACAAATTTGTTTTTTTATCGGACGCAACCTCATTCTGGCCGGTTTGTGTTTTTTGTACCAGGAATATTAACAGCGCCACTATCAGAAGAGCCATAACCATATGCATGGTAATCTTTGCAGGTTGCAATACAG
>CBDUCK010000230.1:0-4001 GCA_965365635.1 uncultured Muriicola sp.
TATTAATAATCTTTTTTAAATCTAGGATCATTAATGATTTTATTTGATTATAGAGTGAATAGTTAATTAAATAATTAATGTTTTTTAATAATTGAGGAGATACTTAGACCAATTTTTTTAGTCAAAGAAATCATTATGATTACTTATACTTTGTTACTATAATGTTACTGTAAAAAATGAAAAACCCTGAAAATCAATAGATTAACAAGGGTTTAAGTACTCGAGGCGGGGAATTACCTCCTTCGTCGGTTTGTCCCGTTACGTCATTTTGAAAAAGGAAAATCCGGCACCAGGCGCCGCTTTTTTATTCCCCGGGCTTTCGCTCGAAGTGCCTTCGGCTCGGCCCATAAAATAAAAAAGCCGTAGCATTTGCTACGGCTTTTCCTTCCATCTGTACTCGAGGCGGGACTTGAACCCGCACGGACTAATGTCCATTGGATTTTAAGTCCAACGTGTCTACCAATTCCACCACTCGAGCAAACTTTCCAACTCGTTGATTCATAAACAGGTTACCAAAGTAACATGCCTACCTCCCGATAGCTATCGGGACCATCACACGAGCTCAACTGCCAAGATAGTAACTATCTCTATGATGCAGTAGGTAGATCCTATAATGAGCGAAAAACGGGATTCGAACCCGCGACTTCCACCTTGGCAAGGTGGCGCTCTACCAGACTGAGCTATTTTCGCGATTGTAAAGAACATCACATCCAAATCAGATGCGGACGCAAATTTAATACAATTCTATAAAAAGCAAAGAACTTTCATGTAAAAAGAAGTACAGGGTAGCGATTAAAAATAATCAAAGTGCTTGCAGGGAATTTAGGAAGTCGCTTTTTTGTTTTTAGATAACAATCGCTTTATTTCATTCAGCTTCATCAGGGCCTCAACAGGGGTAAGGGTGTTGATGTCTAAATTCACAATCTCTTCCTTAATTTCTTCTAACAACGGGTCATCTAAATTAAAGAAGCTCAACTGCATGTCGTTGGAGACCGCTTGTAATTTTCCGGTAAGCTCTTCACTAGAATGAGACTGCTCCAATTTTTTGAGCACTTTATTCGCTTTTTGAATCACCTGCTGAGGCATCCCCGCCATTTTAGCTACATGAATTCCAAAACTATGGGCACTGCCTCCCGGGGTGAGCGTGCGTAAAAACAGCACCTTATTCTGAAGTTCCTTTACGGCTACATTAAAATTTTTGATCCGACCAAATGTGGTGGCCATTTCATTTAATTCGTGGTAGTGGGTGGCAAATAACGTTTTGGCCCTGCTGGGATGTTCATGTAAGTATTCTGAGATAGCCCAGGCAATAGAGATCCCATCATAGGTACTGGTACCTCGCCCAATTTCATCGAGCAATACAAGGCTTCGTTCGGATAAATTATTTAGGATAGAGGCGGTTTCGTTCATCTCTACCATAAAGGTAGACTCCCCCATGGAAATATTATCACTGGCACCTACACGGGTAAAGATCTTGTCTACTACACCAATGGTAGCTGCTTCGGCAGGGATAAAACTGCCCATTTGCGCCAATAATACCAGGAGCGCTGTTTGCCTTAAAATAGCCGATTTACCACTCATATTGGGCCCGGTAATCATAATGATCTGTTGTTCCTCCCGGTTTAATAGTACGTCATTAGGAATATAGGCTTCCCCCATGGGGAGTTGCTTTTCTATTACCGGGTGCCTTCCTTTAGTGATGATTAGTTCCGTAGAATCGTTCATTACAGGAGCCACATAGCTGTTTTCTTTGGCGAGTTGGGCAAATCCACAGAGGCAGTCCAGGGTGGCAATCCCCTGGGCATTTTTCTGAACAACTACAATATATTCTTGCATCCATAAGACGAGTTGCGAAAACAATTGCTGCTCTAACATTTGGATACGTTCTTCAGCTCCTAAAATTTTGGCCTCGTATTCTTTTAATTCTTCGGTGATATAACGCTCCGCATTCACCAGGGTTTGCTTCCGAATCCAATTCTCGGGCACCTTGTCTTTATGTGTATTGCGTACTTCAATATAATATCCAAAAACATTATTGGAGGCGATCTTTAATGAGGTAATGCCAGTACGCTCTGTCTCCCTGGCCAGCATTTTATCCAAATAATCTTTGCCCGAAGTGGCCAGGCCTCGAAGTTCATCCAGTTCCGGGGAATACCCTGCTGCAATTACCAGGCCTTTCTGCAGGTTAACCGGGGCTTCTTCGAAGAGCACTTCTTTTATCTTATTTCGCAAGGGGGTACATTCATCCAGACCCTCCCCAATAGCCTGTATGGCATCGGCATTGGCTTGTGACAGGAGATGTTTAATAGGCACAATGGCCTCAAGAGAATTCTTTAAGTGGACAGTCTCTCTTGGATTTACCTTGCCTGTGGCAACCTTGGCGATGAGTCGCTCCAGATCTCCTATGTTCTTTATAGATTGCTGTAATTTTTGCAAGGTAGTTTCCTGTTCTAATAAATAGGAAACACTCTGATGCCGGCTCCTGATCTTTTCAATATCCTTTAATGGGAGGGCCAACCATCTTTTTAACAAACGCCCGCCCATGGGGGAGATGGTCTTATCTATTACTTCCAGTAAGGTAACCGCCCCCTGATTGTTAGAATGGTATAGTTCGAGGTTTTTAATCGTAAACCTATCCATCCATACATGCTCTTCCTGGGCTACACGTACCAGGGCATTTATATGCTGCAAACGTTTGTGTTCTGTTTCGGAAAGGTAATGCAGTACAGCCCCTGCGGCTATAATCCCATTTTTTAAACCAGAAATACCAAAGCCTTTTAAAGAGGTGGTTTTAAAATGACCCTGTAGCGATTCGGTAGCATAATCTTCCTGAAAAATCCAGTCTTCCAGATAAAATGTGTGAAATTGAGTGCCAAAGATTTCGTTGAAATCGGTTTTGTGATTTTTGGAAATTAAAACTTCATTGGGCCCAAAGTTTTGCAATAATTTATCGATTTCTTCCGCGGAGCCTTCGGCCGTCAAAAACTCCCCTGTAGAAATATCTACAAAGGCAACGCCAAGGTTGTTGCCTCCAAAATGAAGGGCACACAAGAAATTATTATTTTTTATGCTAAGAATATCATCGTTTAAAGCCACCCCGGGAGTAATCAATTCCGTTACCCCTCTTTTAACGATCGTTTTGGTCTGCTTGGGATCTTCCAGTTGATCGCATATGGCCACCCGATGCCCAGCTTTTACTAATTTAGGTAAATACGTGTTCAGCGAATGGTGTGGAAAACCGGCTAATTCCGTTTTAGAACCTCCATTATTCCGATGCGTAAGGATAATTCCTAAGATTTTTGAAGCTTTGATGGCATCTTCTCCAAAAGTTTCATAAAAATCCCCCACTCTAAATAACAACAGGGCATCAGGATATTTAACCTTGATGGTGTTGTACTGCTTCATTAAAGGGGTCACCTTCTTTGGAATTTCTGCTTTCGACACTAAAATAAATGCGTTAGGATTATCTTTGGGCTTCGAAACGAATGTACTATTTTACTCAGGGAATGTAAAAGGTTGTTGATATTTTCGGATAACTTAAAAGCCAATAGGGTATCACATTAGATATAGTGTAAGAAGCGCCGGAAAATTAAGCATATGAGGAAACTAAAGAATAAGGAATTAAACAGATTGGAACTGGCGGAGTTTAAAGAGGCTCCTAAGATTCCACTGATCATTGTCCTAGACAATATTCGCAGCCTCAACAACATTGGATCTGTTTTTAGAACGGCCGATGCATTTCTTGTTGAAAAGATCTATCTCTGTGGAATTACTGCCACTCCGCCACATAAAGATATTCATAAGACGGCGCTGGGCGCAACGGAAAGTGTTACCTGGGAGTACAAAGAGAGTGCAGTTACCTTAATTAAAGAATTAAAAAAGCAACATACCTGTTTGGCCATCGAGCAAACAGAACAGGCTGTTATGTTGCACCAATACACTCCCGACCCATCAGAATCGTATGTGGTGATTTTTGGAAATGAAGTAAAGGGCGTTTCTCA
>CBDUCK010000231.1:0-3975 GCA_965365635.1 uncultured Muriicola sp.
TAATCGTAAAAAAGCTGGGCATCTTTCAACAAGGCATCTTCACTTAACTCGCCTGTACTTTTACCATAGGTTCTGTAATCCATTATTACCACATCATAGTTTTTTTCAACAAAATAGGTCGCTATTTGTCCCCATCGTGAAAGATCCCCGGCATTGCCATGAAAATAAAGAATGACACCTTGTGGGTTTGTATTTTTAAAGTGAAGTGCATTTAGAACGGCACCATCTTCCGTAGTTAAAAAGATCTCCTCAAATGGATATTGAAAAGAATATTCAAAATCTTTTGAAAGTTTTGTGGGTAAAAATATTAGTTTCTCCTGTATAAAATAAAGCATACTCCCCATGAATAATAGAACAATAATTAGAATGCTAAAAATCTTACCTAGGCTACGCATTTAGGCTTTCTGAAGCATGATTAACTTGGATACTAGATCCTTCCAGGTTTATTTTTTTTGGTTTGGAATTGATAATTTCTGTCAACATTCCATGGTACGACTCAAAAGTATTCAGGTTTTTATGCCCTCCTCCAATTACAGTATGCAACGTCGTTTGCAAAGGCTTTATTTTAGAAAGGCGCACACTGGTTCTATAGGGTATTAACCGATCGTCCGTGCCATGAATGATATGAATGGGGCAGTTTACATATTTTAACCACTTGTAGGTTGGCATTGGAAATTTTAACAACAGCGACAAAGGCATAAAGGGTATGTATTTTTTAGCTACATGACGCAGACTATAGTATGGGGCATCTAATATGAGCATTCTGGGATTATTCATAGAAGCTAATTTAGCGGCAAAGCCAGAACCCAGAGACCGCCCGTAGAGAATAATAAATTTCTCATCTACCTTTTCCTTTATCTTGTCATAGACCACTTGCATATCTCTTTTAACTGCTTTTTGCGTGCGTCTTCCTGTGCTTTTCCCAAAACCCCGGTAATCGACCATTAATACATCATAGCCATGTCTGGTGAAATCTACCGCAAATTTCCCCCATCCTTTAATACTCTTAGAATTCCCTTTTAGGTAGAATACTATCCCTTTCGGATTCTTAGTTTTAAATCGCAATCCATTAATAATAGCCCCGTCTCTGGTTTCTACATTGTACTCTTCTATCTCCTGGTGTTCATAGTAAAATTGAAAATCCTTGGGAAGTTTTTCTGGTTTAAACATTAGATAATCCTGGAGAACATAGAGTAGAACACTAACGATAGTATATGCTAACAAAACTAGAATAAGAGTATATCCCCAATATGGCATACAAATTCATTTTAAATCAATGTACAAAAAAAAGAAGTACGTACTGGTGTATTATCGTTTACCCATCAGGAAACCTGTTGCAGAACAGCGAGCCTTAGATCCAGCGTTTTCGCTTAAAGTAAAGCAACATAATAACAAGTATGCTTAGCATAAGGCCCAGGGCAACAAAATAGCCGAATTGCCATTGTAGTTCGGGCATATATTCAAAGTTCATTCCATAGATACCAGCAATAAAAGTTAAGGGAATAAAAATAGACGCCATAATGGTTAGCACTTTCATTACCTCGTTCATTTTATTACTTACGTTGCTCATATACATATCCATAAGGCTCATTACCAATTCTCTGCAAATATGCAGACTTTCGTTTATTTCCAAACAATGATCCATCGCATCTTTCAAGAACAATTTGGTGCCTTTGCTTATAAGAGGGTGTTCAGTATCTATGAGCCTGCCAACCAGTTCTCTAACAGGGGACATATAACGTCGTATTCTTAAAATCTCTTTTTTTAATTCCTGTATTTTACGAGCTGTTTCGGGGACGGGGTTGGTGTATACCTCTTCTTCCAGAACATCTATACGTTCATTAACGTGTTCTAAGATCACAAAATAATGGTCTATGATAGCATCTAAAAGAGCAAAAAATAAATAATCGGCACCCCTGCTTCTCACATGGCCAGATTTTGTTCTGATCCGTTGCCTGACCGTTTCGAATACATCCTCTTTTAACTCCTGAAACACAAGCACCTGCTTCTCAAATAATGCCATCGCCATATGCTCTACTACTAGATGTTGCTCTTTATCTAGATACATCATCTTAAATACCCCAAAAATATATGATTCGTATTCATCTATTTTGGGACGTTGATCGGTATGAACGGCATCTTCTAGCACCAAAGGGTTTAAATGAAATGCTTTCCCAAGTTTTCCAATAAAATTTACATCGCTAAGCCCAACTAAGTTGATCCATTCTACTTTTGAATCTTTCTCCTCTGTTAAGGATCCAATTTTTTCAGGACTATACTCTTCCAATTCTTCTTCGGAATAGGCTATGACATATAAACTACTAACGGAATCTTCCCGACTTCCCATGTAAATTATGGTTCCCGGAGCTTTTCCTAATTTATGGTCCATCTTAGACTTCTTAGAACGGCCTCGCCTTTCGGAATGTTGATGTTTACTCATGTAACGGTTGTTTTCTTAAAGATAAGGAAGATTTGTACGCTAATTAAATTCTATTTTATTTAGTAACAGCCCGGATCCGGGAGCTACATATGGAATGAGAACTTCCTCCTCACCGGTAAGAGAGTCTTCAATGGTTTGCATTCCTATTTCTCCTTTGCCTAATAAAATTAGAGCACCCATAATCATTCGTATTTGATATCGCATAAATCCTTCTCCCCGTACTGTTAAAACATAGCTGTTTTCTGGAAAAAAATTAGCTTGTAAAATTGTGTTTATAGAGATTTCACAAAATGTAATGGTTCTAATTACTTTTGTATTAGGCTGCCTTCTTGCCGTGTAACTTTTAAAATTATGGGTTCCACAAAACAGGACTGCTGCTTCTTTCATTAGATCTATGTTTAGGTCGTAAAGAATATTGGCCATAAAAGGAGCACTGAAAGGATGATTCTTAGTTCCAAAAGAGAATAGATAATTGTATTCCTTACTTTTTTTATGCTGAATAATCGCAAAGGCCGGTGGCACCTTTTTTATGGAGAGTATTTTGATGTCCGGAGGCAAATTTTCGTTGAATAGCTCAATGAAGCTACTGGTGTTTTCAATAGGGCCGTGGTCAGTAAATAATTGCATTGCCCCTTCTAATGCGGAGACCTTGGCATCGGTTCTGCCCGCTCCCACCATCTTGAACTTTTTCTCAGGGGCTATAAATTTTAGCGTTTTTTGAAGCATGCTCTCTATGGTTCGCTGACCAGGTTGTTTCTGCCAGCCACTGTAACGAAAACCCAAATATTGTAAACGCACTAAATATGAATATTTTTTTTTCATCTTTCTTTTAGAGATTTTAAATATACATATTCCTTTTATGGCTATAAGTTGCCAATTGAATCCTCCCAATTCTAATAAGTTAATTACCCATAAAAATTCAACTGATGTGAGGAAGTGCGAGCTATGTATAAATTTTGTATTTTGTAGTCACTCAACAACTAAACTTTTAATAATGACAAATTCTCAAACAGTTAAACCACCTGTATGGTTTTGGGTTGTAAGTGTAATTGCACTTCTTTGGAACCTAATGGGGGTAATGAACTATCTTGGCCAAGCTTTCATGAAAGAAGAGCTACAAGCACAAATGCCTTCGGATCAAGTAGCTTTAATGGAAAATACACCTGCCTGGGTTACGGCTGCTTTTGCCATTGCTGTCTGGGGAGGAGCTATAGGATGCATTGGCTTGCTTTTACGCAAAAAATGGGGTAAAGCTGCCCTGGCCATCTCATTATTAGGCATTCTTGTGCAAATGGGATACGCATTCTTCATGACCAATGCAGCAGAAGTATACGGACAGACTCAAGGAATCATAATTCCCCTTCTTGTTATAACAATAGGTGTTTTTTTATTGCTTTTTGCAAGATTCTCCGACAAAAAAATGTGGCTCTCATAAAAGGATTGGGCTAACTATTTGTACCAATTAGATTTCTACAATCTAATTGGTTTTTTAGTGGCTTTCGGGAATTTTTTGTGATATACTGTATATGCTACTA
>CBDUCK010000232.1:0-3965 GCA_965365635.1 uncultured Muriicola sp.
ATTATTCCGGGCTGGGCGTATATGTTGATAACCACTGCCTTGCAACCTTATGCCAAACAAGTAGTTGTTGGAGATTTGGAAATGCTCGAAACGGCTGTTTACCAATTGGTTATAGACAAACTAGAGGTATCCCAGTATATAGACAAACCCGTTATTATTAAAGGATGTACCACAAAACCAGTACCACCTAATGCCTATCTCTGGGTAACGTTTAAATTGCAGAACGTTGCCAAAAGCATTATGTATGGGGAGGCGTGTTCCTCTGTGCCTTTGTACAAGAAAAAGTAGGAATAACTGACAAAAAAATTAGTAAATAATTTCAATTCTAATAATAAATAACATGAAAACAAGAATATTTATCACAGTGTTTCTGTTAAGTGCCACTTTTATGTTTGGGCAAACAGAGGCAGAATTAAAAGCAACACAAGCAGTAAAGAAAGATTCTATTAAAGCTATACAGGGGAGGGTAGATGCGTTACAATCCCAAATTGATGCCCTTCCTGGATGGAAAAAGGGGGCTTTTGGGGTAATAGGAGTTAACCTGTCTAGTTTTAGTAATTGGTATGCTCAAGGATTTCCGAACAATTCGTCCGGGAATATCGGGGTCACCATAAATGCGTTTGCTAACCTAAAACAAGAGAAATATTTCTGGCGGAATGCTGTGAATGTTAATTTAAGTTGGGTAAAATTAGATGATGAGGATGATCCTACGGATGATGATAGTTTTAGACAAGCAACAGATGTGTTTAATTTTACTTCTTTATATGGCCGCAATATTGGTAAAAACTTTGCTATTTCTGCCTTAGGGGAATACAGAACTACTTTATTAAGTAATTTTAATGATCCTGGGTACTTAGATCTCGGTGTGGGGGGTACTTGGACGCCAACAGACAATCTTGTAGTGGTACTGCATCCATTAAACTACAACTTTGTATTTAGTGATGAGGATACTATCTTTAATTCTTCACTGGGAGCCAAAATATTAGTAGACTATACAAGAACCCTCGGGGCACTTAACTACAAAAGTAATTTATCTATGTTTCAAAGTTATGAAAGCGCTGACCTGAGCAACTGGACGTGGACCAATTCTTTTTCTTATACGCTTTGGAAGATGATAGGTGTGGGCTTTGAATTTGGGCTTAGAAACAACAAGCAGGAGGCACTTAATTATGCCATAAATACGCTGTTAGACACAGGGGCCACTTTCGATAATGTAGATAACGATCTACAAACCTATTGGACATTGGGGCTGTCTTATAAGCTTTAATAGAAATTACAAAATTAAAAAAACCCCGATCTTTCGATTGGGGTTTTTTAATTAAGCAGGTTTGTAAGATTTGGTTTTTCACAAACATTTTGGCTAAGCGTTATTTGGGGAAATAAACACTTTGTTAGTAAGCTCTGGTTTAATTTGGGGATAAACACTTACACTTAACTACGATGTAAATGTAAACAGGGAGGCTTGCTTCAGGGCAATTTTTGTTGTCAACCTAAAGGATGTTGTTGTGAAAAATACAAGCGGTAAATTTAATCGATGAACTACCTTACTTTACAACTTATTTTCTGCTAAAACTCATCCAGATTTTCAGGATATAAAAAATTATTATAGGGAAAACGAGTGACATGTATTTGCCGAACGCATTCATAAACACGTTTTTTAAACTCATCGAGGTTTTCTTTATTTAAGGCAGAAATAAATAAGGCATTGGTGCCAACTTGTTGCATCCAGGTCTGTTTCCATTGGTCTAAAGTTAAATGCTTATTTGTTCTCTCTGTTGTTAAATCATCTTCTTCGATGACTTCCGGGGTATACAGGTCTATTTTATTAAAGACCATGATCGTTTCTTTATCTGAGGAACCTATCTCCCCCAGGATCTTATTAACTGAGGCGATATGCTCCTCAAAGTTTGGATGTGAGATATCTACCACATGCAAGAGAAGGTCTGCCTCTCTTACTTCGTCTAATGTACCTTTAAAACTCTCTACCAGTTGGGTTGGCAGCTTTCTAATGAATCCTACCGTATCGCTTAATAAAAAGGGTAAATTTCCAATGACCACTTTCCTAACTGTTGTATCCAGGGTTGCAAACAATTTATTCTCTGCAAACACATCACTTTTACTAATTACATTCATTAAAGTTGACTTCCCCACATTGGTATAACCCACCAGCGCAACACGCACCAACGAACCGCGGTTGCCGCGCTGTGTTTCCATTTGCCTGTCTATCTTGGTAAGTTTCTTTTTTAAAAGAGCGATCCGGTCCCGTACAATTCTACGGTCGGTCTCTATTTCTGTTTCTCCGGGCCCCCTCATCCCAATACCACCACGCTGACGTTCCAAGTGGGTCCATAACCCGGTTAACCTTGGCAATAAGTATTCATATTGGGCGAGTTCTACCTGTGTACGGGCATAGCTTGTACGGGCGCGTTGGGCAAAAATATCGAGAATGAGGCCTGTTCTGTCTATAACCTTACAACGTAATTGCTTTTCTATATTTCGTTGTTGTACAGGGGAAAGTTCATCATCGAAAATCACAGATCCGATATCGTGCTCTTGTATATAGGCTTCTACTTCATCCAACTTACCGCTGCCTATATAGGTCTTTGGATTGGGAATATCCATGCGTTGCACAAAGCGCCTGGAAACTTCCCCGCCCGCTGTAAAGGTCAAAAATTCTAGTTCATCTAAATATTCTGAAACTTTAGCCTCATTCTGTTCTCTATTCATTACTCCAATGAGAACCGCTTTTTCATGATCAATAGTCTTCTTCTCGAGCATAATACACTTTATAATGCAAAGCTACGAATACCTGACAAGCGATTTCGTATTTTTAGCTTCATATTTAGCTACCTATGCAGTTTTCCTATTTTAAAAAGAAAAGGCCGAATAATATCTACACGGTGGCCTTTTATAATTTGGAGAACTTATTCGACACTAAAAACGACCCTTTGAAACTCGATGATGATTTTACCCCCATGGGATTAAAAAAATGGACCTATAAGCGGTATTCTAGGAAAATAAAAAAGCTTTCGAAGACCATTGCCAGTTTAGGAGTCAAAGGAAGCAATAAATTTCCTGCGCTGGTGGGGATAGCGGAGTTAGAGAATGAAGCTGTCATAAGAGATTTGATTACCTCAAGATCTCTTCGGAAGGCCAGATATCGCTATGTACATTACAATTCTCCGGATGAACGCGGAATAGACACTGCTTTATTATACCATCCGAAATATTTTGAAGTTATAACCTCAGAAACCATACACCTTGCAGTATTTAATCTCGATGGCAATAAAGATGCCACAAGGGATATTTTGTATGTGAGGGGTATTCTTAACAAGGAGGAAGTGCATGTTTTTGTGAACCATTGGCCCTCAAGGAGGTCTGGAGAAATAGAAACGGCGTATAAGCGCATTAAGGCAGCGGAAACCATTCGGTCATTTATGAAGAAGATAGAATTGGATGACCCGGTTCCAAATTATTTAGTAATGGGAGATTTTAATGATGGCCCTGATGCTGAAAGTATACGACGATTACTAGCAGAAAGCACCCTTCAAAATCCGATGGAAAAATTATTGACCGACAACAGGGGGAGTGCAAATTACAAAGCTACCTGGTCTTTATTTGATCAAATACTTTTTTCCAATACCTTTCTTACGAACGAAAAGGGGACGCATAGATTTGCCCATGCAAATATTTTTGATGAGCATTTTTTAAAGGAATGGCAGGGGAATTATAAAGGAAATCCTTTCAGGACCTTTGTTGGCAAAAGGTATCTAGGCGGGTTTAGCGATCATTTCCCGGTGTACATCCAGTTAAAATACCAGGAAGCGTAACAATACTATAGGCATTGCGCTAGATAGTTTTTATTTCACCCTCCTTTAATAGGGGCTCATTTCGCAATGTAAGAAACACTTGAGCTACTGCAATAACATCTATTTCACAGTAACGAATAATGCAATCTATATCGG
>CBDUCK010000233.1:0-3953 GCA_965365635.1 uncultured Muriicola sp.
GCCTTATCAACAATAGGATTTTTAAAAAAACTCCCACTATTTCCAAGTTGTGTTGGATCGGGCAACTTACTTTGCCGAATTGAGATGACAGCCCGGGAAATATCATTGATAGTTGGATGTTCTATTCCTAATCTTTTCAGTTCGGCCTCAATAGTGCCATACGAGGTATGTAAGATATGATTACTGGCAGATAAGCGCAAGTTTACAGAGGTGATGACATATTCCCCTTTTCCTTCATTTTTAAAATAAGATTCCCGGTAACCAAACTTGCAATCATCTTTGGTGAAGGTTTGTATTCGCTGTGTATCCATATGCATCACTTCACAACTCTCAAAATGATCTTTTAATTCTACACCATAGGCACCTATATTCTGTATGGGAGCACTACCAACACTCCCAGGAATGAGCGATAAATTCTCCAAACCGCCAAAATCCTTAGAAAGCGTCCACAGCACTAATTCGTGCCAATTTTCCCCTGCCATAACTTTAATAAGTACTTCAGTGTTGGTTTGTTCAAGAATTTCAATTCCTTTTAAATTTACATAAATCACCAGGGCATCCAGGTCTTTAGTGAGGAGCATATTACTTCCCCCTCCCAGAACAAAAATATTTTTAGAATCATTTTGTTGTAAGACCGTTCGCAATTCTTCGAGTTGTGTAACTTCAACGAATTGCTTCGCAATGGCAGCAATGCCAAAGGTGTTATATCCTTTTAAGGGAATGTTCTTTTGTATCGTCAACGTGTCTGATATCTAGTAAGTGCTTCTTTTAATATGTTTACAGCTCTAATAAGGAGTTCTTTTTTGAGCACATAAGCTATCCTGATCTGATTTTTTCCTAACCCTTCTGTTGCATAAAATCCGGCTGCAGGAGCTACCATTACAGTTTCACCATCCAGATCAAAATGTTCCAATAGCCATTGCGCAAAATCATCTGCATCTTCTATGGGTAATTCTACCATACAATAAAATGCACCTTGTGGCAGGGCTACTTTTAAATTAGGAACAGTGCTTAAGGCTTGTATTAATATATTTCTCCGCTCCACGTATTCGTCTATGACAGCATCGAAATACTCCTGTGGAGTATCTAGTGCAGCTTCACTGGCTATTTGGGCATAGGTAGGAGGGGAGAGACGGGCTTGTGCGAACTTTAGTGCCGTTTGAATAACGTGTTTGTTCCTGGTCACAAGACAACCAATACGCGCACCACACATGCTATATCTTTTGGAGACAGAATCTACCATAATGGCATGCTGTTCCAGACCGGGCACCTCCAGGACAGAATAGTGTTTGATGCCATCGTAGGCAAATTCCCGATATACTTCATCAGTTACTAAAAACAGGTCGTACTTTTTAACAAGGACTGCTAGTTTGTGTATTTCTTCTTTTGTGTACAAATATCCGGTTGGATTACCTGGATTGCAGATCAAAATTGCTTTGGTTCTTGGAGTGATACGCTTTTCGAATTCCTCGATGGGAGGCAATGCAAAATTATCTTCAATCTTGGAGATCACCGGCACTACTTTAATACCGGCTGCAATAGCAAACCCATTATAATTTGCGTAGAATGGTTCTGGAATAATAATTTCATCTCCTATATCTGCAATACTGCCCATGGCAAAGGCTAAGGCTTCAGAGCCACCAGTGGTAACAATAATATCTTTTGGAGATACAGTAATATGATGGTTGCCATAATAGCGGGCTATCTTTTCGCGATAGGCATCTGTTCCTTCCGTTCTGCTATACGACAACACCTCAATAGTGTTATTTTTTACGGCATCGAGGGCTATTTTGGGAGTTTTTATATCTGGTTGACCAATGTTTAAATGAATAACCTCAATTCCTCGCTTTTTGGCATCTTCGGCAAAAGGAACCAATTTTCTTATTGGAGATGAAGGCATTTGAAGGCCTTTCTTAGATATGGATGGCATTGTAACTAAATTTTCAACAAAAATGGGAAATCCTGCCGGAGAAAACAATAGAAGATCACATATATTGATGATAACTAATAGAATGTTAAATGTAACCGACCCTACTCTTATTTTTTGTAGCTTTAAGATATAACTGTTTATATAACAATATTTTGAGGCCTTTTTTCACCTACGTTTTAATATTTATTTTTTGTCTTCCCTTTAGTGGAGTAGCGCAGAAATTTACCTTGCCTGAAGGGACCACATATGAAAAGGTGAATTTTGAGCTCATCAATAACCTCATTGTTATTCCTTTAGAAATAAATCAGGCGAAATTAAACTTCATTTTAGATTCTGGTGTTAGCAAGCCTATTTTATTCAATTTATCGGATCAGGATTCAATTCAATTACGGAATGTTACAGAGATAGCCATAAACGGTCTGGGGGCGGGTGAGCCTATGAAAGCATTAAATTCTATTGGAAACGACTTTAAACTTAAAAATATCAGAAACTTAAATCAACAGTTATTTGTGGTATTAGATAAGGACATAAATTTTTCACCAACACTGGGAATTCCTATCCACGGTATTATTGGCTATGATCTTTTTCGTGATTTTGTGGTAGATATTAATTATGGAAAGAAAACCATCAAATTTATAGATCCAAAGTATTATAAACCAAATAAACGCAGTAAAAGTGAAACCTTGCCATTGTCTATAATCAATAGAAAGGCATATTTGGATGGGGAAGTAAGTTTTGAAAAACAATCGAATGTATCGGTAAAGCTATTGGTAGATACCGGTAGTAGTGATGCCGTATGGCTATTTCAAGATCTTGAAAAAGGAATTTTTGTCCCCGAAAAAAATTATTCCGATTATTTAGGAAAGGGTCTTAATGGAAACATTTTTGGGAAGCGAACGAAGGTGCACAGTATTAAAATAGGGGGTTTTGTATTGAATGATGCAAAAGCGGCATTTCCCGACATGTTTTCGTTTAGTAGTGTAAAGAATCTTGGAGATAGAAACGGTTCACTAGGAGGGGAGGTCTTAAGACGATTCAATATTGTATTTAACTATCCTAAGAACGAAATTACCTTAAGGAAGAACAGTTTTTTTAAGGCCCCATTCCAATTTAATATGAGTGGTCTGGAGATTCAACACAATGGGGTTCGTTATATTGCCGAACGGATCACAGATAGTCGTGGTGTGGTTAAAAATAATGAGCGTTCTTTTGGAGACGTTCAGATTTTAATGGAAAATAGAACAAGACTAAGTTTAGTGCCCGAAATTATTGTCTCGGGGATACGAGCTGGGAGTCCGGCAGAAGAGGCTGGCTTACGTGAGGGAGATGTCATATTAGCTGTAAACGGTAAAAGAATTCATAGGTATAAGTTACAGGAAGTTATGCATATGATTAATGAAAAAGAAGGAAAACGAGTTCGATTACTTATCGAACGCTACAATAAGGATTTAGTATTCTCTTTTACATTAAAAGATGAATTCAAGAAAAAACCCTGACATTGCTGCCAGGGTTTTCATCTGTTTTATTTAAAAGGTACTTTATTTACCTTCAACGGCCTTAACCTCTCCTTTTATTTTTAAAACTTTAGTTGGAGTTTCCGCATTGGAAATTACCGTAATGGCCTTTCTGATAGGACCTACTCTATTTGTGTCATATTTTACCTGAATCTCACCCGTTTTACCAGGTAATATTGGCTCTTCCGGTTTTTTCGGAATGGTACAGCCACAACTAGAACTTACCTTACTAATAATAAGTGGAATCTCTCCGGTATTTGTAAATTCAAATATGCGAATACCATCACTTCCTTTCTTAATTTCACCGTAGTCTACCGTTTCAGTTTTAAATTCAATTTTTGCTTTCTTTTCCTGTGCTTGCACATTTATGGCTAAAAGCCCAACAAACATCAATAAAACTATTTTTTTCATCACTTTACTTTTTGGGTGAATCTCAAATGTAGCATATTTGCAACAACATCCAAAATTCTTTTGTTATCTACTAACGTTACTTATTTTTGTTTCGTATT
>CBDUCK010000234.1:0-3949 GCA_965365635.1 uncultured Muriicola sp.
TTTCTACCTCCCGACTTTTTTAACGGAGCAAGCAAGCTTTTCTCCGGCTTATCAGTAGTAATCGCGTCAAATCCGTTTACTACTTTAAAACGCTGTCCAGGAGTGATTGGTTTTAATTTTCTAACTGACATTTTGTGTCTTTATAGATTACTGTAAAAATCAATTATATCTCCTTCTGCTATGTCAACAATTGCTTTTTTAATGGCATTTGTCTTTCCATGCTGTACACCAGTCTTGGTAAACTTGGTCTTACGAGAAGGCCCATAATTCATTGTACGCACTTTTTTAACGGAAACACCATAAGTAGCCTCAACCGCATCTTTGATCTGCAACTTGTTTGCCTTAGGATGCACAACAAACCCATAGCGGTTGTACAACTCGCTGTCGGCTGTCATTTTTTCCGTAATGATTGGCTTTATTAACACACTCATGATTATCCTATTTATTTAAGTTAGATTCTATCCCTTCTAAAGAACCTTCTAAAAGCACAATATTATTTGCATTTAATATTTTGTAAGTGCTTAATTCTGAATTAGTTACAACTTCTGAACCTCCTAAATTGCGCGACGACAAATATACATTATTATTTGAATCGCCCAACACAAACAAAGACTTTTTATTTTTCAATCCTAATCCTTCTAGAACCTGTATGAAATCTTTGGTCTTTGGAGCTTCAAAATTAAAGTCTTCAACTACCATTATCGCTTTCTCCTGGGTCTTAAGACTAAGGGCCGATTTTCTTGCTAAACGCTTAAGGTTTTTGTTCAGTTTTAAGGTATAGTCTTTTGGTCTTGGACCAAAAACTCTACCACCACCACGAAAAATTGGCGACTTAATACTTCCTGCTCTCGCCGTACCTGTACCTTTTTGCTTCTTAATCTTACGAGTACTTCCCGCAATATCTGCTCTTTCTTTCGCCTTGTGCGTCCCCTGTCTCTGGTGCGCCATGTATTGCTTAACATCTAAATAGATGGCATGGTTGTTAGGCTCTATCTTATAAACAGCATCTGAAAGGTCTACCTTTCTTCCTGTTTCTTTTCCTTTAATATCTAAGACTGCTACCTTCATTATTTCTTGATAGTTATGTACGCATTTTTATGACCAGGAACAGCGCCTTTTACAACAATAAGGTTCTTTTCTGGTACAACTTTCAAAACTCTAAGGTTTTGTACAGTGACTTTCTCACCACCCATTCTACCTGCCATTTTCATTCCTTTAAAAACTCTTGCAGGATATGAAGCTGCTCCAATAGATCCGGGAGCTCTTAGACGGTTATGCTGACCGTGAGTGGCCTGCCCTACTCCTGCAAATCCGTGTCTTTTCACAACTCCCTGAAAACCTTTTCCTTTAGATGTTGCAGTTACGTCTACAAATTCACCTTCCAAAAAGAGATCTACGCCAAGCGTATCTCCCAGTTTGTGTTCACCTTCAAAATCTCGGAACTCAATGACTTTTTTCTTTGGAGAAGCACCTGCTTTTTTGAAATGGCCCGTTTCGGACTTATTCGCACGTTTTTCTGCCTTGTCATCGAAACCAAGCTGAAGGGCATTATACCCGTCGACCTCTTCGGTTCTGACTTGGGTAACTATACATGGGCCAGCTTCAATGACAGTACATGGAATATTCTTTCCATTTTCATCGAAAATGCTGGTCATGCCTACTTTTTTTCCTATTAACCCAGACATACTTATTATTAATTAATTACTATTTCTATTATTGTTCATTTTTTGACAAAAAAAACAGGGTCAAAAATAATTCGACCCCGAATATATTTTTGTTTCCGTTTTTCCTTTGCTACCTGCTCCGGACATGTCCTGGAAAGAATATTACCTTTCCAAACTTACTTATACTTTGATCTCAACCTCAACACCACTGGGAAGCTCTAACTTCATCAGTGCATCAATAGTCTTTGAAGAGGAGCTGTATATATCTAACAACCTCTTGTAAGAACTTAATTGAAACTGCTCTCTAGATTTTTTATTCACGTGAGGTGAACGCAAAACTGTAAATATCTTCTTGTGCGTTGGCAACGGAATTGGACCTGTAACCACTGCCCCGGTAGTCTTCACCGTCCTAACAATTTTCTCAGCAGATTTATCTACTAAGTTATAATCGTATGATTTTAGTTTTATCCTAATTTTCTGACTCATTTCCTAAAATTTAAGCGGTTACGCCTTTAGCTGCTTTAATAACTTCTTCTGCAATATTTGATGGTGTTTCCGCGTAATGTGAAAACTCCATAGTACTCGTTGCTCTACCAGATGATAAGGTTCTCAACGAAGTTACATAGCCAAACATTTCTGAAAGGGGAACTTCGGCTTTAATAACCTTTGCCCCTGCTCTGTCATCCATATTGGTTACATGTCCTCGCCTTCTGTTAAGGTCTCCTACAATATCTCCCATGTTTTCTTCAGGAGTAATGGCCTCCATCTTCATGATGGGCTCCATAAGTACCGCTTTAGCTGATTTAGCTGCAGCTTTGTATCCCATTCTGGCTGCCAATTCAAAAGAAAGAGAATCCGAATCCACCGGATGGAATGATCCATCTTTCAAAGTGATCTTCATACTGTCCATTTCAAAACCAGCCAATGGCCCGTTTTTCATCGCCTCTCTAAATCCTTTTTCTACAGAAGGAATATATTCTTTTGGGATATTACCGCCTTTAATGGCGTTTTTGAAATCTAATCCTGGTTTGTCATCGTCTGCCGGCTCCATTGTAAATACAATATCCGCAAATTTACCACGGCCTCCAGTTTGTTTTTTGTAAGTCTCTCTGTGATCAGCACTACGAGTAATTGCTTCCTTATACTCTACCTGTGGTTGTCCTTGGTTTACATCCACTTTAAACTCGCGACGTAAACGATCCACAATAATATCCAAATGAAGCTCACCCATTCCAGAAATAATCGTCTGTCCAGAAGCCTCATCGGTTTTTACCTGGAAAGTAGGATCTTCTTCAGCTAACTTTGCTAAAGACATTCCTAGTTTATCCACATCGGCTTTCGTTTTAGGTTCCACCGCAATACCGATTACAGGATCGGGGAAATTCATACTTTCCAGTACTATCGGGTGCTTTTCATCCGAGAGCGTATCTCCTGTTTTTATATCTTTAAAACCTACGGCTGCACCAATATCACCAGCTGCAATAGAATCTACCGCATTTTGTTTATTGGAATGCATTTGGTAAATCCTAGAAATTCTTTCTTTGTTACCAGATCTGTTATTTAAGACGTAAGAACCGGCCTTCAAGGTACCCGAGTAAGCTCTAAAGAATGCCAAACGGCCTACAAACGGATCGGTAGCAATTTTAAAAGCCAACGCCGCAAACGGTTCCTTTGTATCTGGTTTCCGCGCTTCTTCTTCCCCAGTATCAGGATTCGTGCCAATAATAGCTTCCTTATCCATAGGTGATGGCAAGTAACGACAAACAGCATCCAGTAAAAACTGTACACCTTTATTCTTAAATGATGAACCACATATCATAGGAATGATACTCATGTCCATCACTGCTGCCCGCAATGCTGCGTGTACTTCATCTTCCGTGATAGAATCCTCATCTTCGAAAAATTTCTCCATTAAAGTTTCATCATACTCCGCAACAGCTTCAATAAGCATTGCTCTGTATTCTTTAACTTCCTCTTTCATTTCAGCAGGAATATCAATAACATCGAACGTAGAGCCCATGTTATCCTCATGCCATACAATAGCTCTGTTTTTAACCAGATCCACAATACCTCTAAAATCCGCTTCGTCACCAATTGGCAATACAATTGGCACAGCATTGGACTTCAACATGTCTTTAACCTGCTTACAAACATTCAGGAAATTAGATCCCTGACGGTCCATTTTGTTTACAAAGCCCATTCTTGGCACTTTGTAATTATCTGCTAAACGCCAGTTAGTTTCAGATTGTGGCTCAACACCATCTACTGCACTAAATAAGAATACA
>CBDUCK010000235.1:0-3933 GCA_965365635.1 uncultured Muriicola sp.
TCGTACCCTAACGGTTCCACAATAGGCTCAATAGCTTTTCCCATAATACCTATGTAGGAATTCTCTAGTTTAAACCCGGCTATTTCCTGTTTTTCTGCACGCAAATTAAGCTCTAGCCGTTTTAGTTGAAGGGAGTCTTCTTTTGTTTCTGCAGAAAGAAGGGAATTCTCTTCTAATACCTTTTCATACGCAGCTAAGGATTGCGCAATGTCTGTCTGGTTGTATTTGGTAAAACCTTCGGTCGCAATTTTGTTTTGCACCAATTCTTCCGCCTTGGTGAAGTCATCAGAATATCCATTTGTTCCAAGAAACCAGAGCACAATAGAAATGGCTAAAATGATCTTACCTGCACCATACACAAAGCTTTTACTCTTCTCTATCACAGTATAGACCACGTTCTTTAGCAAGGGAAGTTTGTAATTGGGCATTTCTACCACAAAAAATGTTCTGCTTTTAATTTTTAGGATTTTATGTAGTACCATGGCAGACCCAATGGCAGCGAGAAATCCAATTACATATAAGAGCATTAAGGTGAGGGCCTGATAGCTAAGACCAATAAACCGTCCTTTAGGAATCACCAGAGAAATAATAATAAGGTATACGGGAAGACGGGCAGAACATGTAATAAAGGGGGTAACTAAAATAGTGATCAGTCGTTCCTTCCAATTTTCAATATTTCGTGTAGCCATGACGGCTGGGATGGCACAAGCAGTTCCCGAAATTAGGGGAACAATACTTTTTCCACTTAAACCAAAGGGCCGCATTAATCTGTCCATGAGGAATACTACCCTGCTCATATAACCCGATTCTTCCAGTAAGGCTATAAACAGAAATAAAAATGCTATTTGAGGAATAAAGATGACAATACCCCCTATGCCTGCCAGAATTCCTTCAGCGATCAGGTTGGTAAAGACTCCCGGGGGAAGCGAATTTTTAACCCATTCACTGGCAAACGCAAATTGCTCATCAATAAAATCCATGGGATAACTACTCCAGTCATATATAGCCTGGAAAATGGTAAGGAGAATAATAAAGAAAATAACATACCCAAGAATTTTATGGGTTAGAACTTTATCTAAGGTAGCCCTGAAGCCTTTAGCCGCTTTCAGATCTACCGCATAGGTTTCCTTTAGGATACCATTTATAAATTGGTATCGAAGAATGGTCTCTTTTTGTTGTAATCTTTTGAGCTCCGATTTAGATTTTGTGCTAAAAGAACTGGAATCCTGAATCCGCTTTTTTTCAATTGGCATAAAATTGACATCCTGGGTAATAACCAACCACAGTTTATACAGATCTTCATTCGGGAATGTGCGTTTCAGACGATCAAAATATTCGGGAGCAATTACTGTGGTATCTACATTAGGTGCCACCGGCAGGTTCTTATAGTCTGCAATTAATTCTTTTATTTTTTCTATCCCTGTTTGTTTTCGGGAACTTACCAGGGCAATCTTCGTATTTAATTTTTTTTCTAATAAGGCGATGTCTATAGTAATACCTTTTCTGGTCATCCTATCTGCCATATTAATAACTAAAATGGTAGGTATACGCAGATCTTTTATTTGAGTAAATAATAACAGATTACGCTTTAGATTTTCAACATCACTAATAATTACGGCTACATCGGGGAAATCTTTGTCGTTTCTGTTGAGCAACAATTCTACTACAACACTTTCATCTAAAGAGGTTGTATTGAGGCTATAAGTTCCGGGAAGATCCAGGATATGTGCTTTTACGCCTCTGGGTAATTTGCATACACCCTCTTTTTTCTCAACGGTAATACCGGGATAATTACCAACTTTTTGGTTCAGCCCTGTAAGATGATTAAACACCGACGTTTTACCTGTATTGGGATTCCCAATGAGTGCTACATTTATGTTTTTACTCATAACGAACTCGGATCTTCAGGAATTTCTAAGGCTATTAACTTTGCAACGGCTCTGCGTATGGCAATATGAGACCCATTTACGTTGATATAGATTGGATCTTTGAAAGGGGCTATTTGGACCAGTTCTACTTCATTACCGGGTAAGCAGCCTAATTCTAGCAGTTTAATAGGGATGAGATCTTCCGGAAATCCCAGAATTATCCCGCGCTCCCCACGTTTCATATCTGCTACTGTTTTAGTCAAATTTTATTTAGATTCATTTTAAGTAAGGACAAAAATAACTGAAAAAACCCAAACAACTAGGGCATTTTTAAATTAGTTGCTTTCAAAATTAAAAGGGATTTTCGGACCGATTTTATATTTTTTAGATCAAGAAGAAGGCAAACTTAATCGGGGGTGTTATAGGATGCTTTTAAAATAGCCAAATCCTGGAGTAATTCTTTTATTTCTTCCGGATTGGTGCCATCGTAGGTGCCACGGATTCTTCTTTGTTTGTCGACAAGGATAAAATTCTCGGTATGGATCATATCATAAGGCCCTCCGTCCCCATCATCTTTTACCGCCATATAGGATTTTCTTGCCAATTTGTAGATCTGTTTTTTGTCGCCTGTTACCAGGTTCCATTTATAGTCTATCACCCCTTTTTCTAATGCATATTTTTTTAGCCGGGGCACAGAATCTATAACGGGGGTAACAGAATGACTAAGGAGCATAACATCGTCATCATCGAGAATTTGTTCCTGCAGCAGCGCCATATTTTTAGTCATAATAGGGCAAATTGTAGGGCAGGTGGTAAAAAAGAAATCGGCTACATATATTTTGTCTTTATAGTCCTCCTGGGTAATGGTGATCCCATTCTGGTTGACCAATGAAAAATCGGCAACGGTATGGTATTTTTTCACATGCTGAATGGAGGTGTCTACTAATTCCGGATTAAAATCTGCCGGTTGGTAGATAGGGAGAACCTTTTTGGGCTGTAGCGCATTATAAAATAGATAGATTATGACAATAGAAAGTCCCAATAAAACGCTACCTAAAAGTTTGAATTTTCTCAAAAAAGCTCGCATGTTAGGTTTTTTACAAAGGTACTACGGCAATCGATAGCAATCAAAAACTCGCAGTTAGATTGCTGCTAAATCTTTCTTAAAAATGAGGTGGTTGACAGAGTTTCTTTTTTTTTAGACCTTCTAAAAGAGTACTTTTGTGCGATTAATTCTAGAAACTTCCGATGAGTCCTATTATAATTAAGACTATACAATTTTTTATGAGTCTTTCTCTGCTAATTGTATTGCACGAGTTAGGCCACTTTATACCTGCCAAAATATTTAAGACACGAGTGGAGAAATTCTACCTGTTTTTTGACATTAAATTTTCATTGTTTAAAAAGAAAATTGGCGAAACAGTTTATGGAATAGGTTGGTTGCCTTTGGGCGGATATGTGAAAATATCCGGGATGATAGATGAGAGCATGGATACGGATCAACTTGCTGAAGAGCCGAAGCCCTGGGAGTTTAGAAGTAAACCTTCATGGCAACGCCTCATTATTATGCTAGGCGGGGTAACGGTGAATTTTATCCTGGCAGTCATAATTTATATTGGGATGGCCTACTCGTATGGTGATCAGTATATTGTAGCAGACAGTTTAAAAGACGGATTCTTAGTTACAGAAAAGAACATAGGAGACAAGCTTGGGGTACAAACCGGCGATTTAATACTTACTGTTGATGACGAACCCGTGGAAAGATTCTTGAGTCTTCCTTTGATGATCGTTAACGGGAATACCATGACCATAGAGCGAGATGGACAAATCATTGATAAGGAGATCCCGGTCGATTTTATTGCCACCTTGCTGGAGGATGAAGATAAAATCCAATTCCTGAGTTTACGCACCCCATTTATCATTAACGAAGTACCAAAGAATTCTCCTAATGCCAATGCCGGATTATTGAAGAACGATATTGTTACCGCTATAAACGGACAGCAGGTTGCTTACAGGGATGAGGCGACGACCATATTAGAAGCCAATAAAGGAAGGAAAGTGCCAA
>CBDUCK010000236.1:0-3924 GCA_965365635.1 uncultured Muriicola sp.
AATCCTATTACCTCCATAGATGTATCCTATGCTATAAATGGAGGCGCTCCTACACTTTTCCCTGTAGCGGTATCACTAGCCAGTGGAGCCACCACAACAATAAACCTCCCTTCGTTAAATCTTACGACCATTGGAGAATATACCCTTACTGTAAGCGTAACCGTATTGAATGATGCATTCCCAGATAATAATGATATAAGCCATGACTTCTTTGTGAATGCTTTTGGTGTGGGTGATGCAATTAATACATTCGAAACAACTAATGAATCATTAGTGACCTATAATGATGGTGGAGGAGCCTCGGTCTGGGAAAGAGGAATCCCGGAAGGCACCTTACTTAATCAGGCTGGGTCTGGCACCCAGGTGTACGGCACCAATTTAAACGGAAACCATCCGGATGGGGTTCGTTCTTATATAGTGAGTAGCTGCTATGAAATGGCGACCATTTTAGCTCCGGTCCTGAAATTTAATATGGCCTACGACCTTGAAATAAATTTTGACATTGTGTATGTAGAATATACCATTGATGAAGGCAGCACCTGGAATGTGCTGGGAACCATTAATAGTCAGCCAAATTGGTATACCAGCGATCGTACGAACGATAGTTCGGGTACCGATGATGATTGCCAAAATTGTCCGGGAGCACAATGGACCGGCGCCAATGCTACCCTTACGGAATATGCCTACGACTTTGCAGCTAATGCCGCCCTCGGTGAGCCCGACTTAACAACTGAATCTAATGTTATTTTCCGCATTGTATTCCATTCGGATCCTTCTGTGAACCAGGAAGGCGTAATTATAGATGATTTTGTAGTAGAAGGTTTTCAGGATGATGATGACGATGACAACGATGGTGTTTTGGATGTGGATGATAACTGTCCGTTGGTAGGTAATGCTAATCAATTAGATACCGATGGAGACGGGGAAGGAGATGCCTGTGATACAGACGATGATAATGATGGCGTAGCAGACAGAGACGATAATTGCCCTCTTATTGCCAATGCGGACCAAGCCGACGCAGACAATGATGGAATTGGGGATGTATGTGATGAAGATTCTGATAATGATGGAGTCCTTAATGCCAATGATCTTTGCGACAATACCCCTCCGGGAACGCCAGTAGATGTTACAGGTTGTGAAATATTTACGTTGCCAGCAAATAACTTCAGCGTACTAACGGCAGGAGAATCTTGTATTTCCAGTAATAATGGGAGCGTTAGTATAGAAGCTACAGAACCCTTAGATTACACCGCAACTATCAGTGGTAATGGGATTGCCAACTCGCAAAATTTTACGGCGGCGGCATCATTTACGGATTTAACCTCAGGAGATTATACGGTATGCATTACTATTAACGGTCAACCAGACTATGAGTTATGTTATAACATTACCATTGTGGAACCCGAAGATCTATCGGTTTCATCCAAAATAGACACTTTTGATAATAAGGTGACACTTAATTTGTCTGGGGGCAAGGTGTATACCATAAACCTGAACAACGAGGTATATCGCACCTCTGAGTCCGAAATTACGCTGACTTTATCACAAGTAGAGAATTCTCTTACGGTGAGTACAGATAAAGATTGCCAGGGTGTTTATAAAGAGACCATTGTACTTAGTTCTGAGCTATTTATTTATCCCAACCCTATTGCTTCCGGAGATATAACGATCTATCTGGGTAACACCAGTTCGGAGCAGGTAGAAATGGCTTTGTTCGATCTAAGTGGCCGAACCGTTTTCAGGAAACAATTCACGCCGGTAGCTAATGAAGTTAGATTTAATGTGGACGGGTTGCCCGGAGGTGTTTACCTGTTAAATGTAAAAACAAGCACATCGCTAACGAATTACAAAATAATCAGAAAATGAAAAATAACTATAGCGCATTAATAGGATCTATGCTATTATTGATGGCTTGCGGTGGGGGCGATTCGCCTGCCCCGGAACCACCACCTCCTGTTGTGGTGACACCACCATCGGCAGCTACTCTTGTTTTTCCAGACAACAATACGGAATGTAATGAAGGGACTATTATTAATGAGTCTCAAAGTACCGTGCTGTTTCAGTGGAACGCTTCTCAAAATACAGATACCTATGAGCTGAATCTGAGAAATCTGGATAACAACAATACCGCGAAGACAAATGCAAGTACCAACGAGGCCTTAATTACCTTGTTGAGGGGAACGCCCTATGAATGGTTTGTAGTTTCTAAGGCCAATGGCAGCAGCGTAGTTGCAACGAGTGCTTCCTGGAAGTTTTATAATCAAGGCCCGGGCGTTGAGAACTATGCGCCGTTTCCTGCTGAAGTGGTGAGTCCGGCTCGTGGTTCCACTGTGGGTGCCAGCGGCACTATTACTCTGGAATGGACAGGAAGTGATGTGGATAATGACCTTGTTGATTTCGATATCTACTTCGATACCAATGCAAGCCCTACTGCGTTATTAGGAACTACCGCAGCGTCTTCCCTAGATGCTTCAATAACTGCCAATACGGTATATTACTGGCGGGTAGTTTCAAGAGATTCACAAGGAAATACGTCACAATCAGAAATATTTGAATTCAGGGTGCAATAATGACAGTATTGCCTTATGACAACAACATTGGAACACTATTTGTTCTGATTTACACATACAAAAAAGAAATTCATGAAAAGAAAAAAATTATCTATCGTTTTTACATTATTTATTGCCGTTACCTATGCTCAAAACATAGACTTGCCTACGGACTATATCAGCAATACCACAACGGGTGGTCTTAACAGTGCCATTCCTTCCAATGTGCAAGGTTCACCTTATGCTAATGAGGAATTCGTTATTGGGAAAGTGTTTGTAAATGATGATAAACCTTATAATGGTATTTTACGATACAATGCTTATAGCGACGGCATAGAGATGAAAACAGAAAATGGTATTATTACCCTGCTAAAGAGATCATATTTAAAAGCCAGAATAGGTGGCAAGTTGTATTTAATAGAAAGCTATATGGTAAATGGTGCCATGCGAAAGACCTACTTTGTAGAAATGAACAAGGGTAACGCAAGGTTACTTTTAAAACAAGGAAAGAAGTTTGTGGAGGCTAGATCTGCCAGTTCTTCCTATACGAAAGACCAGCCTGCCAAATTTGAAGATGAAAATAGGTACTACATTATAACGGAAGGAAACCCAGGGATTGAAGTTCGATTGAAAGTTAAAGACATAGTGCAAGCCTTGCCAGATCATAAAAAAGAAGTACAGGCTTTTGTTAAGAACAACAAGCTAAAAATGAAAAATGAAGGGGAGGTACTACAGGTTTTGAACTATTACAATTCACTTTAATATAAAGAGCTGTTTATAAAAAAAAGACCTGTACAATGTGTAGGTCTTTTTTTTATGCGCCTTATTGGGCATATACCATCAAATTCATACCAACTATCTAAACCAACATAGTTTCACTATAGATCATCTTAAAGATCTTAAAAGTGTTGTGGACGGAAGGAATAACCTAGCAGTGTAGCGAAGGACATTATATAGTCGGAACTAAATGATCAACATTCTAATAAGAAGGTCATGGCATCCCCTCCACACGGCTGTTAGTTACATGTATCTCATTAGTGTACAAAAAAGCCGCCTGTTATGCAGACGGCTTTTTAATTACAATAAATTATTAGTTTAACCTTTCTGGTACTTAGGATTATTGCTGACAGAAGTCAATAACAAAGATCCCTGCACCACCAGCCGCTTGAGCACGATCATATACCACATTTCCGTTAGGAGCTAGTATTTGAAAAGTAATTTCTCCGTAAAAATCTCCAGGGAAAAACCATTCTGCCGATTCCACTCCGTCAGGAATAGTTATCGTTGCAGAGCCGCTGGCAAACTCAGCTGTACAGTCATAAGGCGAAGCCACATAAGGATTGCATAGTCCTACTTCGAAGACTTCTCCTGTACT
>CBDUCK010000237.1:0-3902 GCA_965365635.1 uncultured Muriicola sp.
GCTACTCCGGCAAAGCCCATTTCCAGGGCTGCTTCCTTAGCAAAACAGGTATCCGACAAAAACTTAAAGACCAAATCAAATTTTACAATTACTCCTGGTTCAGAATTGGTGCGCTTTACTATAGAAAGAGATGGTTTTATTGATGCTTTCAATGCCATTGGAGCTACTGTCTTTGCCAATGCCTGTGGACCATGCATCGGCATGTGGGATCGTTATGGAGATAAGGCTGCAAATGGACCAAGAAATACCATTGTACATTCTTTCAATCGTAATTTCGCAAAACGCGCGGATGGTAATCCAAACACCCTGGCTTTCGTAGGATCACCAGAGTTGGTGACTGCCATAGCCATTGCTGGTCGATTGGATTTTAATCCAATGAAAGACTCCTTAATAAATGAGGATGGCGATGAGGTAATGTTAGATGAGCCAAGGGGATATGAACTTCCTCCAGAGGGATTTGCAGTAGAAGATGCAGGATATTTAGCGCCAGATGAAGATGGAGGCAGTGTTGAGGTTAAAGTATCGCCCGAATCGGAACGACTGCAGTTATTAGACCCTTTTGTTCCTATAACCAATGAAAGTTTACAGGGAATGAAGTTGTTGATAAAGACTTTTGGTAAATGTACTACAGACCATATTTCTATGGCAGGACCTTGGTTACGTTTTCGAGGTCATTTAGATAATATTGCCAATAACACGCTGATAGGGGCTATTAATGCATTTAACAAAAAAACGAATTTTGTAAAAAACCAGCTTACAGGAGAGTATGGAGGTGTGCCAGATACACAAAGGGCGTACAAAGCGAAAGGTATAAAAACCATTGTAGTTGGCGATCATAATTACGGAGAAGGATCTTCGAGAGAACATGCTGCTATGCAACCCAGGCATCTGGGTGTTGCTGCCGTACTGGTTAAATCATTTGCCCGTATTCATGAGACCAATTTGAAAAAACAAGGCATGCTGGGATTAACCTTTGCCAATGAAAGCGATTACGATCTAATTCAGGAAGATGACACTTTTAATTTTGTGGATATTCAGGATTTCGCCCCGGAGAAACCTTTAATGATAGAAGTTGTTCATGAGGATGGTTCCAAGGATATGATTAAGACGAATCACACTTATAACTTACAACAAATCGCTTGGTTCCGTGAAGGTTCGGCCTTGAACGTAATTAAGAAAGAAAGTGCATCTTAGTGACCTTATAAAAGAATCTAAGCTTTTTGGATAGCATCCCGAATAGTTAATTAACAATACATTCATAATGCCTATTAAAAAGAAGACGGTTCTTAACATTGTTTTTATGGCCTTTGTGCTATCTTTTTTTGTTACCCCGTTGGGGTATCATAGCAAAATTATATTAAACCGCCTTTTTTCCGGAACCCCGGCCATCATTTCCGTGGATGTAAGGGAACAGATTAAGGATTATAACTGGAGGCTAAAAGATGCAAACTGGAACTTCATTAATTTCTCTAGATCCCAGGGCAAGGTTATTTTTATAAATTTCTGGGCTTCATGGCGCTTGCCATGTGCGGCTGAATTACAAAGTATTCAAAACTTGTACGATCGCTATCAGGGGGAAGTAGATTTTTATATCATTACCAATGAAGAACAAGCTCCTGTGGAAGAATTCATGATTGAGAATGAATTTACCTTTCCGGTTACCTATCTGATAATTGGTGATGCATCTCCACTGACGGTACTGAAACCCCCAGGTTCTTATATTATAGATACAAAAGGTTTCGTAGTAGTAAAGGAAGAAGGCATAGCCGATTGGGATAATAATAAAGTGTTCACATTATTAGATACCTTATTGAAAGAATAGGCGTGCAAGAACAAATCACCACACTTACTTTTATAAGGTATACCTCTATTTGGAGTAAAATATGGGCATTTGGAATGATGCAGTTTGCTCATAAAAATCTTTCTAACGTACCAGGCCTAACTTTTTATAAGTTATTGGGCAGTGGCAAGCCTGGATTTAATCCCTTTCCAGATTGGTCTGTGTATGCTATTTTGCAGGTATGGGAAGAAGAATCTTTAGCAACTAATTTTTTTGACACATCTGTTCTTATGGGGCAATACCGTAAAAAGAGCAAAGAACAGTATTCAATTTATATGAAGAATGTAATGGCACGAGGAGAGTGGTCTGCTAAACAGCCATTTAAAAAACATGGGAACTTAGATGCTAAGAACCCATTTTTGGCGGTGATTACCAGGGCAACCATCCGAACCAACCAGCTTTTAAATTTCTGGCGAGATGTACCTGCTTCTCAAAAATCATTACATGGCAATAAGGGGCTTTTATTTACCAAAGGCATAGGAGAAGCTCCAATTTTTCAGATGGCCACCTTTAGCCTTTGGGAGAACAAAGAATCGCTCGAAGATTTTGCCTATGGTAGCAAGGAGCATCTAAAAGTAATTGCGAAGACGAGAGAAGTAAAATGGTATAAAGAAGAATTGTTTTCAAGATTTCAACCCTATAAGACACGGGGTACCTGGTTTGGCAACCAACTTTTACCTTTTTGATTCGTATTTATGGATTAGAATCCGGCAAAAAAGTAAAGAAAAAATACGAGTTGGGCCACATACAGATTTACTGAGAAGGTAAGGTCTCCTTTAAGTTTGAACAGATGAACTATACCTTGGAATAGAATAGCTACAATAAACCAGGTTATGTAGTTTTTTAAAGGGACAATTGCCCCTTCAAAACTCCAGAAATCGAATCTGGGCGCGCTATGTTCCATAAAGAAATCGAGTAGAACCATTAGTGCAGCCCCTAAGACGATTTGTGTACTTTTTTTATTAACTAGGAAAGCGGCAATAGATGCAGTAATGAAAGTTAACAAAGCCCAGGTTACTCCTATTAGGAAAGGTACGCCATCTAGTTTTGGACCAAAGTTTGTACCGTATGCATAGTCCCCAAATAGCAATCCATAATGAACTCCAATCCATTCCACAAGCATTCCTCCAATCCAGAACAAACCAAAAGCAAGTATTTTTTTACTGGTGTTTATTGGATATACCCAGAATAACAATAATGAGGAAATCAATAGATTAAGAGGAGTTTTACTTATAAACCACTCTTCATATCCTATCGCAATGCCAATTAAAGCGGTACCATGGAATAACCAAATAATGGCAATAGCCCATAAATTATACTTCTTTTTCATAGTGTGTTTTAATTGAGGAAATAGTTGGGACCAGATCTCCTACAATTTTAGCAGAGAGCAAACACAAAGGAATGCCACCTCCTGGATGTACAGATCCCCCACAGAAAAATAGGTTCTCAATAGTTTTTGTAAAGTTAGGATGCCTTAGAAAGGCTGCAAACTGAGAATTGCTTGCCGCACCATATAAGGCACCGCGATAGGAACTGGTATTTTCTTCTATCCCAACAGGGTCTAGTACATGCTCTGTTTTAATCAACGACTCTAGATCGATGTCTAGAATACGATTCAGTTTTTCAACGATCGCCCTTCTGGCTTGATCTTTAAAACTATTCCAATCTTGGCCATAGTTTCCGGGAGCATTAATCATAACAAACCAATTCTCATGACCTTTTGGAGCATCTTTTGGCACATCCTTACTTGTAATATTGATATATATTGTTGGGTCATTAAAAATTTTCTTTTCTTCAAAAATGGCGCCGAATTCGTCTTTGTAGTTATCACTGAAAAAGATGTTGTGAAGATCCAATTCCGGAAAAGTTCTGGAGATGCCCCAATAGAATATAAGGGCTGAACTAGAACGTTCTTGCTTTAATACTTTTTCGGGATGTTTTCTATTAGGAAGCAATCTTTTATACGTTGGATAAATATCCATATTGGAAACTACAATAGCCGCATCATACCTTTCCCTACTAGATATAACTCCGGTAGCCTTGTTGTTTTGTACTATTATTT
>CBDUCK010000238.1:0-3884 GCA_965365635.1 uncultured Muriicola sp.
GCAACGGTGACGCCTCAAAATAAAAAGTAATCTCCTGGTAAAGTTTTTCAAATTTAGTTCGCAGTTCGTCAATATTCAATAAGGAAAGGTTAGAAGCTTGTTCCGTAATAAGGGGAAAGAACAAAGCAACGATTCCTGCTAGCAGGCCAATCATTATCACCATAGTAATTATGACCCCCAGGGTATTGGGAAACTTTAAACGTCTGCGTAAAAAAAGAACTACAGGTCTTCCAATGAGGGCTACAACGGCAGCAAGTGAAATGTATGCCAAAACAGATCGTATGGCATACAAGAAATAAAGTAGCAGAAGAATACCCGCCAGTATTCCTACAGCTCTTACAATTCCTTTAGAGATGATTGTCGGAGTCATGTATTAATTTTTGAAGGCATATTGAATAATGTTTGCACCCATTTGCAGAGCCTTTAACCGCACCTGTTCAGGGTCGTTATGTACTTCTGGATCTTCCCAGCCATCACCCAGATCACTTTCAAATGTAAATAACAACACCAGTCTATTATTGTGGAAAATACCAAATGCCTGGGGTCGCTTTCCGTCATGTTCATGAATTTTAGGCAATCCTTTAGGAAATTTAAATTGTTGAGAGAATATTGGGTGCTGTGCGCTCAACTCTTCAAGTTCTTTTTCGGGGAAGATCTTTTTAAGTTCTTTTCGCAAGTAGGGTTCCATTCCGTAATTATCATCAATATGCAGAAAGCCACCAGCTAAAAGATAGGTGCGCAGATTGGCAGCATCTTCTTTAGAAAAGAATACATTACCATGCCCTGTCATGTGGATAAATGGATATTGAAAAATGGAAGAACTTCCTGCTTCTATGGCCTGTGGTTTTGTATTAATTTCGGTAGCAATATGCTCATTGCAGAACCTAATAAGATTTGGAAGTGCTGTAGGGTTTGCGTACCAGTCACCCCCTCCATTGTATTTTAATATGGCAACTTCCTGCCCATAAAAATCATGACCAAGACAGCAGGTTATAAAACAAAAGAATACAGCTATTTTTTTCATACTATCTATAAAAATACAATAAACGAATTTACCGGCTATTTAATACGGCTACGGTGGTGCAAGCATAGATTGCTGCCGTTTCTGTACGCAGACGGTTTTCACCCAGGGATACAGACAAAAACCCTTTCTCATATGCCTGAGAAATCTCCGTGGCAGTAAAATCTCCTTCTGGGCCAATTAAGATAGTAATATCCTTGTCGGGCGCTACCCGGCGCTTAAGTTCCATTTTTTCTCCCTCCTCACAATGAGCTATAAACAATATACCTGGATGTTCCTTCTCAAGAAACTCTTTAAATGAAACGGGCGGATGCAATACCGGCAAGTAGGTTTGCTGTGATTGTTTCATGGCACTTTGAATAACCTTTTCACATCGGGCCATTTTAAGGGTCTTACGTTCGGAGCGATCGCAAAAGATCGGCGTAATTTCATTCACACCTATCTCTGTTGCCTTTTCGAGAAACCATTCAAACCGATCATTACTTTTAGTTGGCGCTACTACCATATGAAGCGAATGCATTTTAGCATGTTTTTTTTGGCTAGAAGTTACGGTAGCTAAGGTATTTTTAGGATCGTCATTGGTAATAGCGGCCGTAAATAGAAGACCTTTCCCATTTGTAATGTGAAATTCATCACCAGTTTTTTTTCGTAAGACTTTCAATAGGTGCCGGCTTTCCTCTGTGTCTAAAGTAAATAGGGTGGTTTCTTTTGTAAGCTCCGGATTATAAAATAATTGCATAGGGTTACTTGTAATTGTTATGTAAGTTTCTGAACAGCATGTGCTATTCCCAGTTCAATATAATGCTGAAGTTCCTCTTCTGATTCAATCCCTTGAGGAGCTACAAATATAAATTCTTTCATGGGTTTATTAGTAAAGTCCATGGGCCGAACATGAGGCCGCTTTAAAACTGTTTGCATTTTAGAATCCACTACCCGTACCATAAGATCATTTTTGACGATACCTACTGTCATTTTACCTTTATAAAGAAATGCAAGGCCACCAAACATAACCTTTTCTGACAGTTGCTCTGATATGGATTTTGGAAAAATACGGAGTGCTGCCCTAATTCTGTTGGCAAGGTGTTCGTCAAATGCCATGATGTATATTTTTAGTAATACTACAATTAAATACCAGGCTACAAAATATTAAGAAATGATGTACCTGGCTTTGGCTGTAATACTCTGATCTGAAAAATTATTATCGAGATATTTTAAATATCCCACAATGCCTATCATAGCGGCGTTGTCTGTACAATATTCAAACTTTGGGATATATGTTTTCCAACCCATGGAAGTTTCGGCCTCTAGCAGTGCCGCTCGGATACCCGAATTGGCCGATACACCTCCTCCTATGGCAACGTGTCTTATGCCTGTCTGCTTTACAGCTTTTTTTAATTTATCAATCAAGATCTGGATAATTGTATACTGTATGGATGCACAAATATCATTAAGATGCTCCTTAATGAACTCAGGATCCTCTTTTGTCTTTCTCTGAATGAAATAAAGAATACTTGTTTTTAGCCCACTGAAGCTAAAATTGAGTCCTTCTACTTTAGGCTTTGGAAAAACAAAGGCTCTTGGATTACCAAGTTGTGCGTATTTGTCTACCAGTGGACCACCAGGGTAAGGTAAACCTAATATTTTAGCACTTTTGTCAAAGGCTTCACCCACGGCATCATCTAAAGTTTCACCTAATACCTCCATGTCAAAGTAATTACGAACCATGACAATTTGTGTATGCCCTCCACTGATCGTTAATGCCAAAAATGGAAATGAGGGAGTTTCAGAGCCTTCTTCTTCAATAAAGTGTGCCAGGATATGAGCTTGCATATGATTTACTTCTATTAAAGGCACGTCTAAACCTACCGCTAACGACTTGGCAAAAGAAGTGCCAACCAATAATGAGCCCATTAGTCCGGGTCCCCTCGTAAAAGCTATGGCTGATACTAGTTTTTTGTCGATATTTGCTTTGGCCAAAGCTTGGTGTACTACAGGTACTATATTTTGTTGATGGGCTCTGGAGGCCAGTTCTGGGACCACACCCCCAAATTCCTCGTGAATTTTTTGTGTAGCCACCACATTACTGAGCTTCTTCCTATTGCAAAGTACAGCTGCTGAAGTATCATCGCAAGAAGATTCTATAGCAAGTATATAAATATTTTCTTTTTTCACCTAGTTTTGGAATACTAATTGATCGTACAAAGGTAAATCATAAAGCCCTATCAAAAAATTAAGAAAAATACTGATTAGAATACTCTTAGTAGTATTGCTTTTATTGGTTCTTGGTTCTATTATTCTCTCTCTCCCTATTGTACAAACTAGGATGGCTAATTACGCCACAAACTCTATCAACAAAGAATTTGGCACCAATATCAACATAGATCGTCTTCGGGTTTCGTTGATTTCATGGGATACTTCACTGAAAGGAGTTTATGTTGAAGATTATCAAAAGGATACCTTATTTTATATAAATGAACTAACAACCTCTGTTCTGAGTATTCGTAATTTAATCAATGGAAAGCTCGAATTTGGTGGGATCGATGTGGATCAACTTAATTTCAAATTGAAAACGTATGAGGGGGAAACTAACACAAATCTCGACATATTTGTGGAGAAGTTAGACGACAATAAACCCCGAGATCCCGATAAGACTTGCAGCTGGAAGGGAAGTTGTGTTCGGGGATTCGCTAGGAATGGCCTTTATGGCAGGAGCCGATGGCATGATGATCGGCGGGTATCTTACCCAGCGCGGTCGACTCCCCGAGGAGGATCGCCGATTTGCCGAAGAAATGCAGAAGATATGGACTATTTGAACCGCTGGCTTCAGCGGAGACGCGATAGTGGCAAGCACCGGCTTCTTTCG
>CBDUCK010000239.1:0-3849 GCA_965365635.1 uncultured Muriicola sp.
GGAAACGGCCCGTGGCACTTCTCTTAAAATCCCTTTGAGCGACGTTGCTTCTATAGGGGACTATTCCTTTATAAATTTTATTGAAAAGAAAGATAATAAAACGCTTGAGCTAGAACGCACTATCGAGAACTACGATGGTCTCGAACTTCGATTCGATCTGGATGTAACACCAGACGCAGAAGTAGAGATCGTGGTAGATCAAAAAACAAAAAGTTCCCTAAAAGGAACAGGGGAAGGTATTTTGTTGATAGAAATAAATACCAATGGCAAGTTTAACATGTTCGGAGATTTTGTGGTCGTTACAGGCACCTATAACTATCGATTTGGTGGTATCATAGATAAATCCTTTTCGGTAAAACCAGGGGGTAGTATTGTTTGGGAAGGGGATCCTTTAGCCGCACAACTAAATATGGAAGCCATTTACTCGCTTAACGCTAATCCGGCTCCTTTACTAGATAATGCCAGTGTAACAAGACGGATACCTACAGATGTAGTGGTGCAATTAACAGGGGAGCTCGAACGGCCCACTATAGACTTCAATATAGAATTTCCGGGGACGAGTACCATAGTAAAATCGGAATTGGAATATCGTCTTCAGGATCCTACCGTTGAAGAACGAAATGCCTTTTTTCTTCTTGCGCAAGGAACTTTTGTGGATGAAGGTAGTGGTATTAATCAGCAGGCGGTAACAGGGAATTTAATTCAAACCGCTTCGGGATTGCTTAATCAGGTTTTGGGGAGCAATAATGATAAATTTGATTTGGGAGTCTCCTATGAACAAGGATATCTGGATCCAAATGATATACAGACCGAAAATAGAATAGGGGTAACTGTATCTACACAAATAAGTGATAGAGTATTGTTGAATGGCCGTTTTGGGGTTCCGGTAGGTGGTGTAAGTGAAACAGTAGTTGCAGGAGATGTTGAAGTGCAGGTATTGCTAAACGAGGAGGGCACCCTGCGCGCCAAGATATTTAATCGTGAAAATGAAATTCAACAATTCCTTGCCGAAAGACAAGGGTATACGCAAGGGGTTGGTCTTTCTTATGAAGTAGATTTTAATAGTTTTAAAGATCTTATGGGGAAGGTCTTTAGCCCAAAAGCCGGTTCCGAAAAAGAAAGGTTAAAGCGAAATAAAGCAAGAGAAACTATGGGGCAAGACAGTCTGGTTAAATTCTACCAAAAACCAAAGACACTGCCAAAGAATAATTAAGCAAGACTCTTAAATTGGTTACAATAATAAAGGCCCTCTGCAAAGGGCCTTTTCTTGCTAACTATCAATGTTAAGCTATCGCAACTTTTTTGTCCAAGTAAACATCTTGTATAGCGTTTAATAACGCTACACCTTCGCTCATTGGCTTTTGAAAAGCCTTCCGTCCAGAAATCATTCCCATGCCACCTGCGCGCTTGTTGATTACCGCAGTCCTTACAGCTTGTGCCAGGTCATTTTCTCCTGAAGAGCCTCCCGAGTTAATTAATCCGGCCCTTCCCATCAGGCAATTAGCCACCTGGTACCGGGTTAAGTCTATTGGATGGTCCGAACTTAATTCTGAATACACCTTTTCATGCGTTTTAGCGAAGTTAATAGCTTTGAATCCACCATTGTTTTCAGCCTGTTTTTGTTTTACAATATCTGCCTGAATAGTTGCGGCCAGATGGTTGGCCTGCCCCGTTACATCAGCTGATACGTGGTAATCCGTACCGTCTTTCTTAAAATTGGAATTTCGAAGATATGCCCAAAGTACAGTAACCATTCCGAGTTCATGTGCATACTCAAAAGCTTCTGTAACTTCCTGTATTTGCCGGGAACTCTCAGGGGATCCATAATAAATAGTTGCTCCTACAGCAACGCATCCCATCTCAAAGGCCTGGTCTATACTGGCAAACATAATTTGATCAAATTTGTTGGGATAGGTCAGAAGTTCATTGTGGTTTAGCTTTAAAAGGAAAGGAATCTTGTGTGAATATTTTCTTGCCACCGAACCCAGAACTCCTAAAGTGGAGGCTACGGCATTACAGCCCCCTTCAATAGCAAGTTCAACAATTTTTCCCGGATCAAAATAGATGGGGTTGGGGGCAAAAGAAGCACCGGCAGTATGCTCTATGCCCTGGTCAACAGGCAGAATAGATAAATAACCAGATCCCCCCAAGCGTCCTGAGTTAAAAAGAGCTTGCATGTTCCTCATAACAACAGGGTTTCTGTCAGAAGGACCCATAACCCTTTCAACAAAATCTGGACCGGGAAGATGAATTTGATTTTTCTTAATGGTGTTGCAGTGGTGTCCGAGTAAATAGTCGGCCTCTTTTCCTAGAAGTTTTTCAATGTTGACAGACATAATAGTGAAGTTTTAAATGACTATATAAAGATACGCCGAAAAGGTATTTTTTTTGCTGTTTTCAACCACTTTTTATGCCAAATATCAGTGGTTTTGTCCTGTTAATTTCTTACATTAACTATCCGTGTTTGCGCAAGTTTTTTTGTTAATCATTAAAGTAGTTTGAGTTATGGCTAACGTAAATAAAATTAAAGGAACTATTGGTATTTTAACTGGCGGTGGAGATGTTCCCGGCCTTAATCCTGCCATTAGAGCAGTAACTTTCAGGGCTATTCGCGAAGGCTATCGCGTAATTGGTTTTAAAAGGGGTTGGGCTGGTTTAATAGATATTGTGAGGGATAAGAAATACGACAATAGCAATAATTTTGCGGTACTATCGAAAACCGTCGTTAACAAAGCTGCAAGAACAGGAGGCACCTTCTTACATACTTCCAGAACCCGTCCCAGTCATATGGCAAAAGATATGGTGCCTGCGCATCTCAGGGATAGTTTCAACGATGATATGAACGACCTTACACCAGAAGTTCTAAAGAACCTCGAATGGCTTGGAGTAGATTATCTAATTCCTATAGGGGGTGATGACACATTGAGTTATGGTGTTCATCTGTTTAAAAAGGGCTTGAAAGTAATGGCTATTCCAAAAATGATGCACAATGATGTTCCCGGAACAGATTATTGCATTGGCTTCAGCACCTGCGTAACCAGAACAATAAGCCTTACCAACAGTCTGCGGACGGCCGCGGGCTCCCATGAACGATTTCTGGTACTGGAGGTATTTGGGCGTTATGCAGGGTTTACCGCCATGCTACCCACATTAGCCGGAGCGGCACATCGTTGCCTTATACCCGAAGTACCGTTCAATATAGATCGGCTTACGGAATTACTTACCCATGACCGGAATCAGAATCCCAGTAATTACTCTATTGTTCTTGTTTCCGAAGGGGCCACTTTTGAAGGAGGTGAAATGGCGTTTGAGGGAATGGAGAAAGATGCCTTCGGACACGCAAAACTTGGAGGCATAGGCGATGAGGTTTCTCTTGCCCTGAAAAGGGTCTCTCCGAAGTATAATAATGGGAATACTGTAAACGTCATTAATCAGAAATTGGGATACCTGGTGCGTTGTGGCGATCCGGATTTTATAGATTCTGTGGTGCCCACTGCCTATGGGAATCTTGCACTAGACCTTATACTAAAAGGGATAGATGGTCGAATGGTAGTTCTAAAGAATGGCCGGTACGATCATGTCCCAATTGAAGTAGTGACTGAATCCAAAAAATTTGTAAACGTTGATAAATACTATAATAAGGAAAAGTTACATCCGTATTATAAGAATTTTGAAATGCTACCACTATTTATCATGACTAACGATTAGTGAAAAATCTACATGCGTAGTTGATTAAGGTAGATCTGATCAGGATATTATGGGTTGTTGACCCAAAGTTAATTGAGGTCCGTACCTTACGAAAGTGATTTAATTAAAATTTAGGGTAAATTTCATTACGAAAACGTTTTC
>CBDUCK010000240.1:0-3813 GCA_965365635.1 uncultured Muriicola sp.
CTGAGGACGGGCGGCCCCACCAGGACCTCCGGTAACGGTGATTGTTTTGCCGGTCGTAAAATCATAGCGTTTGATCACATAGATTTGTTTGTTAGGATCTTTGTTGTATTGAAAATACCCTCCTGGATACACATCTTCGCTATAGTAAAGATATCTGCCATCTGGTGAGATATTGGGTTCATTTACATCTTGCTCATCATTTTTTCGTTTGGTCAATTGTACTCCCGTACCTCCTGTTATATGGTATTGCCATAGTTCCCCTGCACCAAGTGAGCGCTGAGATGTAAAATGTTTACGCGCCACAAAGTAATCACCAGATGGCATCCAGACGGCATTATTAAGTAATCTGAATTTTTCTTCGGTAATCTGTTTTGGATCAGAACCATCAGTATTCATGGTCCAAATATTATCGCCCCCTCCGGCATCACTAGTAAAGGATATTTTAGTACCATCAGGACTAAAACGCGGTTGAACCTCAAAGGGAATTCCTGTTCTTAAGGCGGTGGCCCTGCCTCCGGATATGGGCATACTGTAAATATCGCCCAATAAGTCAAAAACTACTGTTTTTCCATCAGGACTCACGTCTAAATTCATCCATGTGCCTTCATCCGTAGTAAACTGGTGTTCTTGATAATTAAAACCACCTTGAGGATTGGCAACATCCCATTTTTCTTTGTCTTTGTTTTCTTTGGTTTCGTTTTGTGCAAATAGGGTGAGCGATGCAAACAGCATCAGGAATGGGAGTAGAATTTTTTTCAAAATAGTTGGTTTTAAATTAAGAAAGAGAAGAGAATGAAGATGAAAGAACAAAAACTCTTTTCGACATTATAAATCTGATTAAACCAGTTTAAAAACTTATTTTCTTTTTTCTCTATTTGAATTAGTCGTTCTAAATATACCAAAAAGCATGAAGAGAATTCTTAATAAGTTGTTAAGTTACCGCTGGGTTATTAACCTAGGGCACTTTAATTAGTGCCCCATCCTTCATCACGAAACGTATATTTTTCATTGCTGAAATATCTTTTACGGGATTTCCCTCCACGGCAATGATATCGGCAAGGAAACCTCTTTTTAGGTGTCCTAAGTTCCCTAGATGAAAAATCCGGGCATTGACGGAGGTTGCCGATTTCAGAACTTCTAAGGGTTGCATACCATAGTTGACCATTAGCTCCATTTCGCGATAATTTTCACCATGGGTGAAGACTCCGACATCACCACCAAAAACAATATCCACACCAGTTTTCAGAGCAAGTTTGAACGATTCCTTCTTCTTAGTAATCCGTTCGGGTTCTGGATCTATTCCTTTTTCCCATCCGCCATACCGAAGAATCGCATCACCAGCGGCGAGGGTAGGGCACAGGGCAACTCCTTTTTCTCTCATAAGTTTAAAGACTTCAGGGGTGCCGCCATCTCCATGCTCTATCGTTTCTACTCCTGCCATGATGGCTCTTCTCATGCCTTCCGGAGTACTGGCATGGGCTACCACGTAGGTTCCGGTAGTTTCGGCAGCAGCTACCATGGCGTTTAATTCTTCTTGCAAAAAAGTAGGTTGTGAAGCCGCACCTGGGGTCCATCTGTAATCGGCGTAGACTTTTATAAAATCGGCTCCATTACCAATCTGTCGCCTAACGGTTTTTATAACTTCATCTATTCCACTGGCCGGTTCGGCTCCTAATGGAACAGAAACTCCATCGTGAAATCCTTTAGGACCATACGCCCCTGTTGCCACAATGGCTGGTCCGGCGACTAATAACCGAGGGCCTGGAATTATACCTTTTTCAATAGTCCTTTTTAAGTATACATCGGTATAGCCAGCCCCTTCTGCACCAAGATCTCGCATGGTTGTAATTCCGGCTAGTAATGAATTTTTTGCGTGTACGGATCCCCTTATAGCCCTCTCTGCAGGAGATTCTTTTAAGACCTGATCATTCCATGAAGTTTCATTATACGGATGAAGCAATAAATGCGAATGACCTTCAATGATTCCGGGTAACAGTGTCATTCCTTCCATCCTAATTTCTTCAGTACCTGCGGGCTTATTAAGTTGACCAGATGAACCAGTATAGGTTATCGTATTTCCTTCAACCAAAACCACCCAATTAGTCTGCATTATGTTCCCGTCAAAAACCCGATCCGGAACTAAAAGAATCTGCGATAAAGAGATAGAGGGTAGCAGCACCAAAAATAGTAGTTGCCAAAATGCTTTGTAATAATAATTCATGAACCTATTGTTTAAAAGCGCAAAGAAGTTAAATAATCCAAACTTTCTTTGAATGTTATTTCCGGACTGGGAGCTCTTTCATACTCAACAAAGAAGTGTTTTACACCATTTTTGGTTGCTGCAGAAATTATCGAATCTAAAGGAACCTTCCCTGCTCCCAGGGTAGTAATTTGTGGAAATATTTCTATCCATTCTACTGGGGAGTCGCCATTACCAGCGAAGGTTTTAACTGTTTTCATGTCTTTTACATGCATTAGTTTATAACGATCTGTGTATGTGTTAAGGTAATGAACAGGATCTGCCTTCCCGGCCAGTGTCCATACAACATCCATTTCAAAATAAACAAATTTAGGGTCCGTATTTTCCAGGATATGTTGTACTGGAATTTCACCTTCCATCTCTTGTAATCCATATCCATGATTGTGATACGCAAACTTTATTCCTGCTTCCTTTGCAGCTTTCCCAATCGTATTAAAGGTATCCGCTATTCGTTTATAATCATCTAACGACCGTCTTCTTTCTTCTGGAATGGCCGGTAGAATTACATATTCAAAACCTAAGGTATCCGACGCTTTGCTTAAGCGATCCATATGATTCTCCAGCGTAAGTAGATCTGTATGGATGGCCGGAATTTTTAAACCATGATCTTTAAAGATTGATTTTACTTCGGTTTCTTTTAGTCCAAAATAGCCGCTTCCAGAAAATCCTAACATGGGGGTTATGCTTTGCCAGCTATTTTTGGCTGCTTCAGCACTATAGGGGTAGGGGCCAAACAATTCAATTTCTTTATATCCCATATTGGCCAACATGGTGATAGTACCTCTAAAGTCTTTTTCTAATAGTTGTGCTATAGAAAATAACTGAATCCCGACCTTAGTTAAGCGTTTTTTAGTAGTAGACAGGTTACCATATGTGGCGTTGGGAAGTATATAACCACCTACTGTTAGTAAGGCGGTAGTTTTAATAAAATCTTTTCTTTCCATGGGTAACGATGATTTTTATTATTGATTTTCTGCATGAGCGGCTATTACCTTAAGTTTTTTGTCGATGGTTTTTTTATCGAGCCATTTTCCCTGTATCATAACTCCCGTCATCTTTTTGAGAGCCCCGATATCCTCGAGAGGATTTGAATTTACTAATAAGAGATCGGCATCTAACCCTTCTTTTATTTGACCAAAACTATCTTCCTTATTAAAAAATACTGCCGGATTAATTGTTCCTGCCTGTAATATCTCAGGGGGCGACATACCGGCACGCAGCATTCCTGCCATTTCATGATGGATTGAAAATCCGGGGACATTAAATAATTGGGGTGCATCGGAACCCAATAAAATTCCATGTCCATCTTTTTGTAATGCCTTTATTAACTGTCGCCTGATGGCAATAAATTTTTCCCATTGTTCCTTGTCAAAATTAGTAGCACTGCCAGTTGACTGCTCTTTCCGGATTTTCCAATTCATCAGCATTGAAACAGGCATATATTTCATTTCTGGTTGCCGTAAAAGTTCCTCTGCTGAGATAGGGGCAAACCAGCGTTCGAACAGGCTTTGCGTTGGTACGATCCACACATGTTTTTCTTTAGATATCTGAAC
>CBDUCK010000241.1:0-3805 GCA_965365635.1 uncultured Muriicola sp.
GCAACCAGTTGCGTAGAGACACCAAGGCTATGAATCCTAATATATCCTTAATTAAAGTGTTCTCTATAAAAAATGAGTTTAATTTTGATCTTTTAAAAGAGTTTGAGCCCGTTTGTGATTATTTCTTGTTCGATACTAAAGGTGAATTACCCGGAGGAAACGGATATGCTTTTAATTGGGAGATTCTAAAAGACTATCCCTCAAAAACCCCCTATTTTCTTAGTGGTGGAATTGGTCTCGAAGAAACCGATAAACTAGTAGCATTCCTTGGTTCACCAGTATCAGAATTATGCCATGCCATCGATGTAAATAGTAAATTTGAAACGGCCCCTGGGGTTAAAAGCACTGAGCTGCTGGCTACTTTTATAAATACAATTAGACAGTTTACTAACACAAATTGAAATTGAAGATGAAAACATTCCAGGCAGATGAAAAAGGGTACTATGGAGAATTTGGAGGTGCTTATATCCCAGAAATGCTCTACCCCAATACGGAAGAACTAAGACAGAATTACATTAAGATCATGGAAGAACCTTCTTTTAAGGAAGAATTTCATCAACTTTTAAAGGATTATGTAGGCAGACCTACCCCCTTGTATTTTGCAAAGAGACTCTCAGAGAAATACAACACCAAAATCTATTTAAAAAGAGAAGATCTTTGTCATACAGGTGCCCATAAAGTAAATAATACCATTGGACAGATCTTAATGGCCAAGAAATTAGGAAAGAACAGGATCATTGCGGAAACGGGTGCAGGTCAACACGGGGTAGCTACGGCTACCGTTTGCGCCCTTATGGGAATAGAGTGCATTGTTTATATGGGAGAAATAGATATTGCCCGGCAGGCACCTAATGTTGCGAGAATGAAAATGTTGGGAGCACAGGTAAGACCGGCACTCTCGGGAAGCAGAACCTTAAAAGACGCCACAAATGAAGCAATTAGAGATTGGATCAACAATCCGGTGGACACCCATTACATCATTGGGTCTGTAGTAGGTCCGCATCCGTATCCGGATATGGTAGCTCGCTTTCAATCCGTTATTTCTGAAGAAATAAAATGGCAGCTACAAGAAAAAGAGGGTAAAGAAAACCCAGATTATGTAGTAGCCTGCGTAGGTGGTGGCAGTAATGCTGCAGGGGCATATTATCATTACTTAGATAATGAATCCGTTGGTATTATTGCGGTTGAAGCAGCAGGAAAAGGGGTGCAATCTGGTGAAAGTGCGGCAACTTCGGCATTGGGTAAAGTTGGTATTATCCATGGGAGCAAAACCTTATTGATGCAAACTACAGACGGCCAAATTACCGAACCCTATTCTATTTCGGCAGGGTTAGACTATCCCGGAGTTGGACCTATGCATGCTAATTTGTACCAATCTGGAAGAGGTGAGTTTATTTCAATTACGGATGACGAAGCAATGAAAGCCGGACTCATGGTATCACAATTGGAAGGAATTATTCCTGCTATTGAGACCTCCCATGCTTTTGCCATATTCGATCATAAAAAGTTTCAAACAGAGGATGTCATTGTTATTAATTTATCCGGACGAGGAGACAAAGATCTTCAAACGTATATCGATTATTTTAACCTCTAGTCACAGATCATAAATAATATAGTTACGACTATAGCATACCATATGAATAGAATACATCAAAAATTGCAAGAAGATAAAAAACTTATCTCCATCTACTTTACAGCCGGGTATCCGAAGTTGGAAGATACAGTTCCTGTGATCGAGGCATTGGAACAATCTGGGGTAGATATGATAGAAATAGGACTCCCTTTTAGTGACCCATTAGCAGATGGACCCACCATTCAGGAGAGTTCTACCATGGCTTTACAAAATGGGATGACTACAGAGGTGTTATTCGGACAATTAAAAGATATTCGTAAATCGGTCTCTATTCCCCTGATTCTCATGGGCTATTTTAATCCGGTCTTACAATATGGCGTGGAGGCATTCTGTAAAAAATGTTCAGAAGTAGGTATAGATGGAATAATTTTACCCGATTTGCCTTTGGATGTATATAAGGATGAATACGAGGAAATTTTTAAGCAATACGGACTTATAAATATTTTTCTAATCACTCCGCAAACCAGTGACAAACGAATAAAACAACTAGATGCAGGTTCTAACGGATTTATCTATATGGTTAGTTCAGCAAGTACTACCGGAGCTAAAGAAGGTTTTGGGGAAGATCAAAGAGCCTATTTTCAGCGAATTGCGAAGATGAACCTTAAAAATCCTCAAATCGTTGGTTTTGGGATCAGCAATGCACAGACTTTCCAACAAGCCACCGAATTTGCAAAAGGAGCCATCATTGGATCGGCTTTTATAAAATGGCTCACAAATAAGGGAACCCATACGATAGCATCTTTTATTGAAACACTTAAACCCTGATTATGAATTTGTTTTCAAATCTTAAAATAATAGTTCTTTTATGTCTCACTCTGGGATTGGCACCCTACTTCCCGGAACCTCATATTTGGGGGAAACTGAAATGGATAGCCGGAGGGGCTATTGGTATGACACCCATGGATTGGTTCGATACCGTTTTTCACGGATTTCCATTTCTATTACTGATACGCGCCTTGTTTTTAAAATTTAAAACTGTAGTTTCCCCAAAAGATAGAAATGTCTAAATTTAGCACTCATCTAGCACACTCTTTTATGAATAAAATAAGCTGTTTTCTTTTATTGGTTTTAAGTAGCATTAATGTCTTCTCACAGGATGAGGCGCAACTCAAATCGCAAGTGAGGCACACTATAGATGAATTAATAGATTTTGTATCTATTCCAAATGATGCTTTGGAACATGCCGATATTAACCGAAATATCACCTGGTTAACAGAAAAATTCATCGAAAGAGGATTTAACACCTCTGTATTGCCAACCAAAGGGGAATCTCTTTTTTTCGCGGCGCTGCCCATGGTAGATGAAAAACCAACTATCCTTTTTTACATGCATTTTGACGGCCAGTCTATAGACCCGGCCAAATGGGATCAACCCAATCCGTACAAAGTTGTTTTAAAAGCTCCGGAAGCAGATGGTTTTAAGACTATTCCTATGAGCGAATTAAAAGAAGACATTAATTATGACTGGCGCCTTTTTGGACGCTCTACCTCCGATGATAAAGGACCCATTGTGATGTTCTTAAATACCATAGATCTGTTGAAAAAGAACAATCAGGCCCTACCATTTAATGTCAAAGTAATCCTGGACGGAGAAGAGGAAAAAAGCAGTAAACCATTACCCGCGGCAGTAAAAGAATTTAGCGCCCTTCTTGAAGCAGACTTTTTAGTAATTAATGACGGCCCCGTGCATAGCTCTGGCAAACCTACCGTTGTGTATGGATGTAGGGGAATTACTTCGTTAAGCCTCACTACCTATGGACCTTTAAAACCTCAGCATAGTGGACATTACGGAAATTATGCTCCTAACCCCGGCTTTCAGTTAGCGCAATTACTTAGCAGCATGAAAGACAAAGATGGAAGAGTCACCATCCCTGGGTATTATGATGGCATACAGATCGATGAAAAAACAATGACCATCTTAAAAAGTGTCCCGGATGATATAATTACCATTAATGATCAGCTAGCCATAAAAACTCCCGAAAAAGTAGGTTCTTTTTATCAGGAGGCACTACAGTACCCGTCTTTAAATATTCGAGGATTGGGTTCTGCGTGGGTTGGAGAGAAAGCAAGGACCATAGTTCCTGCTGAGGCAACAGCCGAAATAGATCTACGCCTGGTACCCGAGACCGATGGCGACAGATTAAAAAAATTAGTGAAACAACATATTAAA
>CBDUCK010000242.1:0-3766 GCA_965365635.1 uncultured Muriicola sp.
ATTTAGATATGGTCTACACAATTGGCTTCATGGCCGTCATAGAGGCTCGTAGTCTTGCACCTACTACTTCAACAGAATGCTCCCGAAGCGCTTTATTAACAGTAATTAATTTGGCATTTTCTACCCCATTCCCTTTTCCTTCACCATAACTCTTCCCAATAACATCCACCTCTACCTTTTTCATGAAATCTTTCAATAAGGGCTTACATGCATGGTCAAATAAATAGCAACCGTACTCCGCAGTATCGGATATGACTCTATTCATTTCGAATAATTTCTTTCTTGCAATGGTATTGGCAATTAAAGGCGTCTCATGTAATGATTCGTAATAGGCAGATTCTCCGATAATTCCAGATTCTGTCATCGATTCATAGGCCAACTCTACACCTGCTCTAACCAAAGCAACCATCAACACACCATGGTCGTAATACTCTTGCTCTGAAATAGGTTGTTCTCCGGCAGCCGTTTTTTCAAAGGCCGTTTCTCCTGTTGCTGCACGCCACGTTAATAAATTTTTATCATCATTTGCCCAATCTTCCATCATGGTTTTAGAGAAATGACCACTCATTATATCATCCATGTGCTTTTGAAATAAGGGCCGCATAATATCTTTTAGTTCCTCTGAAAGGTCGAATGCTTTTATTTTCGCCGGATTTGATAGCCGGTCCATCATATTGGTAATACCACCATACTTAAGCCCTTCCGTGATGGTTTCCCAACCGTACTGAATTAGTTTAGAAGCATAGCCTGCATCTAATCCTTTTTCGATCATTTTGTCAAAACAAAGTATAGATCCGGTTTGAAGGAGCCCACATAAAATAGTTTGCTCTCCCATAAGATCCGATTTCACCTCTGCAACAAAGGAAGATTCCAGCACACCTGCTTTATGTCCACCGGTACCTGCTGCATAGGCCTTTGCTTGTGCCAGCCCTTTTCCTTCAGGATCGTTCTCCGGGTGTACTGCTATTAAAGTAGGTACTCCAAATCCTCGTTTATATTCTTCGCGCACTTCAGAACCAGGGCTTTTTGGTGCTACCATAATAACCGTCAGATCTTTCCTGACCTGCATTCCTTCTTCCACAATATTAAATCCGTGCGAGTAAGACAAAGTGGCGCCTTTCTTCATTAATGGCATCACCGTTTCTACCACATTGGTATGCTGTTTGTCTGGTGTGAGATTTATCAAAAGATCCGCCGAAGGAACCAATTCTTCGTAGGTGCCAACGGTAAAGCCATTTTCACTGGCATTCATAAACGAGGTTCTTTTCTCCTTTATGGCCGCCGCTCTTAGGGTATATGAAATATCTAGTCCGGAATCGCGCATATTTAGACCCTGATTAAGACCTTGTGCCCCACATCCAATAATTACAATCTTTTTCCCCTTTAATACAGTTACACCATCTGCAAATTCTGAAGAATCCATAAATCTACATTTACCTAATTGCTGTAATTTATCTCGTAATGAAAGGGTGTTAAAGTAATTTGCCATTTTCTATATTAATTTTATTGGTATTTGTTAGTTACTTTTAATGAACTTCATTTAATAATGCAGTAATGGGCATCGCCGCCTTGGTAACGGCAATTCTTCCAGAGCGAACAAACTGCATAATTCCATATGGCTCTAGCTCATCGTGCATTTCATCAATTTCATGTCTTCTACCTGTCTTAGCAAGTACAAAAAAATCTCGAGAGACCGTTACAATCTGAGAATTACTTTCTTTAATTATATTTTGTATTTCGCGCTCATCAAAAAGAAGATGAGAGGCGATTTTAAAAAGAGCCGATTCCTGATAAATAATCTCATCATCGACATGATAAAAAGCTTTAATGACTTCAATCTGTTTTTCAATTTGTGCTACTATTTTACGCGTCCATTCTACATTAGTGAAGACAACAATCGTAAATTTCGAAACGTTCTCTATCTCTGATTTAGAGACGTTTAAACCTTCTATATTTATGTGTCTTTTTAAAAATATCCCCGATATTCTATTGAGCAATCCAACATTGTTCTCTGCGTAAACAGAAATTGTGAACCATTTATTTTCCATCTGCAATTATTTAAGTCTTATATCTGAAACGGAAGCCCCTGATGGAATCATAGGAAATACATTATCCTCTTTCTCAACTTTAACTTCCAGGAAATAGGCTTCTTTGGAAGCCATCATTTCTTCTACAGTCCCTTTTAATTCTTTTCTTTCGGACACCCTTTTTGCAGTTATGTCATACCCTTCTGCAATTTTTACAAAGTCTGGGTTACTCATAACCGTTGATGCATACCTGCTTTCAAAAAATAATTCTTGCCATTGTCTTACCATACCTAAATGATCATTGTTTAGTACAACAATTTTAACAGGCGTTTTATTCTGAAAAATGGTTCCCAGTTCTTGAATGGTCATTTGGTAACCTCCATCGCCTATTATGGCAACAACTTCACGGTCCATAGCTCCCATTTTAGCTCCAATTGCGGCGGGTAAAGCAAAACCCATGGTACCTAATCCACCAGAGGTGATATTACTTTTTGTTTGCTTAAATTTAGCATATCTGCAGGCAATCATTTGATGTTGACCAACATCGCTTACAATAACAGCCTTATGTCCGCTTGCAATATTAATTTCGTTAATAACTTCAGCCATGGTTAAACCATCTTTGGTAGGGTGTAGTTCTTCTTTAATGACCGTGTCATATTCAATTTTATATCGCTCTTTAAACTCGTTATGCCATTCTTTGTGTTTGTTCTCTTTGATTTTTGGCAATAACAAGTTTAATGTTTCTTTGGAGTCTCCTAAGACCGCAACATCAGCGGTAACATTTTTATTAATTTCAGCTGGGTCTATCTCAAAGTGGATGACTTTGGCTTGTTTCGCATATGTATCTAAACTTCCTGTTACCCGATCATCAAAGCGCATTCCAATGGCAACTAAGACATCACATTCGTTTGTTAATACGTTAGGCCCATAATTGCCGTGCATACCAACCATTCCTACATTAAGTGGGTGATCTGTATCCATTGCCGAGAGTCCAAGAATGGTCCAAGCGGCTGGTATGCCCGCTTTTTCAACTAACGCCTTCAATTGTTCCTCAGCCTCTCCTAGTATTACTCCTTGCCCAAAGACGATATAAGGTTTTTTTGCTGCATTAATTAATGCTGCGGCAGCATCAATAGCATCCAGATCTGGTTTAGGAACGGGCTTATAACTACGTACCCCTCTGCAGTGTTCATAGCTAAAGTCTAATTCATCAAATTGAGCGTTTTTTGTAATATCTACCAAAACAGGACCTGGACGACCTGATTTTGCAATATAAAAAGCCTTCGCCATGACTTCGGGAATTTCTTCCGCATTCGTAATTTGATGATTCCATTTTGTAACCGGAGTTGAAATCCCAATGATATCTGTTTCTTGAAACGCATCGGAACCCAGCAAATGCCTCGGTACTTGTCCGGTAATACATACCATAGGGGTAGAATCTATTTGCGCATCGGCCAAACCAGTCACTAAATTGGTTGCTCCGGGACCCGATGTTGCCATAGCCACTCCTACCTTGCCAGAGACGCGTGCATACCCCTGTGCTGCATGGGTAGCTCCTTGTTCATGGCGCGTAAGAATATGTGTTAATTTATCTTGAAATTTGTAAAGTTCATCATATACCGGCATAATTGCTCCTCCAGGATAGCCATAAAGTATATCTACCCCTTCTGCCAACAAACAATGTATGATTGCTTCAGCTCCACTTATTCTAATCGTTGTAGCTTTTTTGGTTTTTTCTT
>CBDUCK010000243.1:0-3748 GCA_965365635.1 uncultured Muriicola sp.
CATCTGCAATTACATTATCTGCAATAGTAAAACACACTTTTAATTTATCTGTTCTGCTGGCTCGTGTAGTAGAAACCATTTTACCACTGCTACGCTCTCTTACAGCGTCAACAGTAAATTTAGAAAGGTTAAGTGCCGATCCTCTTTCAACTGCCTCAGCTAACTGAGTGTTTTGAACTACCAGAGAATCATTAAATACTGCTTGCTTTTCCAATTCAACAAAGGTACTGTCTCGTTCCATTGCTAATAGCGAATTAGATGTAGTAAGTGAGTCTACCTGACGAATCAATTGCTCTCTTTCTCTCTTTAATACACTTACTTGTCTTCTGTATCTAGATAGTGTAGAAAGATCCGCTTTCATGCCTTGTACAGAATCAATGTATTTTGCAATTCTGTCTCTGGCTTCTACTAAATCTTCATTAGTAGCATTGCTTTCCAATATAGCTTTGTCATATTCTGACTTTAAACTATTAAGATCTTTTACTACCAAATCTTTTTCTGAAGTTAGGGCAACTTCAGTCTTCTTTTTGTCCTGATAAAGACTTACAGTGTAGATAAGTGTACCTAGAAGTACCACTCCTAATAACCCTGCAATTACTTTTAACCCGTTATTATTCTTTGTTGTTTCAGTCATAGTGTAAAAATTAATTAAGCTTTAATAGACTATTTATTTAGTTGTTACAGTCTATATACGGTATAAACGTTGTTTTAGATTTTTCTGCCACAAATTAGTTTCTATCAACACTTTCAAATAAGAGAACAGTTATCTTTATGTTCATTATTTAGCCCAAAGCTTCTTGTATGTCTATTAGAGTTATTCCTTTTAAACCTGATTTTGCACCGGTGTTTAGAGATTTAAACCTGGCATGGCTTACCTCCTATTTTTATGTAGAAGAAACAGATACCCAATTATTAGATAATTGCGAAGAAACCATCATTAATATAGGTGGGTTCATTTTTTTTGCAGAATGGAATGGGGAATTGGTAGGATGTTATTCTCTTATTCCTTTGACTAAAGGCACGTTCGAATTAGGAAAAATGGCTGTGGACCCTAAATTTCAAGGATTGAAAATTGGACAGCAATTACTCTCACATGCCATAGATTTTGCGAGGAATAATAAATGGAGTAAAATTATCCTGTATTCCAATACCATTTTGAGACCCGCTATACATCTTTATAAAAAATACGGATTCAAAGAAATTCCTTTGGAACAAGACACCCCATATGAACGCAGTAATATTAAAATGGAAAGATTGTTCGCATCCTCTTCACTTAAATAATATTAAAAATGGCCTATAGCCTCTGAAATTAAACATAATCTTCTCTACACAGTCGTTAAAGCAGGATCGAAAAGATGATTTAAAAACATTTTTAACGTATTAACTTTTTGTATTTCAATCGCTTAGGAGTAAGATCGGCGCCGAGTCGTTTCTTTTTATTCTCCTCATAATCAGAAAAAGAGCCTTCAAAAAAGTAGACTTCAGAGTTTCCTTCAAATGCTAAAATATGGGTGCAAACTCTATCCAGGAACCATCTATCATGGGAAATAACTACTGCACAACCAGCAAAGTTTTCCAAACCTTCCTCTAAAGCCCTTAATGTGTTTACATCCAAATCGTTGGTAGGTTCATCTAACAATAATACATTACCCTCTTCTTTTAAGGTCATGGCTAAATGAAGTCGGTTACGCTCCCCACCAGATAACATATTAACTTTCTTATTTTGTTCACTGCCAGAGAAATTAAATCTGCTTAGATACGCCCGTGAATTAACTTGTCTTCCGCCCATCATAACCAATTCCTGGCCATCACTGAAATTTTCCCATATACTTTTGTTAGGATCAATATTGGAATGACTTTGATCTACATAGGCTAATTTCGCGGTTTCCCCTACTATAAATTCGCCCTTATCAGGAGTAATTTCTTTCATGATCATTTTAAAAATGGTGGTTTTCCCTGCACCATTTGGTCCTATGATCCCAACGATTCCTGCTTGGGGGAGTTTAAAGTTAAGATTATCATACAGCAATTTATCCCCATAAGCTTTAGCTACGCCTTTGGCCTCTATTACGTTGGTGCCAAGTCGAGGGCCATTAGGGATGTAGATCTCTAGCTTCTCATCTAATTGCTTTTGATCCTGACTCATTAATTTATCGTAGTTCTTGAGACGGGCTTTTTGCTTTGTTTGCCTGCCCTTGGCGCCCTGGCGTACCCATTCTAGTTCTCGCTCCAAGGTTTTCTGTCTTTTAGAAGCCTGCTTACTTTCCTGGGCCAATCTTTTAGATTTTTGTTCGAGCCAACTACTATAATTTCCTTTCCATGGAATACCTTCTCCCCTATCTAATTCCAAAATCCACCCGGCCACATTATCCAAAAAGTATCTGTCGTGCGTAACCGCTATGACAGTTCCTTTATATTGTGCCAAATGATGTTCTAACCAGTGAACCGATTCAGCATCTAAATGGTTGGTAGGTTCATCTAACAACAATATTTCTGGTTCTTGTAATAACAATCTGCAAAGCGCTACCCTTCTTCGCTCACCTCCGGACAATACTCCGATTTTCTTATCAGGTTCCGGCGTTCTTAAAGCGTCCATCGCAATTTCTAGCTTGGTATCTAATTCCCACGCATTAGATGCGTCTATTTTATCTTGAAGCCCCGCCTGTTTATCCATGAGCTTTTGCATCTTATCTGCATCTTCATATACCTCCGGAAGCCCAAACATATCATTAATCTTATTGTATTCATCCAGTATGGCCACAGTTTCGGCCACCCCTTCCTTCACCACTTCGAGTACCGTCTTCTCCTCGTCTAACTTGGGTTCTTGTTCCAAATACCCTACTTTATAGCCCGGTGAAAAAACCACATCTCCCTGAAAGTTTTTATCCTCCCCGGCTATGATCCGCAGTAAGGTTGATTTACCCGAACCATTGAGACCTAATATTCCAATCTTAGCTCCGTAAAAAAAACTGAGATAAATATTCTTAAGTACCGGGGTATTGGCATTCTTGTATGCTTTGGTAACCCCCGACATTGAGAAAATTACTTTCTTATCGTCTGACATATATTACAACCGTATTATTAATGGAATTTTATTTGAAGGATACTATTTATTAGGTTACACCCTTCCTTTTAAGGCGTTAAAGACCCATGCAATGGCGAAGAAACCAATTCCTACAGAGGCAAACCCCCATCCGGCGATATCGTCATAACGAAACGCCCCCAGAGCAATTAAAGAAAGTCCCACAACAATCATTATAAAAGTAGCCCATGCCAACACGGTATTCTTATTCATTCCCATATGAGTTAGTTTAGTTTCGACTCAAATATCGTAAAATAGCCTGAATATTGGTGCACTCAGCGTAAACTTTATGTTTCAAACGGAAAGGAGATGCCTGTCTGTACGCGTATATTGTCTAATATTTCTATTAATTCGAGACTGTTGGTATGCGACCACAAATCGCTTTCTAGCTTATTGCTTTTAATACAGGCATGTACTTCTTCTATCTCATAAGTATACCCCTTACCTAGTTTAGGGAGCGATATGTGTTCTTCCCCTGTGTCATTTAACAGCGTATACCCTTCTGTCTCGTGCCATCTTGGATCTATGAAAATAGCGCCCTTATTGCCCGAAATAGTAGCCTGCATGCGCGAGTTTGATGTGAGACCGCTATACAGCAATGCATGTGCATTTTTATATTCAAAAGTCATGGAGGTCTGGATTTCTGCGCCCGTCTCGTAGAAACTA
>CBDUCK010000244.1:0-3721 GCA_965365635.1 uncultured Muriicola sp.
TCTTGAAAACTGTTGAGGGTCACACCTCCGGGGGTTCGAATCCCTCTTCCTCCGCAAAGAAAAGCTTCACGCAATGTGAAGCTTTTTTTATTCCCCGAAGTTAATGAAGCCTGCTTCTCTTCTAATTGCTGGAGGGGATAAAAAGCAGCAACGCAAAGGGCGGCTTTTCTTTGCAGAATTCCCCCCAATGTGATCAACGTAGTTAATCCTCAATAATTGATTTCACCTAATATCGCTCCATGAGGATCACAGTTCGTAAAATTCGGTGTTGAAATTGCCTAATAGAGGTGTTTTTAAAACTGCAAACTCAACGAACTACTTATTTTAAAGACAAAAGGCAGTGCTGAAATGAGCTTGTGGAGCTTTTGATTCCTATTCCACTTATTAGATCGAAAAAACGATGCCTTTCCTCGAAACTGTTAAAAATTCATAGCAGATGTCCAGGTTTTTAACAAAAAACCGGTGAATTGGGATCAAAACCTATGAGAAATTCATAATAAAAAGATGGGCACTCTTTAGAAATTTGACCAGATGAATCCCCAAATCTTATTTTATGAAGAATTTTACTATCATTTTTAAAATCGTACTAGGAGGTCTAATGTTATTGCTTTGCACTAACATTATGGCACAGCAAAAAAAGACAACCAATAACAGGCAGGATAAAAGCCTGGAAGCAGACAAGCAAATTGAAGATTACCTGAAGCTTTCAAAGCTGGGGTATACAGAAAAGGAAATTTTTGAAGATCTCGGAAATGTACATTTCCTGTCTGAAAATTACAAAACGGCCGCTTTTTGGTATCAGAAACTAATTGATCTCAGTGGATTAGAAGCCGTTTCCAAAAGCTATATTGAACGTTACGAAGTGGCCATGCACAAGGCAGGGATTGCTAATTATGGTGATAAGATGGCCCAGGCCGATTGGCATTCAGAGATTAAGAAGGACTATCAGCCAGAAAAAAGATCTTCGAGAAAGCCTGTAGCTACATCAGTGGCTAAAACTGAGCGCAGGTCCAATTTCCGGGAACCTATTTCAGCAAGATCTATGGAATCCCTGAATGAGTTAGCGGGGCTATCGGACCAACAGGTACCCCAATTTAAAACGGAACGCATTCCAGGACAGGAATATACACCCCCAGTTACTATTTCTGCAGATGGGAAAACAGCCTATTTTAGTAAGGCCTCTTACGTTAAACCGGAGTATGGTATTTTTTCCAAAAAAGATGTGGTACATAAAATTTACAAGGCCGAAAATATTAATGGGAAATGGATGAACATAACCGAAATAGGCGTTTGCCCTAAGTATGCCTCTGCCATACATCCGTCAATATCTCCTGATGGTTCACGATTATTCTTTGCCTCAGATATGCCCGGTTCATTTGGAAAATATGACATCTACGTAGCGGATATTCAAAAGGATGGCAGCGTTGGTATTGCCAAAAACCTGGGACAAAAGGTAAATACGAAGAAAAACGATATGTACCCAAATCTGGCAGGTGGTGAATTGTTATTCTTTGCTTCCAACGGTAGGGATGGCCACGGAGGGCTAGATGTATACGCTGTACAAGTGGGTACCCGAAAGGTAGGCCTTGCGGTAAATATTGGTAAGCCATTTAATAGCAGACAGGATGATTATGCCTTCAATGTTACGGCAGAAAGTGGTGTTGCTATTGTAATGTCTAATCGAGGCGGCGCGCTAGCCAATGGAGCGCAGCAAATGGTATTCTCCGTTTCAGACGTACAGAAAAGTAAGGCCGGTCAAAACAGGAAAAACAACTTTCTGGAATTATTGCCAATGGATCCCAGCAGAATCTATACAAATATGGTGTTCGACGAGTAAGCCACAATTTAGAATAGTTAATCAGACTTTTACCTGGCTTAGAGAACAGCAGCACATAAACTGCTCCTACATACAGAACCCCAACAAACACAGAATGGCATAAATCCATAGAATATTATAGATGAAATAGATTCTAACGAATTAGAAAAATATAAATCGGTCAGATATCATTGGGTTGGGGTTTCATCTGGTTATAACCCAATTGTTATTGTTCATAGCAACAAAGAGCATTTAAATGCCCTTCTAAATGATTGCAAGGAGAGCCATGTAGATGCCAAACAATTTTATAACCAAGAGAACAGGTTGTATTATGTATATCGGGCCGGTTTTATTTTTAGTATCATCATAAAAACTTCAAGAGAACTATACCGTTTTTGAGGCTGTTTTTAGATACTTTTCCTCCGTTTATCGTTCAGTATTTTCTTTTAAAAACCAGCTTTTTTACAGACTAACGAGTCGGTTTTTGTCGTACTATTCCGACGAAATACATCTTTTTCTTACACTTTATCGAAAAAATCTGCATTTCCTAGGAGAAAAAGGGTGCAAACTGTACTTTTTCAATCCAAAATAGTACAACCCCAAATCTCAATACTATGGAAATGACCTGTACCCCAAAAAAGATCGAAAGAAGCATTCCGCCTTTTTACTCCGCATTCCACCTGGAGAAAAAACCCTTTAAAAAGATTGAAATGACCAGGAAGTATTCCAATGGGAGTTCATCCCTGTATCATAGAATACAAGACGTGCTGTCTTTGACATATCGTTAACTGGCTGTTGTAAGGATCCAGGCCTCGCTAAAACTTTAATTTTCCAAATTTCTACGGTTCTATCGGAACTATTTAATACGGGATATTAATCTCTGAATAAAACAAGTATTCGGGTTTTGCGACGCATTGTGTTACTGCTATCGGGTAGTTTCCTCAAGGATCTCTTATCGTATACGCGAACATTCTTTTATTTTTTAGTAATTCAAAACATAATACAACCTTAAATTTTGTCATTATGAATAAAACTACTCTAAAGGTTATGGTGATTGACGAAGATCCCAAAATCCACGAAACCTACGCTACCTATTTTAGTACCTACCAGGAATATCATTTGGCCGGTATTTATCTCACTGTTGAGGAGGCGCTGGAGGATTATGAACTTGTTTGCCCCGACATAGTGCTATCTGAAGTTAGTTTTTCTGGCCTCTCCGGTATTGAAGGGTTAATAGAATTCCAAAAATCAGAAAATTCCGCCATGGTGATCATGGTGAGTTATGAAGATGATTATAATGGGATAACAAAGGCGTTTAAGTTTGGCGCTGAAGGATATCTCACCAAGCCAGTAAGCAAAAAAGAACTTCGGAAAGCCTTAAATTCTATTAAATATGAAGGGGCAGCCATCAGCAATGACATTGCCAAAAAGATAATTGCTATGTACCGCAGAAAAACCTATAAGAGTTTCTCTGAGCGAGAAAACCAAATTATAGAGTATTTGGGCCAGGGTGCTACATATAAGGCAATAGCGGATAAGTTATTCGTTACCACAAGCACTATTAATTTTCATATCCAGAATATTTATGTTAAGCTCGACGTGAATTCGAAGTCTGAGGCATTAAAGAAAATACGGGAAATGGACATTGCATAAGCCTACACGCAAAACCCCATAGTTAAAATAGCTGCTGTATGGGATCTATGTAGTAAACCAATTTATCTTCAATTTGGGTTGCAATTCGTAAAGTTGGGTTTGGGAAGTATCCATTGCGGGGTGTTTTCATTGAATGAACTACATGAAGTTACATTAGCTACATTCCAACTGCTTAGATCCTGGTTGAAATCAGAATCTCTTAACATACCAAACATATTAGTAACATTACTCACATCCCAGGAACTGATATCC
>CBDUCK010000245.1:0-3717 GCA_965365635.1 uncultured Muriicola sp.
TTGCAAACTCGTGGGAATAGCGGCTTAACTTTACTATTTGTTTAACAATTATAATTTTTTATTGAACAATACTCGACTTAATTTTGTTAAAACATCATTGATGAAAATATATCGCCTGCAGTCCAAGCAACAATTGCCTATTTCCAAAAAGAAAGCCTGGGATTTTCTATGTGACCCCGGGAATTTAAAGGTAATTACCCCAGATAGTATGGGGTTCCATATTCTTTCAGGTGATGAGAGACCTATGTTCCCCGGGCAGATCATTCAATACAAGGTGAGCCCCTTCCCCGGGTTTACTACAAAATGGGTTACAGAGATTACGCATGTTAAAGAAGGAGACTACTTTGTGGATGAACAGCGCTTTGGACCCTATTCTCTTTGGCACCACAAGCATTTTGTCCGGGAAATAGATGGAGGTGTGGAAATGGAAGACATCATAGATTACAAGCTTCCTTTAGGGTTGTTAGGTCAACTGGTTCATCCATTTTTGGTAAAAAAGCAACTACTCACTATTTTCAAATACCGGGAAACCAAATTAAACGAATTATTTGGGACCATGAAGGACAATAACAACGAACTATCATTTCAATCTGTTTAAAAAAATGAAAAAAAACATCTTATTAATAGGAGGATCCCACGGGATAGGCCTCGAACTAGTACACTTATTAAAAGAAAGTCATACTATTTACGTGGCTTCGAGAACAAACGAACAGCTTGCTTCATTACCGGTTAAACACATCCCATTCGATGTAACAACGGATGACTTGGATCTGTCGCTCCTCCCTGAAGAAATCCACGGATTTGCTTATTGTCCGGGAAGCATTAATCTTAAACCATTAAAAATGATGGGGCTAGACGCTTTTAGGGCAGATATGGAGCTTAATTTCTTTAGTCTTGTAAAAGTCGTAAAGACTATAATGCCTCGAATGGCACAGGATTCTTCCATGGTCTTTTTCAGCACCGTTGCGGTAGCCGTTGGAATGCCTTTTCATACAAGTGTAGCTGCAGCCAAAGGTGCCATTGAAGGTTTTGCAAAGGCTTTAGCTGCAGAAAATACACCAAGAGTAAGAGTGAATGTAATTGCACCTTCCTTAGTAGATACCCCACTTGCCTCCCGTTTGTTAAGCAACGACAAAAAGAAAGAACTAATGGCAACAAGACATCCACTTAAGCGAGTTGGGGAAGCAAAGGATATAGCCAAAATGGCCGAATTTCTTCTAAAAGATGATAGCAGTTGGATGACCGGTCAGATACTCGGAGTAGACGGCGGTATGTCCACATTGAACATTTCTTAACATGAACCAAAAAATAACCATATTTTGGTTTCGCAGAGATCTTAGATTAGAAGACAACAAGGGCCTATACCAGGCCTTATCGGGAAAATACCCGGTGTTACCCATTTTTATTTTTGATCCGGCCATTCTTGAAGAACTTCCTAAGAATGACGCTCGTGTATCTTTTATATACAAGACCCTCCAAAAGTTAAATACACACTTACAACAAACGAATAAAAGTAGTATTGCAATGTTTCATAAAGATCCTGTTCAGGTTTTTAAAGAACTTGCAGAAACCTATGATGTTCAGGGTGTCTATGCTAATGAAGACTATGAACCCTATGCAATTAAAAGAGACACCCTGGTACAGAATGAATTGGATGTAAGAGGGGTAGGATTCCATACTTTTCAAGATCAGGTGATCTTTGCGAAAAACAACATAGTAAAGGATAATGGAGATCCTTATGTGGTGTATACCCCCTACATGAAAAAATGGAAACAAAAATTTAATCGTGTAAATGACCTGCATGTAAATGATTCGAACTCCCTTTTACACAACTTAATCAAAGACCAAGAAATGCCTGCTATAAGCCTAAACGATATGGGTTTTATAGCCTCTTCTATACTGGTGCCGAATTTTAATGTAAGCAGCTCTTTAATTGCCAGTTATGACGCAACCCGTAATTACCCCGCTTTAGAAGGAACTTCTCATGCAGGCCCGCATCTGCGATTTGGAACTGTATCTATAAGAAGTATCATAAAAAAGGCTATTGCAGAAAAAAACCAAACCTTTTGGAACGAACTCATCTGGCGAGAATTCTTCATGCAAATACTATGGCACTTCCCCCATACTGTAGACAATGCCTTTAAAAAGAAGTACGATCGTATCGCTTGGCGAAATAATGAAGAGGAATTCGAAAAATGGAAAACCGGACAAACAGGGTACGCACTTGTTGATGCAGGAATGAGAGAATTGAATACGACCGGGTACATGCATAATAGAGTTCGAATGCTGGTAGCAAGCTTTTTGTGCAAGCATTTATTGATAGATTGGCGTTGGGGAGAAGCCTATTTTGCTGAAAAACTACTCGATTATGAACTTAGTAGTAATGTTGGAAACTGGCAATGGGCTGCCGGAAGTGGTGTAGATGCTGCCCCGTATTTTAGAATTTTCAATCCCATGACACAGGTAGATAAGTTCGACGCAGATAAAATCTATATCAAAAAATGGGTGCCGGAGCATGATACTGAGGCGTATGTCTCCAAAATTGTGGATCATAAAGAAGCCCGTGTTAGATGCCTTGAGCGCTACAAAGAAGCTCTGACAAACTAAAATAGTAGCTACTTAGTACTGTTTTCTTAATAAATGATGTTCTGGTGTTTTTTAGTATATTTAATTTCACAAGGAGTGTGTTTAAGGTTTAAAAGCTGAAATACGCTACTTTAGTTAATATATCCGAAAAAATCTAAGAGGTCCGGACTAACATTTACATCATATCATTATGAGAAAACTTCTTTTTATTGGGTTTTTATTGCTAACCCTTCCTTTGGCAGCTCAAAGAATGAACGCCAACAAAAAAGCAGTGGTACAGTCAATTGAAAAGCACGAAGCCGAACTTATTAAAATTAGCGATGCTATTTGGGCAGCAGCAGAAACTGCCTTTGAGGAGGATGAGTCATCAAAATTATTAGCAGATTATGCTGAAACTAACGGTTTTACAGTGGAACGGGGCGTTGCCGGAATGCCGACTGCCTTTGTGGCTAGTTACGGATCAGGGAAGCCGGTAATAAGTGTTTTAGGAGAGTTTGATGCTCTGCCCGGCATCTCGCAAAAGGCGCAACCCACCAAAGAAGCGCTAAACGATGGTGCTGCTGGTCATGGATGTGGACACAATCTTTTTGGAACGGCTAGTTTAGGAACAGCCATTGCAGTAAAAGAGCTTATTGCTTCAGGGAAATTAAAAGGAACCGTAAAGTTCTTTGGAACCCCTTCGGAAGAAAAGTTTTTTGGAAAAATATGGATGGTACGAGAAGGTCTTTGGGACGATGTGGATGTGAATCTTAGCTGGCATCCAAGCGCAACCACTAAAGCGGACGTACAAAGTTCCCTGGCCCTGGTAGATTTTAAAGTTGAATTTTACGGACAGGCGGCACATGCCTCGGCCGATCCATGGGATGGAAGAAGAGCTTCTGATGCCCTGGAGATATACACCACCGGAATAAACTATTACCGGGAACATATTAAACCAACAGTACGTATTCATTATCATATTCAGGATGGGGGTCAGGTAGTTAACGTGGTCCCGGATTACTCAAAATTGTGGGTCCGTGTCAGAGACACAAAAAGAAGTGGTATGCTGCCCGTGTATGAACGGGTAAAGGCAATGGCTGAAGGTGCAGCTATCCTTGCTAATGTAGATTATAAGATCTCACTAATATCGGG
>CBDUCK010000246.1:0-3663 GCA_965365635.1 uncultured Muriicola sp.
AATTCATACCAAAATCTATTAGGTTCATTACAATTTGGGTATGTCCCTGAGGTTGAAAGTCTCCACCCATTACACCAAAACTTACAAAGGGGTCTCCATCTTTGGTGATGAAAGCCGGAATAATAGTATGAAAAGGTCGCTTACCCGGTTCATACGTATTGGCTTGCCCTCGTTTAAGACTAAAAAGTTCTCCCCTGTCTTGCAGCATAAATCCAAGTTTTGGTGGCACCATTCCGGAGCCCATGCCCCTGTAGTTGCTTTGAATTAGGCTAATCATAGTACCTTCTTTATCAGCAACCGTCATATAGATGGTTTCCCCTGCACTTATTTCCCCTGCCTCGTACATTCCTGCTCGTTGATCTATTTGTTTACGCCTGTCTGCTGCATAGTTATCTGAGAGTAATTCTTTTACAGGAACTTGTGCAAAATCCATATCTGCATAATATTTTGCGCGGTCTTCAAAGGCAAGTTTTTTTGCTTCCGTAAACAGGTGTAAGTGTTCTGCACTTCCAAAAGGAATTTTTGAAAAATCATATCCTTCCAAAATTTGAAGCATTTGAAGAGCAGCTATTCCTTGTCCATTGGGTGGGAGCTCCCAGATGTCGTAACCGCGGTAGTTGACCGACACGGGTTCTACCCATTCCGAAGCATGTTGGGCCAAATCTTCGACCGATAAAAATCCGCCTTGTTCCTGAATAAAATTAGCAATAGTAGCTGCTACAGGACCTTTATAAAATGCATCTCTTCCACCTGCTGCGATTTTCCGATAGGTATCGGCTAAATACGGGTTTCGATAAATCTCACCTTCTCCGGGTAACCTACCCTTGTTTTGATTCATATAGGTATCCTCAATATTCGCAAAACCCATTTCTTTAAACCGGGTTGCGCTCTTTAAATACCATGCAATTAACTGGGTTAACGGCAATCCTTTTTCTGCATAGCTGATGGCCGGGGCCAATAATTCATTCATGGGTTGAGAACCAAACTTTTCATGCAGTGTAAACCAACCATCCACAGCTCCGGGGACACTAACGGGTAGTGGACCATATGAGGGTATCTTCTCCATTTTTTCTTCTTCAAAATAGGCCAGTGTTAACTTTTGAGGAGATCTGCCACTCGCATTTAGACCGTATAGTTTTTTAGTTTTACCATCCCATACGATGGCAAAAAGATCCCCACCAATGCCACTTCCGGTAGGTTCCATTAACCCTAGAGCAGCATTGGCGGCAATTGCCGCATCTATTGCATTCCCTCCATTTTTTAAAATGTCCAAACCAATTTGTGTCGCCAACGGATGACTGGTAGCCACCATGCCGTTTTGCGCTAACACTTCAGAGCGTGTTGCAAATGTTTCCCCGGTAATCCTATCCTGACCAGAGAGGACAGCTAAACAAAAGAGGCTTGTAAGAACGAAAGCATATTTTTTCATTACATCGGTTTTTATGTTCTCCGAAGCTAACAAATTTTATACTAAATCTAAAACCAGCCGTTGCTGTTTTATGGTACTATGAAGAATAGTACATCCATTATTTAATCCATAACAAAGGTAACGGCACCAGATACGATACTAGCGGACAGGCCGGTATTGCGATCGTACTGATTGAATTTTAAGTCGATCGACTTCAGGCCAAATTTCCAGATATGCCGTTTTGTGAACAGGTCCGTGTAAGAGATTCCTATACCATATTGGTTGGCCGTGTATTTAGACAGATCAAAATCAGAGGTATAGAACAAATTTGTAGAGAGATTTGATTCAAAAGGCGAAAAATAATCTGCAGATGTCTGGCTATAATACCGATATGAAGGGTAGATGGTGAATGAGTTCGAAATCTTAACAGGTACCTCAAAATTAACGGTATGGGAAGTAATGCCCCAATCATCAGAATAATAGCGGTAATAACTTCGTAATACAAAGGTTTCGTTCAGGTAATAATTTAGACGTCCACCAAAGGCAAGCTTAAATCTCGAATCTGGCAGGCGCTCTATATCATCAGCTAGTTGAAAATTCTCAATAAACGAATCGGATACATCACCAAAATAGACCCGCTGGAAGGGGGTAGATAAAAGCCCTTCTTGTAGCACAGCATCAAAAAGTAACGACCCCTGAAGTTTTTTGCTTAAAATTTGTGCAAAACTAAGTCCAAGGGCATAGGAGTTTCTGGTTTCCTTTCCAAATTCTGTAAACTGAGGATTGTAATTGGTATTTCCGGTGATAGTATTCACCGAAAAGAAGGGATCATTTATACCATTTCCTCCCGATTTAAATGGTCTTAATTCGGTGGGATAAATGGCATTCCATTTATCGAGGTATACGGTTGTATTAATCCCAAGTTCTGTGTTTTTTTCATTAAAAAGGGCAGTATAACTTCCTCCCACACCTATTGAGAAATAATCGTATTCTGCCGCCACTGCCAGTTTTGCTCCCAAAATATTATTTCTGTCATCCGAACTATGACTGTAAGCAAGGGTAACATTACTCCATACATCATTGGAAGATGCACCGGATGATGCCTGGAACGGATCTGCCGTATTATTGCCGTCAAAAGGATTCACATTACTAGAAGATGCCGAAGTATATGCTGAAATGCCTGCATCTATGGTAAGTATTTCATCATCGCTTAATGGAATGGAAATCACAAAAGTTCCGGTAGCATCTGTGAGCTCTTCAGAACCAACACCCCCGCTAACGGCCGCGTTGTTACCATCTTGCGTGTAATAACTGGTGAGGAATTCAACTTCGGAAGTCTCGAGTACTCTTTTTTTATACGTCTCTGGCGTTTTTTGAGTATACCCATGTGCGCAAAAAAGAAGCAGTATACTCAGTATAGGTATGAATTGATTCTTCATACAATTTCCTTTTGTTTAAGATATGTTGTTACCTCCATATAGTTGCTTTATTGTTAATTACACCCACATCCACCACCTGTTTTTCCTCCATTTGCTCCGGAAGCAGCTTCCCTATAGGAATGAAAAGTGGTTAGATTTCGATCACATTTTCTGTCTGCCAGCACCATATCGGGATCATTGATATAAACCTTATCGTACTCTTTAATTACAACACATGAACTAAAAGACGTAAGTATAATTACTCCCAGGATTCCTTTTTTTATCATGATTTATTTATTTTGATGTTATCCGATGTGAAAATTTCACCCTCATCACTTATAATTATACATTCAATTCTCGGTAATTGATTAATCCTGTTTAGTCCAACTTCAATACCCATAACAAATACTGATGTTGCCAAAGCATCTGCCAATTCCGCTTTTGGAGCAAACACAGTTACACTTATAATCCCGGAAGAAGGGAAGCCTGTTCTTGGGTCTATGATATGACTGTACCTTTTTCCTTTGAAGGTAACATTGTTAAATACGTTACTAGATGGAAAGATAAGAATGGTATCGAAGATTTAAAGAAGGCAAAACAATATCTTGATAAAATATATTCCTATTATTAGATTAAAATCGACTAAGATTTCATTGAAGAATTCCATTTAAATAATTCAGTTGATGATTAAACAATATGGTTACCATCGAAAAAATGTAATTATGTTCTTAGTTAAATTGAGACTTAATTATTTTACTCTGTAATTAGACTATTTATCTCTCTTAAGAATATTTTTGAAAGATAACTATCTGTAAATTCTTCTGGGACCTAGTACTT
>CBDUCK010000247.1:0-3579 GCA_965365635.1 uncultured Muriicola sp.
CACCTTTAACGGCTGATGGCACCTATGCCCTCCGGGAAGATGGCACCTATGGCCCAGATGAACTGGAATGGAATTACGTGGCAAAGGACACGCTCTCCTTTTATGCCAGCTTTATATCGGGTGCCCACCGTATGGAAAACGGAAATACATTTATTAATGCAGGGCCTATGGGGCGTTTTTTTGAAGTAACCCCGGAAAACGACATTGTCTGGGAATACCTTAACCCGTATCGGGGTAATGCAACCAAACCCAATGGAGATCCAAAAGATCATATGCCCATGACGTTTAGTATGTTCCGCTCCACTTTTGTCTCTGCAGACCACCCGGCACTTGCAGGAAAAGAGTTAAAACCTATAGATCCACAACCTGCTACTTATAAGATGCCACCTCCTCCACCGGAAAAAAAGGAGGAGTAGCAGTTGTTCAACATAGAAAAGTCTGCCTAAAATATTTCATTTATTTTAGGTGGGCTTTTTTTTTGGCACAACCCAATATTTGATACTACATTGCTGAAAACCAAAAAATAGTTACATTTAAATACACTAAAAACCAAACCATGAAAAAATTGTTTTATTACATTGCTTCAGTGCTATTACTGGGGCTGGCAATTAATTGTTCTGATGAAAAATCCGAAGGGGAAAAGCCAGATAGAAACATGTTCGGCCATAATATCCCCCGTGGACTTACCATCGCCAAAGAAGGGCTTACCCCGGGATATATACTATTATCGGTGCCTAACTCGGCATCTACCTATCTGCTCAATCGAAAAGGAGAGGTAGTGCACATATGGAAAGGATCGTATGGTTCCTTTTCTTCTAACCCATATCTAATGGACGATGGTTCTATTATATTAGCAGAAGACGACCCCGACTATCCTGTATTTGATGCAGGCGGCGATAATGGTCGCCTCGAGAAGATTAGTTGGGACGGGAAGATCTTGTGGGATTTTGAATATGCAGACGAACAACAATTACTACATCACGATATTGCAGTAAAGCCCAATGGAAATATTTTAGCCATTGCCTATGAGGCAATGTCCTATGACGATGCGCTGGCCCTGGGAAGGGCACCACATTTGATTCCACATTCCGGCCCCTGGATGGAAAAAATAATTGAATTTGAACCCCAGGGTATGCATGGCGCCAACATAGTTTGGGAGTGGCATGTAAAAGATCATCTTATCCAGGATCTGGATGAAACCAAACCCAATTTTGGTAACCCGGCGGATCATCCAGAACTACTCAGTTTTAATACGGGCGACTCTATTCCGCCTCCTATTAGCCAGGATAGTCTGGAGACCCTTAAAGCAATGGGTAGAGGTGGAAGAAATATAACCCGATTTAATGAAGGGTCAGACATCTATCACTTTAATGCCATTAATTATAACCCCAACCTTCAGCAGATCGCAATTAGTTCTCCCGAGTTGAGTGAAGTATTCATCATAGACCATAGCACTACAACTGAGGAAGCCGCTTCACATGCCGGTGGAAATAGTGGTAAAGGAGGTGACTTCCTGTATCGTTGGGGCAACCCCGAAAATTACCACCATGGTGACTCCACCAATCGTCGTTTATGGTATCAACACGATGTTCGCTGGATAGAAGATGGCAAGCCGGGAGCGGGCAACCTAACTATTTTTAACAATAATGTCCCCAACGGACCGGATACACTAGACTATACGTCTGTTTATGAGATTAAACCACCTTTAACGGCTGATGGCACCTATGCCCTCCGGGAAGATGGCACCTATGGCCCCGATGAGTTGGAATGGAACTATGTGGCTCCGGACACGCTGTCATTTTACGGTAGTTTTATCTCTAGTGCGCACCGTATGGAAAACGGAAATACATTTATTAATGAAGGCCCTAAGGGACGTTTTTTTGAAGTAACCCCGGAAAAAGAAATTGTCTGGGAATATCTGAACCCCTACAGGGGAGAGGCACGGAAACTAAACGGGGATCCTAATCGACATTTCCCATGGACCTACAGCACATTCCGCTCCACTTTTGTGCCCGAAGATCACCCGGCATTCGCAGGAAAGGAATTAAAACCTTTAGATCCACAACCGGAGGTCTATAAGATGCCGCCTCCACCAAAAGAAAATAAGGAGTAACACCCCGATGCTACAATTTATGCGTTACCTTTCATTTAAACTATATAATCAAAGGCACCTTCACATTAGTGAAGGTGTTTTTTTACAATAAACAATACTTGCTCTAATTGCCAAAAGTGCCGGTCATATGAAAAAAATTTATAAATTATTACTGGTCCTTATTGGCCTGTATTTCGTACTGCTTATCCCCATAACACAAAATAACCAAGAGCCCAAAATGGCATCGGAAACCCCTTTTCTTTGGGATAAGGATGCGCTATGGGAACAATTAGAAAGTACCTTTCTCCAGGCTAAAGAAATGCCAGCGGAGGTTCTAGATTCTATCGTACAGGATCTAACCATAGAAACAGACAGCATCTTCGGTCTTTATGAAAATACTGCCCTGGAACCCGAAGCTGATTTTTATGCATTATTAGAGAATCGGTTTTTTCAGGTAGCTCCGTTAATTGCAGCTCAGGAAAACAAATCTGATTGGCACATCCGTTTTTACAACCGGGTACGGAAAAAATTAAAGTTAGATTCCCAATCCTGGGATATGGCAAATATCAATGCTCGTACTGTCTCGTATCGCATCTTATATGGCATGAGGGCCACTGTAGAGGAGATTTTATTACAATCTAGTGATGACCAGTTCGTTTCCACCATGTTTGTTACTGAGGAGCCTTCCGCAACTCCTTCTGCCGATATAATGGGCATACAGGTACATAGTGGGGATTTGTTGATCAGTCGTGGCGGAGCGGAAGTTTCGGCCTTTATTTCACGGGGAAATGATTATCCCGGAAATTTTTCACATGTCGCCATTGTTCATATAGATGAGCAGACGAACGAGCCCTTTTTTGTAGAAGCCCATATTGAAAAAGGGGTGGCCATCGCCACCCTAGACGCGTATTTAAAAGATAAAAAACTGCGGTTTATGGTGATGCGACCCAGAGCGGATTTGCCTCAAATGATTGCCAATCCTATGCTCCCTCACGAGGCATCGTTATTTATTTCTGAGGAATCCCAAAGAAGACATATACCCTACGACTTTCAAATGGACTATTACGACGCTTCGTCTATGTTCTGTTCTGAAGTAGGGTCCTATGCCTACAAACAGTACGGGATTAATTTATGGGAGTTTGAGTCTACCATCTCGTCCAATGGGATAATGGGATGGCTTCATGATTTTGGTGTAGAAAATTTTGTAACACAAATGCCTTCTGATCTCGAATACGATCCACTATTGAGTGTTGTGGCAGAATGGAGAAATAAGGAAGTTCTTTTCCAGGATCATGTAGACAATGCGGTCATGGATGCGCTGATAAGCCGTGCCAATGATGGGGAACAACTCGGTTACAATAGTTGGATGTTACCGGTAGCCAGAGTTATTAAGGGATATTCGTTTTTTCTTACTTCTATAGGAAGAGAAGGTGTTATTCCGGAGGGAATGGGCGCTGTAACTGCCTTGAAAAACAACGATTTTGTAG
>CBDUCK010000248.1:0-3575 GCA_965365635.1 uncultured Muriicola sp.
CCCCGAATCGCGCCGACAAACTCGATTAAGCCTTTCTCTGATGCCGCGAAAACCATTAAAATTGCTGTTTTCAAGATTAGTTCGGGAAGTCACCCACTGGAATTTAGAATTATCACATTTTTTGATGACCCTATGAAAGCACGAGGAGAATGGAAAACGGATGATTTTAATCTGGAAGATGCTTATAATAATAAATATGGTTTTAATGCATTTAGAACAGATAAAGATCTATATGATGCATCAATTGAAATTTATGGACAAATGATTGAAACACATAAACTTATTCCGGAAATGTCCTTTATGGGGAATTAGGAAAAAAAATCCAGCTTTTTAAAAGCTGGATTTTTTTATTAGATACTACTTTAAACCAATCTTATATTGAAGGTGTTACATTCTCCAATTTCTCTTCATCGCTAATAATTAGCGGCAAGGGTGTTGTCAAAATTTTGAAGTGTCGTTGCCAGCACAACCTCTGCTTCTTTGGCTAAGTCATCGGACTACTCGTGATATATAATAATAACAACAGTAATAAGCCCAATTAAAGTAAGCCCTACAATTACTCGTGCCGTAATAAGTCTTTCGGAAGTAGTCATCTATTCACTATTTTAATAGGTTGGTGCTTCAAGATAGCGATTAATTTTTATTTTAACAAATCATTAACACAAACCGAAACCCACATAGGAGCTAGGCAGCATTTTTTTGGTGGTTTTGTCCGTTCTTTACAAAACCCGTGCATGCATTACTTAAATGCGTAAATTTAGTAGGGCCAATACCGAAGTATGAAAAACTGGGTAGTACTGTTTACTATTATGCTGTATGGAATATGCGCGCCAATTGCCTGGTGCCAGGAAGGTGTACCTGCAGGAGATTCTAAGCAGTCATTCAATTTTTTTTATAATCAGGATCCCCTGATGATACAATTAAAATACTCCATTAAAGAGGTAAAAAAGCAGACAAACGACAGTACATATCTTGCTTCAAACTTGTGGTACAAAGACCGTTCAGAGAGATGGGATTCTATCGACATAAAACTAAGGGCTCGGGGAAATTTCAGACGAAAAAACTGCTATTACGCCCCTCTAAAGATTAAGATAAAAAAGGCCGATGCCAAAGGGACAATGTTTGAAAAAACCACCAAATTTAAGCTGGTGCTCCCTTGCCTTATTGAAAAAAACAATGACGATTATGTTCTAAAAGAATACATAGCGTATAAGTTGTATGAAATAATTGCTCCCTATCATTTTAAAACCAGGCTTACGAAGATTGAGCTATTGGAAAAACGCGGAAAAAGAACGAATAAGCATCAATTATTTGGCTTTATAATAGAAGATATAGATGCTGTAGCCAAACGGTATAATGCCAGAGAAATTGAACGAATTATTCATCCATTACAGCAAGATGCGGTAGCATCTATTCAAAATGCTTTTTTTCAATACCTGATAGCCAACACCGATTTTTCGACCAAACTACAACACAATCAAAAAATTATTTTTAGCGACAAAAAAATTATCCCCGTACCGTATGATTTTGATATGTCGGGGTTAGTAAACGCCAATTATGCGGCCGTTACCAACGTACAAAATATTTCTGGCAGCATATCCGAGGTAACCCAACGGATCTATAAGGGGTATGAGCGAGATATAGAGCTTTTGCAACAGGTTAGGACACAATATTTAGCGAAAAAGACGCAGCTACTGTCAGCGCTGGAATTGTTAAAAGATGAGTTTGAAGATCGAACTCAATATAGTGAGGCGGAGAAATTCATTGAATCCTACTTTGAAATACTGGAGAGCGATAAAAAGTTTAAAAAGAATATACTAGATCGACTTAGATCCAGATAGGGTGTTATGTATCCATTAGCCATTGAAGTTTCTATGTATTCAACCCTTCACAGCAGACACTAATCTATAAATTCCTGGTAGTGTTCATACCGTTTAAAAATCTCATCTACATAATGGAAGGGTTCTATACCTCGCACGTAACCATATTTTACAACTTCATGATTAAAGTTTTTTGGATAGGTTAAGGCTACAATCATCTTCTCAACATGCTCGTCCCACAAGGTGCTGTCTAAGCCATTAACAGCAGCCAATTTTTGAGCATCTACCACATGACTGTAACCACAATTATAGGAAGCCATAGCAAATTTTATGCGTTGAACAGAATCGGGGATAGTTTCAAACCTGCTGTGCATACGATTTAAATAGGTAGCTCCGGCCTTTATGATATCTTCTGGGTTTAACTTATTAGTAACCCCCATTTCCTCAGCGGTAGACGGCATCATTTGCATGAGCCCTTTGGCCCCTGTCCAAGACTCGGCTTCGGGATTAAATTGAGACTCCTGATATATTAAGGAGGCCAATAACCGCCAATCCCACCCTATTCGTTGTGAGTTGTCCTTAATAATAGGGTCGTATTTACTAATTTTTTTCTGGTTAAGGCTGTAAAAGGGACTATTTACTCGCCTTTTAAAACTGCGTTTGTGTTTAAAATACCTATTATAAATGACGTTATAATCGGGTTGCTTTTTTTCTTTTTTGATCCATGTATTGGTTGCTTTTAGCAATTGTGTTGCACTTGGATGAACAGCCCAGGCAATTCTTTGAGAAAAGCTCAAAGGCACATCAACATTTAAATTTGAGTAATAAGAGGCATTAATGGTTGCCAGATTTTTATCGGCCAGGGAATACTTAATAGTGCCTTCTGCCACCATTTTAATAATTTCATCGGTAGTAAGATTTCCATTGAGGGTATCAATTATAATTTCTCCCCCAATTTCCTTCGACAAATTTTCAATCCTTTTGAAATAAGACGAGTTCATTCTAACAGATACAGTGTCTCCGATTAATTGTATAGGATCTGTGATGATCTGCTCCTGAATTTCATCCAAGGTCATACTGCGCCAGTTAGCTGGTTTTCTTTGAATTAATACTTGCTCGGTGATGTAGAGAAAATCGGCAAAGGAAACTTCCTTCTTGCGTTCCGAAGTAATAGCCAAGGCATGCGCAACAATATCGACGCTCCCGTTTTTAAGTTCTGGTAGAAGCTCGTCTAAGTTTTTCGAAACTTTTAGTTCTAATTCTACCCCAAGATCATCTGCCAGTCTTTTTAGCAATTCATATTCATAGCCCATTGGCTGACCTCTGTACAAGAAATAACTGGTGGCACTATAGGCAATAAGAGCTCTCAGTTTCCCTTCTTTTTTTATTTCCTTTAAATCACGATTGTGATCTGGAACAATAGCAGTGGAATCTTGTTTTTTAGATTCATTACAAGAGACCATAATGAAAGCAATAAGGAGTACCGTTCGAAATACGTATTTCATATCCTAATAATTCACCGCTTTCTGTTTTCGGAGCGAGCTATAAATATAGTAATAAGGTTTTTAAAGAATACAATGTTGCGAATCCTTAACGAAAGAGTAGAATTAAAGCCCCCAGGGCGGTAAGTATTAAAATCATTTTTCGATAGAACTGGGCATGAATTATTTTTACCAAACGAACACCAAGAAAAAGACCCATCGCAACAAAAGGAATTAATTTTAAATTAATGAGCAACGTATCTAGAGTAATGGT
>CBDUCK010000249.1:0-3575 GCA_965365635.1 uncultured Muriicola sp.
AGGATATAGTATTAAAGTGAAAGGACTTCAGGGAGGACATAGTGGAATGGATATACATCGCGGTTTTGGGAATGCCAATAAGATTATGAATAGGTTATTGCATGAGGCGGACCAGCAAGGCGGGATTACCATTGTATCTGTCCAAGGAGGAGGGTTGCGAAATGCAATACCTCGCGAAAGCAGCGCTCTTTTTAAGGTTAAAAAAGAAAAAGAAACAGCGGTCGATGCGGGTATTGCTCAACTTGCTGATGACATAAAAAATGAATTAGCCATAACAGAACCTAGGCTAACCATATTGCTAAGGAAAACGGACGTAGCCAATAAGGGTATGGAAAAATCTGCACAGCAGCGTTTCTTACAAGCTGTTTATGGGGCCCATAATGGCGTTTTTGGAATGAGTGCTGCCATTGAAGGCCTGGTGGAAACGTCAAATAATCTGGCTCGGGTGGAAGTACTACAAGGTGATATTAAAGTAGGGTGTTTAACACGTTCGTCGGTTACTTCTGCCAAGAGGGATCTCGCTAATTCGTTATCAGCGGTGTTTAGACTTGCAGGGTATGAGGTTACACTAAGTGGCGACTATCCTGGATGGAACCCCAATCCTGATTCTGAAATTCTTGAGATTCTGAAAAAACAATATAGAGAACTATTTCATGAAGTGCCTAAGGTAGTTGCATGCCATGCTGGTCTGGAATGCGGTATACTTGGTCAAAATTATCCAGGCTTGGATATGATCAGTTTTGGGCCCACTATTAAAGGGGCACACTCCCCGGACGAGCGCGTTGAAATTGCTTCCGTTCAAAAATTCTGGAAGTTTCTTTGTAACATACTTGCAAATACACCGGATAAATAAAAAAGCCCGCTTTGGCGGGCTTTTAATTATTATTCTGCGATCCCTGCTATTTCCAGATCAAATACTAAATTTGAATTAGGAGGAATTGGTCCCGAACCCTGTGGCTCATAACCTAAATGATGAGGGATGAAAAGACGCAGTTTATCCCCTACGTTCATCATCATTAACCCTTCTAAAAAACCTGGGATTAAACTCGCTTCCGGTGTAAAGTCCATAGGAAATGGTTCGTAACCCCCACCTATTTTTCTTTTTTCATCAAAAACCTTGTACTTCCTGGCAATTTCTTCATAGTTGCTATCGAATAAAGAACCATTATCTAAATACCCTGCATAATTTACCAATACTTTTTGGCCAATCTTTGGAGCTGCGCCATCGCCCTTTATTAAAGTAAGTACTTGAAGTCCAGAAGGCAGCGTTTTAGCCTCTCCTTTTTGAGTAGCGATTTCTGCTGCAAAATCTGTCTTCATTTTGTCAAAAGAAGCAATTTCTGCCTCTTCTTCTGCAAAATAGTCTGACATGATCTGATCAGCATCAAAATTTTTGGCTTCCCGGCCATTTCGTATAATTTCAACACTGTTCATTACCACATCAGTTACCGGCTTATCTTTTTGAGGGGACGCACTTGTGGCAACAGTTCCTATTGAATCAACAACTGCCATTCCTTCTATGACCTCACCAAATACTGTGTGTATGCCATCGAGCCAAGGTGTTGGTTTTAACGTAATAAAGAACTGACTTCCATTGGTTTTTGGTCCTCCATTGGCCATAGACAATATACCAGGTCCGCTATGCACAAGAGAATCTGCAAATTCATCCTTAAATCTATAGCCCGGGTTACCTCTTCCAGTACCGGTTGGGTCTCCGGTTTGAATCATAAAATCTTTCATTACCCGATGGAATATAACCCCGTCGTAATATTTTTTATCCTTGTATTCTTCATTAACAAAAGGATTTGTACCTTCAGCTAAAGAAATAAAGTTAGCAACAGTAACCGGTGTTTTTTGGTGCTCTAGTTTTACGATAATGTCACCTTTCGTTGTTTTAATATCGGCAAAAATTCCATCGCCAAGATCCGAATATTGGCTGCTTTTGCAAGCACTAAAAAGGACAACTACAGAACATAGTAGGAAATACGTTTTTTTCATTTGATTTAGATTAATTATTGTGAAAGTTCTTTATTTTGCTGATCAATTTTTAAAACAGTAATAGTAGATTTTATAGGGACATTGATACCTATCTTATTTTTATCTCCCATATACCCGTACACCATCGAAGAAGGAAACAAGAATGTTGCTTTCTCTCCTTCTGCCAACAGTTTCAGACTGCTTCGAAGCCCTGGAAAGAGATCTTGTTTGTCTACTTTATATTTTTGGATGCCCAGTTCTTCTTCAGAATAAATAGTATCATTTTCCAGGCTCAACATATTATAGGTGAAGGTGATAAGGTCATCGGTTTGTGCAGTTACCGAAGGTTCTTCATTCTTGTTCTCGAAATAATACCAAGACCCATCTGCACTCGCAATATAGGTGTGAAGGCTGTCTTTTAGAATAATATCCTGAATCATTTTTTCTTCCTCAGCCAACAAGAGCTTGTTTCTTTCAACAGATTCTTTTATAAAACTTCCCGATTTAACCTTTACTGGTTTGCGAGGTTCCGGACCTTCACAGCCCGCCAGAACGACTAAAAGGAGTAAAATAACACTTATTTTCATGCGGTTAATTGTTCTTTATATGAATCTAAAAGCGATAAGAAATATTTAGTGGTTTCTTGTAACGAACGATCGCTCTTTCCTCCGGCGGCGTTCGTATGCCCCCCGCCGTCAAAATGATTTCTAGCAAATTCATTCACCGAAAAATCACCTTCCGAACGGAACGATATTTTAACAATCCCTTCTTCCCGATTTTCAATAAATATTACCGCAAACCTAATATCTTTTATAGTAAGCCCATAATTTACAAACCCTTCTGTATCTCCTTTTTTGAAATCATTGGCATCTAACTCGTCCTGACTTAACGTGATATAGGCGGTTTTGTAATCTTGTAAGATTACCATGTTCTTTAATGCGCAGCCTAATAAATGTAGCCGACCGGGAGTATTTGTGTCGTAAATACTGTTGTGAATTTCTGTATTCCTTGCGCCTTTGTCTATAAGATCGGCAACCACTCTATGGGTTTCACCTGTTGTAGAAGAATATTTAAAAGAGCCCGTGTCTGTAACAATACCTGCATAAATGCAGTTAGAAATTTCGGGGTTAATTTTATCGGTGTCACCAAGGAACCTAATGAAATTATATACCATTTGGCAGGTAGAACTCATGGTAACATCAGAATACATAATGTCAGCATATGAACCCGGACTCTGATGATGATCTATCATAATGAAGGTAGCTTTGGCTTCAGTAACAACCGTCTGCATCTGTCCAATTCTGCTGAGATGATTAAAATCTAATGTAAAAATTAAGGTAGCCTCTTTGATAGCTCGTAGGGCCTCACTATTTTTCTTTTCAAAATTTAGTACCGTATCAGTACCTGGCATCCATTTTAGGAAATCCGGATAGTCATTTGGACTAACAACTACAGATTGGTGGCCTAAAGAAGATACGTAATGATGTAGCCCAAGGCAAGAACCTATGGCGTCTCCATCTGGATTCTTATGGGGTATGATAACAATTTTTTGTTGGTCACTCAGAAGTTTTTTAACCTGCTGTATATCCTCTATTTTC
>CBDUCK010000250.1:0-3569 GCA_965365635.1 uncultured Muriicola sp.
GTGTGAAATGGCCTCAAGATTATACCCTTCATCATTTTGATATACCAAGGTAGGGGTATAGGTTTCTAAGTTCATTTCATAGAGATCTATAAACCTGTTATCTCTTTTGTTACTTCCAAAGAAAAAGCTCTTATCATCTTGCGACCATCGGTAAAATAATGCTCTGGCTCCTTCATCGGGTGTAAGATCCTTAAAGGTGCCATCGGTATTCCTTAAGTAGATGTGATAAATCTCATCTCCATTATTGTCCATTCGAAACAGCATTCTTTCATCTTCAGGGAAGTATGATATTGAGAATACCGAAGAACTGTCTGAAGCGGTAACAGGCATCAATTCACCCCCGGCTACCGGTACGGTATACATATTATAAATTCCTGAACGATTGCTCGATACCAAAAGCTTGGATTTATCCGGGGAAAAACTTCCTCCACGCACACTTTCATTATCCATCATCTGTTCAATAGTATACGATTGTAGGGTATCAGCTATAGAACTTTTTTCCTCATTCTGCTTGCAACTCCATACAAGTAAGAACGTAAACACAATACTTAAAACTCTCATGATCTATATAATTTTAGTTATTTCATTTCAAAACTCTTTGTTTCTTTAAAAGGAGAGACAGCCAATTTCTCTATGCTATCGCGGTATGTTTTCCACTCATTGGCAAAAAATGCATTGGTCTTTTCTAGTGCCTTCATCAGATCCTTTTCTGCAAACTGAATAAGCCTGGTTTCCGTTTCGGTAATGCCCGTTTTTCTGGAACGAACATATTGATAGGCATTTCCAATCCTGCGCATTACATTTAGCTCAGGATTACGGGTTATTCCTTGTCTTTTGTCTTCTTTTCCAATATAAATGGCAATAACCTCGTCTATTTTTTTACTGATCTCTTTGGAGGATTTAATTTGTTCTTTATACCCATCCTTGTCTAATTCTTTCAATTCCTTTTGAAATTTCTCTGCAAGTTTTTTACTCTCTGCCAATTGTTTTACGGCATCAGCGGCAATTTGTGTAAATCCTTCTATTTTTTTAGCTGTAGTGTATATTTCTGCAACAGCTTCCTTGGAAACATTCAAACGCGGATCCGATTTAACCTCAATCCTCGTCTCTTCTGTTACGTCACCTAAATGCACTTTTATCTTATAGGTTCCAGGTTTCACCTGCACTCCTCCTGGTTCGCTGGTACGTTTCTGAATAGTGCGCGAAGCTCTATCCGGACCTTTCTCATCCATATTCCAATAGATTCTGTGAAAGCCTGGTTTTTCCGGGGTCTTGTATTTTAAGGTTCGTATAAGACGTTCCCCATCAAAGATTTCAACAATAACGGAATCTTTTGTTTTTTTGTCTTTAGATACTTCTTCCTCATCGTCCTTTTCCTTCTCATTCTCTTTTTCTTTGGAAGCTTCAACGGGCTTTTTACCCTCCTTAAGGTACATGGTAATCATAGCCCCTTCTTTGCGATTCTCAGCATTAAAGATAGCATCGGCACCAAATCGACTGCCTGTAGGCTGCTGATAGGCCGCCTGATAGGCCGTAGGGGGATCAAAAACCTGAATGTCTTTTTGCAAAAGCGTCATATCCGATGCTAACGCACGCAATGGGCGGATATCATCTAGCACCCAGGCTGCCCGGCCAAAAGTACCTATGACCAAATCGTGCTCTCTGGGATGTATTGCCAAATCTTTTGTAGATACCGTTGGGAATCCCTCCGTCCATTTTTGCCAAGAATTTCCTGCATTAAAAGAAATGTAGAGTCCATCATCTGTTCCAAGAAAAAGCAACTTCGGATTTACTACATCTTCTATAATAGCCAGGGTGTAACTTTTTACATCATTACCATCTACAATCTGTCCTTCCATTTTATACGCTGCAGCCCGTTCAGCAATAGTGTCAGTGGCTGTGGCATATGAAACATTTGTAGAAATTACCATCTACAATTCGTTGCCATGTCTTACCATAATCTTTTGTTCTGTAGGCATATGGGGTATAATTGAAACGGCGATAGTCATTGGCAATAAGAAGTGCTTCCCCCTTGTTTTTTGCTGAAGCTCTAATCTGTGGTATCCAGCTTCCTTTGGGCAATCCTTTGATGTTTTGTGTCACTTCTATCCAGGTTGCTCCTCCATTTTGAGTATAGTGTACTCTGCCGTCATCCGTTCCTACCCATAGCATATCTTTTTCTGCAGGAGAAGGTTCAATAACAAGAATGGTGCAATGATTTTCTGCTCCGGTAGCATCCATGGTAAGGCCGCCACTATCGCTTTGCTTTAATTTGTTGGGATCATTTGTAGTAAGGTCTGGGGATATTACTTCCCAGGTAAGTCCTTTATTAGTTGTTTTGTGAACGAACTGACTTCCAAAGTAAACCGTGCTGTTGTCAAATGGGTCCTGGCCTATGCCCGCATTCCAATTAAAACGCAGCATAGTGCTGTCATTAGGCGGGGTAGGGCGCACTATGTAGTTATTGCCAGTTTTCCAATCATAACGGCTTACAAAGCCTTGTTGACTCATGGCATAGCCATACTGTGAATCCTCTTTGTCTGGTACTACATCAAAACCATCTCCAAAGGCTATTTCTTGCCAGTAACTATTTCGGATACCCTGATCTTTCCATACGTAAGCCGGACCTCTCCATGACCCGTTGTCTTGCATTCCCCCATACACGTTATAAGGAAATTCATTATCTGTACTGATATGATAGAACTGGCCTACTGGCAAGTTTCCTATAAAACGCCAGCTTTTACCCCCATCTCTGGTGATGTTCATACCTCCGTCATTGCCATCAATCATAAAATTGCCATCCTCAGGGTGTATCCACCAGGCATGATGATCTGGGTGTACCCCATTATTAACCCCGTATGCCGGCATAAGCGCGTTAAAGTTCTTACCGCCATCTTCAGAAACATTTACATAGGTAAATACGGAATAGACTCTATTCTCATTTTGTGGATCTACGAAAATATCTGAGTAGTAAAACGGTCTGTTTCCAATATCGGCCTTGTCATTAATCTTTTTCCATTTAAATCCACCATCAACGGACTTGTACAGGGCATTTTTCTTCGCTTCTACCATTGCGTATACTACATTGGGCCTACTTTGTGCCACGGCAATACCTATGCGACCCAGATCTCCTTTAGGAAAACCTTCTTCTTCGGTCATTTTTTTCCAATTTTCACCACCATCATGTGTCATATAAAGTCCACTACCGGAACCTCCCGAATTAAAGAACCACGGATCGCGTTTGTGCTCCCACATAGCAGCAAACAGCTTATTAGGATTGGTCGGATCCATAACTAGATCTGCAACCCCTGTTTTATTGTTTGCAAAGAGAATTTTAGACCAGGTTTGTCCCCCATCGGTAGTTTTAAATACTCCACGTTCCGGATGCTCTCCCCAGGGGGAACCAATAGCCCCTACATATACTGTATTTGGATCTGTTGGGTCTATAATTATGCGGTGGATGTGCCTTGTTTTCTGAAGCCCCATTGCTTTCCAGCTTCTTCCTCCGTCCAGAGATTTGTAGACGCCATATCCGCCATTCAGACTATTTCTTGGGTTCCCTTCACCAG
>CBDUCK010000251.1:0-3520 GCA_965365635.1 uncultured Muriicola sp.
CAAGCCCAGATCATTAGATAATACACAGTAAAAACAGTTTAGAAAAAAACCGCCCCATCTCCAGGAGATAGGGCGGTTTTAACTAACTAACCAACCAAAAAAATTATCTTCTTTGCCTTGTGTTAAACAGTGGGCAGTTTATTTTCTTTTACGAATTACATTCATAATAGGGTTTTTCGATTTAACCCGTTTCTTTCCTTCCGTTTGAGGCCCCGATTTTAAGAACTGTATATATCCCCTTCCTTCAAACTCATACACCGTTCCACTATCGGGATGGTACAGCTCAATGGTCCTGTCATTAAGAACGTATAATTCAAAATAATCATTCCCCAGATAATCATAGTCTAGTGTTAAAGTTTTGAGTGTTTCATCATTTTGTACGTCATACACCTCATAATTACCTTCATAATCCCAAACAATATTATTTACAGGAATGCCAAGAGGATCTATAGATGATCTAAAAAATGTACCCTGAGACCCCTCTAAAAATTGCAGGTAGTTTTCTTCATCAAAATTATTGAGTGCCCCGGTGCTACTTACCGATATTTTTTCCCAGGCGTCATATTCCTGAAGGAGATATGCCACGTTCTCATAAAATACCCGATCATAGTCGAAATTACCCGTTTGATAGCCATTTACGAAGTAAGAGGTGTCCGAAGCTCTATTATATAATTCTAGCGTATTATTGTTAACCATAAAAACTTCGAATACCCATAGGCCATCCAAATCATGATCTATCTCAACAATGTTTCTTCCTGCATCATAATACCCAACAGCTATTCCTTGACCATTACCGGTTTTACCAATACCAACAATATTGTTGTTAGCGTATAACCTTCCTCTGTCAAAAGAAATTGTAAATGCACGTTGCATAAAAGGAACTTCTCCATTTCCTTGGGCTGCATTAATATCCACATACCACAGGTCATACGATTGCAGTACCTGATCTGTGTTTAAGCTGGTATCTTCAACAAATACATCTTCCAAAATAACCTCGGTATAGCAACTGGTTGCGAGCGTTCCTACTACGGCAACTAGGCAAAGTAATTTTACATTTCTCATGATGTTTAATTTTGATGGTTTCTGTTTCTTTATAAACAAGCATCGTGCCATTAGTTATATATTACTGGACATCAACATATTAGTAGGTTAATGATTTTAATTACATTTGAGGTGTTAAGTGAAGTTCATGAAAAAAGAAGTGCAATTTGCCGTACTGGGGGGTGGAAGCTGGGCCACAGCAATAGTAAAAATGCTTACGGAAAACGTATCAAATGTGATATGGTACATGAGGAGCAAAGAGGCTATAGAATTTATAAAAACGCAGCATCACAATCCAAATTACCTCACCTCGGTAGAGTTTAAAATGGAGCAACTAACTCTTACCAGTGTCATAGACGAGGCAGTAAGTTGGGCCGATGTATTAATTTTCGCTATCCCATCTGCATTTTTGGAAAGCGAATTACAAAAACTTACCATCCCTATTAGCCATAAAACTATTTTCTCTGCCATTAAAGGTATTGTTCCGGAAACGGGTAAAATTGTAGGGGAGCATTTTCATGAAAAATATCAAATTCCAATCGAAAACATAGGTGTTATCACGGGCCCGTGCCATGCGGAAGAGGTGGCATTAGAGCGCTTGTCGTATCTAACCATTGCCTGTGCAGACAACAAAAAAGCGGAGTTGGTCGCCTCTTATCTTGCCAGTAGTTATATTAAAACTAAAATATCCGATGATATTATAGGAACCGAATATGCCGCTATGCTTAAAAACATCTATGCCTTGGCAGCTGGCATAGCACATGGCCTTGGATATGGAGATAATTTTCAAAGTGTCCTGATGAGCAATGCGATTCGGGAAATGAAACGGTTTATTAGCAGGGTTCATAAAATGAAACGAAATATTAATAATTCTGCTTATCTCGGTGACTTGCTGGTCACAGGATATTCTACTTTTAGTCGAAACCGAATGTTTGGGAATATGATCGGCAAAGGTTATACGGTAAAAAGCGCCAAGATGGAAATGATAATGGTGGCAGAAGGGTATTATGCAACCAAAAGTGCTTTTGAACTAAAAAATAAATTTACTAAAAAAGTAAGAACCCCTATTATTGATGCGGTTTATGCCATTCTTTACAACCGGGCAAACGCAAAAAAAACCTTTAAAGATTTAGCAGATAAATTAGATTAGCCCTTTTCCAGGGAGAAATTGGAGTGCTCTTCTATTTTTGCCGTGAGGGTATTGCGCCATTGCTCAATTGCAGTGTCATCTACCTTAAAAAGAATCTGAAATTCATTTAAAATGGGAGTCATAAGACTCCGAACGCTTTGAATATCAAAATATAATCTCCCTGTTCTGCGAATAAAAAAGTCCATCGGTGTCTGAATCATTTCATATGCTATACCAAATTGTAATTCTGCTTTAGCCATACGCACCGAGGGATCTTTGCCTTTTGTCTTCGCATACAACTCTAGTATTGTTTCTGTTTGAATTCCATAATTAGTAACTAAATACCACGCATCATAGGAAGAAAGCCCTTCTGGTTTTATGCGTTGATATACCTTATCTATGTATTTTTTTACATCTTTAAATTTTTTAAAATCGTTGCCACAGAGCGGTATCGAATCGGTTGTGCATTCCGACAATTTCACCTGGTATTCTTCTTCCATCTTTTTAGCGATGCGATTTACCACACGTTCTGCCATCTTCCGGTAGCCTGTGAGTTTACCTCCGGCTATACTAATAAGCCCTGTTTCGGAAGTGAAAATTTCATCCTTCCTGGACAATTCAGAAGTGGACTTCCCCTCTTCATGTATTAGTGGGCGCAAACCGGCCCAGGAAGATTCAATATCATCCATTTGGAGGTTAATTTTGGGAAACATATTATTAACGGCCGAAATCAGATAAATAGCATCTGCCAAATCGATTTCAATCTTGTCTTTATCTGCATCGTAATTTGTATCTGTTGTACCTACATATGTAACTTTTCCTCTGGGAATAGCAAACATCATACGCCCGTCCGGCACATCAAAATAGACCGATTGCTTCACCGGCAACTTACTATGGGGGAAAACCAGGTGCACACCCTTTGTTAAATGCAATCGTTTTCCCTTTTTTGAATGATTAATGCTTCTTAGTTCATCCACCCACGGGCCGGCGGCACTAATCACAAATTTGCTGTGAATGGTAACTACTTTGCCCGAAACATGATCTTTTACTTCTACCCCTTGTACTTTATCATCTTTATAAACGAAATTAATAACCTCAGCATAATTAAGGGCCTGTGCCCCATAATGAAGACTGGTTTTAATATTCTCTATAGTAAGGCGTGCATCATCTGTTCTGTATTCCGCGTAATACCCTGCACCTTTAAGAATTTTCTTCGGCAACAACGGCTCCAGGGCCAGTGCTTCCTTTTTTTCGAGCATTTTTCGCTTGTCATCCCCGGTGACCTGTGCCAGTACATCGTATACTTTTAAACCTACGGAGGTTAACCATTTGCCATAAGAGCCTCCTTCT
>CBDUCK010000252.1:0-3505 GCA_965365635.1 uncultured Muriicola sp.
AGGAAATTGGATTGGTTCTATTGCCATTGCGGCAATTAACGTAGTACTTCCGGTCTCATTTTTTATAGCCGCCCTTGGGATGGCGATTGGTATTGGGGGAAGCAGTATGATATCGCGGGCGTTAGGTGCAGACAACCATCAGAAAGCACTAAAAACGTTTGGAAACCAAATTACCTTAACCTTAGTAGTCACCATTTCTATGGTGGCATTAGGACTCTATTATGTGGATAGTCTTATCCCTGCCTTTGGGGGCAAGGGAGCTATTTTCGATCCTGCAAAAATTTATTATACCATTGTTTTATATGGCGTGCCTTTTTTGGCTTTATGTATGATGGGAAATACGGTGATACGAGCAGAAGGAAAACCCAAGTTTGCTATGATCGCCATGATTATTCCTTCAGTTGGCAACCTGGTGATGGACTATCTTTTTATCTATGTCTTCGACTGGGGTATGGAAGGAGCAGCATGGGCAACCACCGGTGGGTACCTACTTTGCTTTGGGTATATATTTTACTTCTTCCTATCACGAAATTCTGAACTTAAAATCAGTGCAACCCATTTTGGTCTTAATCTTCCAATACTTAAAGAAATAAGTTCCTTAGGTTTTGTTACTTTATCCAGACAGGCGGTGACCAGTATTACCTTTCTTTTGATGAATAATATTTTATTCGATTTAGGAGGGGAATCTATGGTTGCGGTCTATGCAATTATTGGCAGGATGCTCATGTTTGCTTTGTTTCCGGTGTTTGGGGTCACCCAGGGGTTCTTACCCATTGCCGGGTATAACTATGGAGCAAAAAAATATGAACGTGTAAAAGAATCAATCAATACGGCTATTAAATATGCAGCTTTTGTAGCAACACTTGTTTTTATAGGCCTCATGGTATTCCCTTCTGAAATTACCGGGTTATTTTTAAGTTCCCGGGAAGACATGTCGGCTAGTGATCTGGCAAGTACCATGTTTGTGCTAAACAATACTCCGTCGGCCATGCGGTGGGTTTTTGCGGCAACCCCTATCATTGCTATTCAACTCATTGGGGCTGCCTACTTTCAGGCCGTTGGAAAGGCAATCCCCGCTTTATTATTGACACTAACACGTCAAGGGTTTTTCTTTATCCCCCTAATACTCATTTTACCAATTTTCATGGGAGAACTAGGCGTTTGGATATCCTTTCCCATTGCAGATACCTTATCTACCATTGTAACCGGATTTTATTTGCGCAAAGAAATTAAAACATCACTTCGCACGTAATCCCCCTTTGTATACTTCCTCTTTCTTTTATACTCCAAGCAGTTATACTTTTTACTTAGGAAACCTTTTCTTTTAGACACCCGCACGCTTGTTGCAGGCTACCCTTCTATATTGTGGCCAATACTATGCGCATAGTAGGAAACTCAATTAAATAGATTGTTAAACATTAAACATTTGTAAGATGATGAAATTAATTACAATAAACAGAACAATTCGGCGCCTCTTAAAAGGACTGGGTGCTATTTTCACAATTAAACTTTTACTCATATTGGGGGTGCTGATATTCCAAAGTTGTGAAACCAGTGAAGAGAAGTTTGAAGATTATCAACGGCAAGAGGCGTTATTAAAATTCGAAATTGTTGTTAAGGAAACAACACCTAAGATTAGCAGTGTAGTAAATGATCATGTTATTGGCCTTTCTAACGATGCAACGATGAAAGCCAAGAATAACCGTCTGTTAGAACAGAAAGCAAAAAGAATAATGAAACCTTTGGTAGAAGAGACCAAGGAATTGCTTTTAACCTACAATGTAACAGAAGATGATGTTACCCGGGAATTTCAAGATCCAAACGATCCTAGAATCGCCTTAGTTGGGCTGTTTCTTCTGGCGGCCGAAAACGAACAAAAAAAGGAGTCCGCAGTAAATTTTGCCGACGCTTTTTGATTCTTTTCGTTTGCGCAGACCAATGAATTAACGGAAGCAAAACCAGATTGGGTAGACTGCATGATCACTGCTGTAGGAATTGATGTGGCGGTGGAATTTTTAAAAGGAAATGTAACGGAAGCCATAGCCAAAAAGGCCATAAGAAAAATAGCTTCGAGAGTATTAGGGGCCATTGGAGCGGCTGTAGCAGCATATGAATTTGCCAGTTGTATGGGGTGGTTTTAACGATATGAATGATGGATAAATATAAGTTAACCCTTCCGAGAACGTTGTTATTTGCTGTGTTACTAATAGGCGGAATTGTGTATTACTCAAGAAATGGTTTCGAAACAATGAGTGGCGCCGAGATAGTTTTAAGTTTGGTTTTATTAGTTGTGTTATTTCTACTGATTCTATTAAAAATACTAGGGGCAGTTAAAAAGAAGACGTAAACACCAACTATCTAAATCAAAAAAAGCCTTGAGGAAATTGTTTTCCCCAGGGCTTTTTTTAGGGATTCCATTTCTTTTGTTTTTCGAAAATCCGAAATAAAAGAATAACGTTCAGTAGCCATCCAAGGGGATAAGAAATGATTAAAAAACCACGGTAAATTGCTTCTTCACCAAAAGAGAAAACTATATAAAAACCCAATAAGCTCAGAATAAGCATTCCAATATTATGCTTAAGATAATTATAACTACTCGTGTTACTGCTCTCAGGGATACCAGTGATATTGGCCATGATAATACTACCAAGAATAAAACCCAGAACCGCTAAAACAAATACGAGCAATAACCATAAGAAAACAGTGTAAATGGCTTTCCAGGAGGGTTGTTTAAAACTAAGACCAAGGTCTGCCCAACGTTCCCCGCGTACATATATTCGTGTCCAGACATACCCCGGCATAATTATATTTGCCACCCAGATGAGTGCCTGGTTAACAATAAGATTAGTAGATGCTCTGTACCTGTTTTCATCTAGCCGTGTCATTGGAAATTACATGTGGAAATTAGGGAACACCTTATTTCATCTTTTCTAAAAGATTCGAAATAGGCGGCAAAGAATTTTGTCATGGCAATGAAAACGCCATATATGTTGCGCCGGGTGCCGTTCCCATTTTCCCTCCCCCACAGGCGATAACAAGATACTGTTTGCCATCTATTTCATAGGTAGCCGGAGTGGCGTAGCCCCCGGCCGGAAGGCGAAATTCCCATAATTTCTCTCCTGTATTCATGTTGAAAGCTCTTAGCTTTTCATCCTTGGTAGCTGCAATAAATAATACGCCACCAGCGGTAATAACGGGCCCTCCATAATTTTCTGTACCAGATATGGGATAGTCCGGGTCGTTAAGGAGCTCTTCATTTCCCAGGGGAATTTGCCATAGGTAATCCCCAGAATTAAGATCAATAGCATTTAATGTCCCCCAAGGAGGTTTCATAACAGGAAATCCACGATCGTCTTTAAATCTTCCAAATCCTACCATTGCATATCTGCTGGAATATTCTCTGTCAGCACGATGATCTTCTTCCGGATCATCAACTGTTTCAACGCCCAGAAGAAATTCCGAAATTTTTGTCATCAACCTTCCCTCTTTAAATATTATCGACTCA
>CBDUCK010000253.1:0-3488 GCA_965365635.1 uncultured Muriicola sp.
CCACTTTGGTGCCGTAATAGTCTCTATAACGTTCTCCCCAAATTTTTTTAAAGAGTCCACTTCTTATTACCTCATCTTCATTGTAAACAGATGCTTTTACTATAGCCGGAAATGTTTCCTCATAATCCTTAACCACTGTATTTCTATTTGGTGGCAGAACTTCAGAAGTAAATAAGAATTTTTCTTTTTCATTTTCGTCGAGTCCATAGAAACGAATTCGTGAAGATCCGTCGGTATACACTTCTAACATGGCATACCCCATCTGTCCCGAAGAAAATTTTGAACCATTCATTAACCGGGTAGCCCCTTTCTTTGCGCCAGAGCCGCTTACGATCTGGGGCGTATTTTCTTCTACTATATATTGCAGTGTATGTTCATGACCAGAAGTAAATATTACCTTGTTGGAATATTGTGCGAGGGTAACCAATCGTTTTCTTAATTCAGAATATTTTGTGTTCTGCATATCCTCTATGGAGGCACCACTTGTGCGCCTTAGCACATTAATGAGGGTACCTAAAATTGGTAATGGAATATTCCCGTTATTTGGAAACAGATGTTGCCTCACTGAATATTGACCCCCATGAGACCCATAGCTAAACATGGGGTGATGCATTGCTATAATGGTCGTCTTATTATTGTTTTTCTTAATTAAACTTTCGAGCTCCTCAAAAAACTTCTCCCTGTCTTTTATCTCACAATTATCATTCATGGTTGGATGTTTATCCCAGTTTGTGAGATACCATTCTGTATCTATAGTGATAAGTAGTATATCTTCCGATATTTTTACCTCTTCAATAGGACATCCATTCTCTGGCAAAAAGACATTTTTTTTATCCAGCTTTTTCTGAATGTATTTTTGTTGTCTTTCCAACCCCTTTAATCCATACTTATACCAATCATGATTGCCTGGAATAAAAATAGGTTTCCCTTTAAAATCAGATAGCGTATTTAATTGGGCATCCAGGTGATTCTTCGCCTGCGCATAAGCGGTTGGAAAATCTTTTTTATCAGGTAATCCGGCAGGATATATATTATCTCCCAAAAAAATAGCGGTACTATTCTTATCTGCTTTTGCAAGCGCATTTCGAAAGAGTTTTAAAGCAGGGTTCATCTCGCCCATAGGGGATTTTCCGGCATCCCCAACTAAATAAAATGTATGCGAGATCTCCTTAGTGGAGGTTACATCCTTTACATCCGCTGTGTTTTCATATTTAGCCTTATACGTGGCACAACCAGAAAATAAAAGAAGCAGGAGAATAAGGGTACTCTGTTTTATCATCTTCTAAGGGAAATTATTTATATCGGTATTTGTTTAATTCTTAAACAGAATAAGTGGTTGTTATTACATTAATTACTAAACATACTAAATAATTATTATACTTACCTGCAGATTGTTCCGATCTATACATTAATACATCTCATCAGATTTTCTTTTTAAGGTAACGCCCTTAATGAAAATACAGGATCCTACTACCTATCTGTAATGTTTTACTGCCTTCAACGTCAAAATTTTGTAATTTGTACTCTTTAATTTACCTATATGTCGGAATTAATAGTAAAAACTAAACAGTTTGTAGTTGATTTATTATCCAATGAGTTAGATCCCAATTATTTATACCATAATTTACGACATACAGAGCGGGTAGTTAAGCGTGCTGAAGAGTTAATCAACTTTTATAATCTTGATGCTAATGACCGGGAAGTGTTGTTGTTGGCTAGTTGGTTACACGATACCGGATATACAAAAGGTACTAAAAATCACGAAGAAAACAGTTGTCGTATTGCTGAAAAATTCCTTTCCAACCTTGGTTGTGATACCAAACTTGTTAGTAAGGTAATGGCCTGTATAATGGCCACCAAACGATTTACCGAACCAACCACTTTGTTAGACCAGATTATAAGAGATGCAGATAGTTCCCACTTTGCACAAAGCAGTTATTTGGAAACTGCTGAACTGTTACGAGAAGAGCTTTCCTTACTGGGCATAGCCGAATATTCTTCTAAAGACTGGCTCGAAGAAAATATAAAGATGTTTCGTTCAGAACATCATTTTTATACTTCCTACGCCATTGAAAATTGGCGACCTGGAAAAGATAAAAATTTGCGAAAACTTATTAAAGAGCAAAAGGCCGAGAAAGAAATTGTCAAAAAAGAACTGCTTAAGGCGAAATACAAGAATGAAAGCCCGGACAGAGGTATTCAAACTCTTTTTAGAGTAACCCTAAAGAATCATATAACATTAAGTGATATTGCCGATACAAAAGCAAATATATTATTATCTGTAAACGCAATTATCATCTCACTGGCCTTGTCTAATTTAATCCCAAAATTGGATAACCCCTCTAATAGTTATCTTATTTACCCTACAATTATCTTTATTATTTTCGGCGTAGCATCTATGGTACTAGCGGTTTTAGCGACAAGACCCAACGTAACAAGCGGTAAATTTACCCAAGAAGATGTAAAGAACAAAAAAGTTAATTTATTGTTCTTTGGCAATTTTCATAAAATGAAATTAGAGGAGTATGAATGGGCCATTAAGGAACTGGTGAAGGACAAAGAATACATCTATTCTTCGCTTACCAAAGACCTTTATTTTCTGGGGTTGGTTCTAAATCGAAAATATAAGCTGCTACGGTGGACGTATACCATTTTCGTAATTGGGATTATAATCTCCGTAATTTCATTTGGAATTGCATTTCGATACTTTGGACCCGAAAGAATGGTGACACTGGGGTAACCCTATGATTTTAATTCTTCCATAAGATCCTCATAGGTATATGTCTTCTGAGGTTCCTGATCTTTTTTATACAGAATTTCGGCCCTAATTGCCTTTAACCCGGAAACTCCCTGAAGCCCTTCTAATTCTACAATTTCGATATTATTAGTAAAGTAGCCTTTTGATTTTAGAAAGGAAACATACCTTAAGTATTCTATTTCATCTTTCTTTTGGGAGTACACTATGACCATTTTACCCTTTTGAGTAAGTCGCTCCGTAGTTCCTTTAATAAAAGATTTATCGATCCTTTTCTTAATAATCTCATATCTGGCATTATAGGTTCCGTCTACATCGAAATGCTTTTCATCCATTCTAAATCGAATAGAGAGCGACGTATTATATACCAATAGCAACGATGCCACGTCTAATTGAATAGGTAACGTTGGTTTCAAATTGTAATAGCTGTTTTCCATTTCAACCATTACCTGTAATTGCCATAATCGCAAATTATTAAGATATAAAAAATTGAATGGCCTATCTCCTGCAATAGTCTCTCCTATATACATGTTATGCTCCACACCATCTGTCTTGTAACGCTCAAAGTAATGAGGAAACATGTCCTGAGCTTCCTTTTGTTTCTCATCGAGCAAAGACGCAAGTTGTCTGTTGATCTCCATGACGCTATGATCATAATTTTTACGATGATCGTAATAGGTGCCTGTAGTGCTATCTATGCTATTCTCATAAGCAGTTATTGAAGGTTCCAAAG
>CBDUCK010000254.1:0-3479 GCA_965365635.1 uncultured Muriicola sp.
CAGGGAGTCATAGCCTTTATCTTTCAAAGAAAGGCCACAGTGTCACCTCACTCGATGCCTCAGAAGGCGCTATTTCTGTATGTAAGAAAAGAGGGTTGAATCAGGCTGTTCATTCTGAATTATTGCAATACCGTGGTAAGCGGTTCGATACCATTTTATTGCTAATGAACGGCATAGGAATTGTCGGTAATTTAAAAAACCTTGATGCGTACTTTAAGCATCTAAAAGGATTGCTAAAACCCAATGGTCAAATTCTATTTGACTCTAGCGATATTCTTTATATGTACGATGAAGAGGAAGATGGTGGCTTTCTTGTCCCTACACTAAATGAATACTACGGAGAAGTATCTTTTGTGCTCAGCTATAAAGACCTAACAAGCGATCCGTTTTCGTGGTTATATGTAGACTACAATACCATATCCAGGGCTGCACAATTCCATGGATTTCACTGTGAACTTGTAAGAAAAGGATCTCATTACGACTACTTAGCTAAGTTGAGCCTGTAACTATACTAGACTTTCTTCAGGAACGTTCTAATTAGGGTATTTTTGTTTTCACTTGTTATATCTCTGTATAAATATTAGTTTTAAGCTATGAAAGTTCTTAATAAATTACGTGTTCTGGCCCTTGCCGGAAGTCTTCTTCTAACGATCAATTGCTCAAAGAATAGTGATGATACAGGGGGAATAGATCCTGATGGGATAGACAAAACGGCAAATTTGCTGGCAACAGGTGACTCTGCCCATGATATCTTGGCAAACGATACATTTACGAAATTACTGATAGAAATAGGCTATGTAAGCGGGTTTCAGCCTAGCATGGAGGCTATGAATAACTTCCAGGCCTTTTTGCAAGCAAGGACATTTAAGCAAGATATTGAAATACTATACAATGAATTACCTTCCTCCAATGAGGACGACCTTAGCCTGCAAGAAATTGCCAATCTGGAAACCGGTAACCGAACGACTTATAACGACGGTAGTACCCTCGCTATATATATCTATTTTGCGGATGCCCCCTCGGTAGATGATGATCCGATTGAAGGCACGGTTACTTTGGGTGCGGTATATAGAAATACCTCCATGATCATTCACGAAAGCACCGTTAGAGATTTGGCACTTCAAAGTAGTCAGGTTACAATTGCAGATGTTGAAACTGCAACCCTTAATCACGAATTTGGACATTTGTTAGGGCTGGTAAATCTAGGCACCACTCCGGCGAACGATCATGAGGACCCAAATGCTACCCACCATTGTGATATTCAGGGATGTCTTATGCGTGCAGAACTACAATTTGGTAGCGGAATGATGAGCATGTTAAATAGCAGAGTATCTAAAGGAAGTGCCGCTGTACCGGGTTTAGATGCGGAATGTATCTTAGACCTTCAACAAAATGGTGGACGCTAAACCCCATATTGATCTTTAAGATAACAACGGGGGGGCCACTTTTAGAATAAGGTTACGGTATATTCAAGTATTTATGGGTTTGTAAGGAGACTTTCCATTTAGGATGCTTCATCACATAGTCTACAATCAACGGGGTTACTTTCTCTCGGACACTCCATTCTGGTTGCAGATATAAGATACAATTCTTACTTACTTTTGCGGCCTGTTCTTCTGCAAATCTGAAATCGTCTTTATTGTAAACAATCACTTTTAATTCATGGGCTTCATCGTATATGCGCCCAGAGGGTAATTTATTCTTTTTGGGGGATAAACAAATCCAGTCCCAGTCACCGGTTAATGGGTAAGCACCAGATGTTTCTATATGTGTAGTTAAATTGCTTTCTTTAAGCGCCTTAGTTAATGGGAACATGTTCCAGGTAAGTGGCTCTCCACCTGTCACAACAATAGTATTAGAAAATTGAGCAGCATTTTTTACAATTTCAGAAACAGCTGTTGGAGGATGGGTTTCCGCATTCCAGCTTTCTTTTACATCGCACCAGTGACAGCCTACATCGCAACCGCCAACACGTATAAAATATGCCGCAGTTCCTTTGTGAAATCCTTCCCCTTGTATGGTATAAAATTCCTCCATTAAGGGCAGCATCACCCCTTCATCAACCTTATCCATAAGCGCTTTCTCAATCATGGCGCAAAGATACTATATAGTTATAGAACTTTTGCTGCCATAAGAATTCACTAATGGTCTAGTCTTTTACGGCAATTACATCTATCTCAACCTTGGCATTTCTGGCCAAACCACTTGCTGCAAATGTGGTTCTTGCCGGTTTCTTGGTAAAATACTTGGAATACACCAGATTGAAGGAAGCAAAATCATCCATTGTACTTAAAATAACTGTGCATTTTACCACATTGTCTAAGGATAGTCCATGATGTTGGAGTACTTCTATAATATTGGTAATTGCTTGTTCAGTTTCGGTTGTGATACCCCCTTCCACCATTATTCTTGTGCTGTGATCCATACCTATTTGGCCTGCTAAAAAAAACAGATTTCCGGCCTCCACCGCATCACTAAAAGGAGCAGTTCTTTTTTTTACTTCATGGGATTCGTGAAAAACGATCTTTGACCGTTCCTGAGACCTAGCCGTTGGCATACCCATTCCTAAAATTACTATCGTTAAAAGAAAACCATATTTCATAAGAGCGCTATTTAAAGTTGCTTAAAATTACCCTATTTTTATCAAAAATATCGGAATGAGTACCAAAGAAGAATTTTTTGCACATATAGAAAAAGGATATACCACAAAAGGTGATTTTATAATTATGGGAGCAGCAATGCTCGATGGAGAAACAATCACTGGTGCTCATGTAAAGGTTCCTTTAAAAACGCTAAACCGTCATGGCTTAATTGCCGGCGCCACTGGTACAGGGAAGACAAAAACACTACAAATAATAGCTGAAAATTTATCGGAGAAAGGAATTCCTGTATTATTAATGGACCTAAAAGGGGATTTGAGTGGTCTCGGTCAGCCTAGTCCTGGTCATCCAAAAATTGATGAAAGACACGAAAAAATAGGCATCCCATTTACAGCAAAAAAATTTCCAATCGAAATCTGATCCTTGTCGGAACAAGATGGAGTGAAGTTACGGGCAACTGTTTCCGAATTTGGCCCAGTCTTACTCTCAAGAATATTGGATCTTTCAGAAACTCAGGAAGGGATTGTTGCCGTTGTCTTTAAGTATTGTGACGACAACAAGCTACCTCTTCTAGATCTAAAAGACTTTAAAAAAGTATTACAGTATGCTACAGGTGAAGGGAAGAAAGAATTTGCGGACAGTTATGGCCGTATTTCCACAAGTTCTACCGGTACTATTTTAAGAAAAATTATTGAGCTAGAACAACAAGGGGCTGAATTGTTTTTTGGTGAAAAATCGTTTGAAGTGGACGATCTTACGCGTATAGATGAGAATGGCAAGGGTATTATCAGTATTTTACGTTTAACCGATATACAAGACAGACCTAAACTTTTTTCCACCTTTATGCTGAGTTTGCTGGCAGAAGTGTATGCCACCTTC
>CBDUCK010000255.1:0-3472 GCA_965365635.1 uncultured Muriicola sp.
TATCTCAAAAGATCTTCTACCATGCTCCACCGCGTCATAATTAATAGCAATGCCATCTTTGGTGGATCTATTAAATGGAGGAAAATCTCTATCTGCCAGAACATCTTCCGTTAATACTCTTCCCAGGGCATTTTTTAAGGGAACAATCTCAGAACCGTAGTCCTTGGTTTGTTCTAAAACAATTTGATAGGCTTCATTAAAAGATATCATAAATGACTTCTGGTTTCAATTTACTACTGGAGTGTGCTATTGTTGAATACAACGGTTAATATCCCTAAATAAATGGGAACACAACTCATTTTTAAATACCATTTGATGGTTGGGCATTGCTATGGATGATATTCCAGAGATCTACTCCTCCTTTTATTGAAAATGATTCATACTCCGGATATTTATCAATAACTAGGCGCACAGCATGTAAACTTCTGATCCCTGACTGACATATAAAGAACACAGGAAGGTTTGCATCCAAATTGCACATACTAGTTTCCAGATCGATCAAAGGAATATTTCTTGCCTCTTTTATGGGATCCTCATTAAATTCCGCTTTGGATCTCACATCTATTAGTTGCCAGGAATTGGATCCCTGTGCTATTTTTGTAAATGCCTCTATTGAGATTTCGTTACGTATACTACAATCTGGAATTTCATACAAATCCTCCAGAATAGTACGCTGCTTATTTTTTAAAACCACAGGGAAATCAATTTTATACATAGATTGATTTAAACCTCTGTATAATAACAATTTACCCGACAGTACCTCCCCTATACCTGTAAGACATTTTATTGCTTCAAGCGCTTGTAAACTTCCGATAATTCCAGGTATTACTCCAAGAACACCATGTTCATTACAAGTAGGAATAGTATCATTATTTGGAGGATTGGGGAAGAGACATCTGTATGTTGGCCCTCCCTTGTAATTAAATACACTTACATGTCCTTCAAAGCCATGAAGTGCCCCATAAACCAGTGGTTTTTTTAAAATAACACAGGCGTCGTTAACAAGGTATCTGGTCGGGAAATTATCGGTGGCATCCACCACAATGTCAAATGACTTAATTATTTCAAGCGCATTTTCTCTTGTTAAAAAGGTATCGTAAATTTTAAATTTAGTTTCAGAATTTGCGGCGCGTAATTTTTTGAGTGCAACATGCAGTTTCTGTTTTCCCAGATCCGCTTCGGAAAATAATACCTGTCGCTGTAAATTCGATACCTCAATTACATCTTGTTCTACCATTCCAAGGGTTCCTACGCCCATGCCATTTAGATATTGAAGTACGGGGATGCCTAAGCCTCCAACCCCAATTACCAGTACGCTTGCGTCTTGGAGCTTTTGCTGCGCTGCTGGTTTTTCAGGATCCGAACTGATTGAGATCGCTGCTTCACCAAAACCGGGGAGAGAAATTTGTCGTATATAGCGTTCCAAACTCATTTTTGTTTTAAAGCTGCTGTAACCTGCTTGAATTCTTCTAAGGAATTTGCATTGGTAAGCACCCTATCGTTACTCGGGTAAATTAAGGTGCAATTAGATTTTATTAGATATTTTCTTGGGCAGCTAGACTCCGTTTCCTTTAAATACGATATGGCGTTATTAAGTCCACTTGGTTCCCATATAGCTGCTAAAGGTTCTGGCAATCCGCTTTTTTTTGTAGCTAATGCGGAAGCCACATTAGTAGCATCTCTGTTTCTTACTAAAAGATCTAGTGTAGTAGTATCTAGTAACGGAAGATCGCAAGCAATCACCATCCAGGCAACTTCTGGATATTCTTTATATGCACTTAATATGCCATTAAATGGACCCCGATATTCGTTTTTATCAACGATGTAAGGCACCTCCTCTTTAATATCCGTACGTTGCTCTTCCCTAATACTAATAAAACTACGATCGCAATGGTGGGTTACTAAGTCATATAGAAATTTCCAATGGGGCTTACCGTAATATTGAAGTGTTGCTTTATCTCGCCCCATTCTACTACTCATGCCACCTGCAAGGATTAACCCATACAAGGGAATAGCCATAGAAGTGCCTTTATTTGGGGTATGTTCTTTCATATTCATCATTGGTTTAGAATGGATCCAAAATTTACCCTCCTATACTGGTCATAGAACTTTGAAAGACCCCTTCGTGTTCTCTTTGTGCATCAAAACCTGTTTTAGCTCTATTTCCTATAGTATGTTCTACAGCGGCCAGTAAATCATTCTCATTATAATTATAACGTAACAACGCTCTCAAATTCATTTTTGGCTTTCCATACAAACAGGTTATAACATCACCCGTTGCCGTAATTCGCAATCTATTGCAGGAGCCACAAAAAGTTCGACGAAAAGAAGGTATGATGCCAAAAGTGCCCTTATGTCCTTCTATCTTGTAATTAATAGAAGTAGATGTTTTAGGAGCCGGTAATTTGTAAAAATCGGGATAAGATTCTTTAATATATTCTATAATAGTTTTATAATCCCAGTGAATAGAATTAAACTCTTTAGAGCCTCCATTAAAGGGCATTTCTTCCAAAAAACGTACTGCTACAGGATACAATTCCTGAAGCTTTAGTATGGGAATTATGTCCTGAATATTTTGTCCTTCCAAAACTATAAAGTTAATGCGGACATTAAACCCTTCATTAATTAAACGCATCAGATTCCCATAAACCACATCGTACTGATCTCTTCTGGTGATCTTCTCAAAAGTATCTTTGTTGATAGCATCTAAGCTCACATTAATATTTTGAATCCCCAGTTCTTTAAGCTCATCTATATAAGGTCCAATTAAAGTCGCATTAGTAGTAATAGATATGTCATTGAGGCCCTTCAGTTCCGCCATATATCGCATCAAAACCATCAGATCTTTTCGCACAAAAGGTTCTCCCCCCGTGATCCTGATTTTATCGATCCCCTTGGAGACCATTGTCTTACTTATTACTTTTAGTTCATCTATCGTCAGCAGTTCCTCATTTTTAACAAAATTGATGCCTTCTGAAGGCATGCAATAATGACATCTAAGATTACAACGGTCTGTTACCGCTAGTCTCAGGTAATTAATTACTCTATGATGATTATCTATAAGCATGTTGTCTCTTCGTTTATAATACTTTCTTTATCCTCCACTAACGGGAGGAATTAAAGCAATTTCATCTGAATCATGAATTTTTATATCGTCTTGTGCATATGTACTATTTACCGCAATTGCAAGAGAAGATAAATTCTCCAGTTTTGGGAATTTACCTAAAAGATAAGATCGCAAATGCCCTACGGTTCTTAATGACCTTACGATCTCCGGGGATACCGTTAAAGAAGGGCTCCCTACGATCTCCTCTGCTACTCCAAATAATAAAACCGTCATATTAACCAATTATTTCTTTTTTGGGCATAGATGGTGCCCCTGCAGGTTTTATAAAGGGTTGGGTATACATACGTTTTCCAGTTGCTGCCTTCATGGCATTGGCTACTGCTCCCCCTGCAGGAGGTAATGTAG
>CBDUCK010000256.1:0-3456 GCA_965365635.1 uncultured Muriicola sp.
CGACCCTCGGCCCTCAGAACCGGTTTGCTGGGATCTTGAAGTAACTTTTGCCGTATCCCTGACTACAAAAAATGGTACCTGAATATGGAAGCTTAATTGATCTACGTTATGTTTCACAAATAAACGATCCAGGAAGGAGTGTTTGCGATTCATCATTGCCAGAAAATCTATCTGTTCTTGTGCTATATAGTCGATAATTGCCTCTGGCATTAGTTTTCCTTTTTCTTCCACAAATATATGTGGAATGGAACCCAACAGATGGGCTAAATGTTCTTTATTAGCCAGTTGGTTATTGGTAAGATCATATTCCTCTTTTACATGAAGTACCGTTATACTGGCGTTGCACATTTTGGCAACAGTTGTGATATTCTGCAGTTCGTTTTGCTTATAGTGGGTTTTATAGTCGGTAGGGAACAGTATGCGTTGCACAGGGGCAAACAAACAGTTTTCCGGAATTACCAATACGGGTGCTTCAGCTTTTCGTAAAACATATACGGTATTACTACCCAAAAATAGTTCTTTAGCCCCGGTGGCCCCTTTAGTTCCCATAACAATGAGATCAATATCCTTAGTTGCTACAAGGTCATTAATCTCATGGGTTAGAACATTAAAAGCCGAAACGAGTTCAAAATGATGTTTGGGGTTGTGATACTGATTATTTATTTTGGTTAATGTATGCTCCAAACCAGCAACAGATAAATCTACTTCAACATCGGGAATGGCACTAAACATTGGGCCTCCGATGAGGTAATCCATGCGGTAAAAGGCCGGTGTGTAGGTGTGTAACAAATAAAAGGTACATGCTTCATTTTTAAAGAGAGCTATTGCATAAACGATGGCATTCCATGCACTAGCTGAAAAATCTGTGGGCAGGAGTATTTTTTTCATGGTGCTGTTTTTATCGAGATAGTAAAGTAGGCATCACTACGCAGATACCCTATGATTTTCATCAGTTGAGCCAGGAAGTAAAACACACAAAAATATTCCGGGTTTAAAAAAACATAAGACAGGAGTAAGATGACTAAGGTCATTTGGTACTACAAAGATTTAGTTCAATTTTGATATTGAATCATAAAAATTAATACCATGGCACTAAATTTTAATTTATATGCAAAAGAGGGGAATACATTCCTCAAGGAATATGCGAAAGAAATGAATCTTGGTAATCAGACGGAAAAAGCAGGTAGGATACTCGCAGCAATTTTACATGCATTACGAGATATCATTACCCCGCAGGAATCATTACAGTTTATGGCGCAACTACCCATGTTTTTAAAAGCGGTTTATGTAAACGGATGGGCACTAAAAAAAGCGAAACCCAAGGTAAAAAAAATGGCCGATTTTATAGAACTGGTTCGGAAACACGACGGAGTGGCTGCCACCAATGATTTTGAATACAACGACGAACTGGCAGAACGCTACATAGACACCACCTTTATTTATTTAAGAAGATATATTTCCCTTGGAGAAATGGAAGATATCCGGGACGGATTGCCCAAGGACTTAAAAAGTATGGTCTATTCTAATATCATGTTTTAAATGACATTGGCAGGCGGTTGACAACTTTTTATCTAGTAACTTAAAAATATAGCGCAATGAAAAACACACTTTCGATAATTGCTTTTCTTTTGTTACCTGTTTTACTATATACACAGGAACTTACAGATTTGGATGAAATAGCGCCTTACAGTGAAGGGTTGGCAGCTGTGAGAAAGGGCGATCAATGGGGGTTTATTGATAACCATGGTGAGTTGGTGATAAATTTCAGGGATGATTTGGTATGGAATGCGAATGCCAATGAATCAGAATCCGATATAACAGGGGTAAAATATCCTCAATTTAAGAATGGTCGGTGCTTAATAAGAGAATTATTAAAAGAAGAGGAGATTTGGGTGTACGGATTTATAGATACTTCCGGAAATACAGTAATTAAACCCGAATTTTTAAATGTAACCCAATTTAATCAGGGATATGCTATCGGAATTAGGATGACAAAAACTTTCCGCGGAAAAAATAATTTTCAATTAAACATATATCAGTATTCGTTTAGTGAAGTGGTGTTAGATACCGGAGGAGAAATTATGCGTCTCATTGCTCGTAGAGATCACATCCTGCCGACTAAAAGAAGGTACAAACTACCGTTACTCAGGGCAAAACTTGTGAATCCGGAATTAATGTTGGTGAAAAATGACAGAGATAAATGGGAAATTCTTAAGCTCGATCTTTAAAGTACTAGAATCTGTTTCTCCATGATGTAAAGGATAAATTTTGGAATCATAAGATTCTATTTTTATCCTTTATTATTGATTGCATGGCGAGTTCCCTGATCCTACATTCAGCAACTGCATTAACGTGGGTTAGGTTTGGCAGGCAACCAGCACCTTATAAAAACTGAGAGATCTTAAAAAGCAGAAAAAATCTTTAATACAATGTAAAGAATCAAATGCAAACAGCGCCCATTAATTTAAAAGGATTGAACGACGAGGAGGTTGCTCGTTCCCGGCAAATTTTTGGAAGCAATGCATTGTATTTTAAGAAGGAGAATGCCTATTGGAAGGCTTTACAGCAGTTATTATCAGAGCCGATGGTTATTTTATTACTGGCAACTTCTTCTATCTATTTCATGGTTGGAGAGTTTGGCGATGGAATTTTTCTTGTAATTGCTATTATACTGGTGTCGGCCATTTCATTATTTCAGAATTCACGGAGCAGAAAGGCTCTGGAAAAACTAAAGACTTCTAGCCAGGCTCTTTGTAAGGTGGTTCGAAACAATGTTACTAGTCAAATACCATTTGGAGATGTAGTAGTTGGCGATCTTTTGATTGTAGAGGAAGGCTCTGTGATAGCTGCGGATGGTACTATTATGCAATCGAACGACTTTTCAGTTAACGAGTCCATATTAACAGGTGAGTCCTTACCGGTTTACAAAAATACTTCAACTTCAGATCCAACGGTCTATAGAGGCACTAGCGTTGCAAGTGGCCTGGCTGTTGTGGAGGTGAAAAGTGTAGGTAACGATACACAGTTGGGAAAGATAGGAGCAAGGATCGCCACCATAAAAGAAGAAAAATCTCCCTTAGAAATTCAGATTAATAGCTTCGTAAAAAGAATGACTGCCGCAGGGATTATTATTTTTCTGTTAGTATGGGGTATCAACTTTTTCAAAACCAGATCGGTGGTAGACAGCCTACTTAGGGCGCTTACCTTGGCCATGAGTATTCTGCCAGAAGAAATTCCTGTGGCCTTTACTACATTTTTGGCGCTTGGCGCCCGTCGCTTGATGAAAATGGGGATTGTAGTTAAACAAATAAAAACAGTGGAGACCCTCGGTAGTGCCACGGTAATTTGTGTAGATAAAACCGGGACGATTACTAAAAACGAAATGAGCCTTGCAGGGTTATTTGATCTGAAAACAGATAAGATTTACGATCTGAAGGAATCATTGGAAAAACCCGA
>CBDUCK010000257.1:0-3448 GCA_965365635.1 uncultured Muriicola sp.
TGCCTTCAGTGCTGCTCTATTTTGGGTTTTTCAGGACAGTTCCAAGGTCTGGAATGTCCTAACGGCTGTATTAATTATAGCGTGTCCTTGTGCCATTGCTTTAGCGGCACCTTTTACCTTGGGTAATATGCTTCGCATTTTTGGTAAAAAGAAATTTTATCTTAAAGACACGAGGGCAATTGAGCAATTAGCTAAAATAGATACGGCAATCTTCGACAAAACAGGAACCCTAACCTTAAGCAATCATAACTCTGTAGTTTATGAAGGAGATACGCTTAGTGTGGAGGAAAAATCCTTGTTAAAAAGCACCCTTAGATCCTCCAATCATCCATTAAGCCGATCGTTATACGATTTACTGGAAGAGCAACAGATCCTCACCCTGGATCAGTACAAAGAATATATTGGCAAGGGATTATATGGTTCAAAAGATCAGGATGAACTTAGGCTTGGTTCTGCTTCATTTGTCGATAACTGTTATTCACCTGCTACCGATAAAACAGCAGTGCACTTAAGTACCAACAAAAAATACAAAGGCAGATTTGTATTTCACAACCAATACAGGGAAGGCGTTTCGGATGTACTAAGTAAAATAAAAGAAACTATGGATGTTGCGGTCCTTTCTGGCGATCATGACGGGGAAAAAAATCGTCTCGAAGCACTTCTCCCAGCGTTAACCCCTCTGTATTTTAATCAACAACCCACAGATAAGTTAGAGTTCATTAAAGAACTTCAGACACAAGGCAAGCAAGTCCTAATGGTTGGAGATGGTCTGAATGATGCAGGAGCTTTAGCTCAAAGCAACGTGGGGATAGCTATTTCGGAAAATGTAAATGTTTTTTCTCCTGCCTGTGATGGTATCCTCGACGCCTCTAAATTTAGTGCCTTGGGGGAATACATTAGTGCCTCCAAAAAAGCCATGAAGATCATAAAATTAAGTTTTGTCTTATCATTGTTGTACAATGTAATCGGATTGTACTTTGCTGTTACAGGGCAACTTAAACCGGTAATTGCCGCCATCCTTATGCCTCTTAGCTCTATTAGCATCGTGGCCTTTACAACCATTGCGACCAATTGGTTAGGCAAAAAAATGAATTAATTTAAAACCTGATATATGTCATTTTTTACAGCGTACAGTCCTTATATTTTTACACCAGAATTCAGGTAGGTATGAGTGTTATTTATGTGTTATTAACCATCAGCATTGTGGTGGCAGTCTTCTTTTTTGCTGCCTTTATATTGTCCGTGCGAAGCGGGCAATACGATGATTCTTATACTCCCTCCGTACGAATGCTCTTCGAAGATGAATTGGTAGATCCTGCGAAAAAATCAAAAGCCGAACCTTTAAACAAAACACCATTAACAAAAAGTCAAAAATTGTAACTTATGGAAGTACAGCAGTTTTATTACGATAATAAGATCGTAAAGAAATTTATCTATGCCACGTTATTCTGGGGCATAATTGGCATGCTGGTAGGGCTCCTACTGGCATTCATGTTTATATTCCCCAACATCACCGACGGAATCTCCTGGTTAAGCTTTGGTCGTCTTAGACCCTTGCACACCAACGCCGTGATTTTCGCGTTTGTAGGAAATGCACTTTTCGCGGGGATTTATTACTCTACACAACGTCTGCTCAAAGCCAGGATGTTCAATGATTTTTTAAGCAGTTTCAATTTTTGGGGTTGGCAAGCCATCATTGTTGCGGCAGCGATAACCCTCCCTTTAGGGTATTCTACCTCTAAGGAATATGCGGAATTAGAATGGCCAATAGATATTGCCATTGCATTGGTTTGGGTTGCTTTTGGTGTTAACCTTATCGGCACCATGATAAAACGTCGTCAACGCCATTTATACGTAGCTATTTGGTTCTATTTGGCAACATTTGTTACTGTTGCCGTACTTCATATTTTCAATAGTTTAGAATTACCGGTTAGTGCATTAAAGAGTTACTCTGTGTATGCAGGTGTACAAGATGCACTGGTGCAATGGTGGTATGGTCATAATGCGGTGGCATTCTTTCTTACCACTCCTTTCCTGGGACTTATGTACTACTTTATTCCGAAGGCAGCTAACAGACCAGTATATTCCTACAGGTTATCTATTGTTCACTTCTGGTCATTGATCTTCATTTATATATGGGCAGGTCCACACCATTTATTATACTCTTCCTTACCAGATTGGGCGCAGAATTTAGGAGTGGCCTTCTCCGTAATGCTGATTGCTCCTTCCTGGGGTGGTATGATCAACGGATTGTTAACCTTAAGAGGAGCCTGGGACAAGGTGCGTACAGATCCTACCCTAAAATTTATGGTGGTTGCGATCACCGGATATGGGATGGCTACTTTTGAAGGACCCCTGCTATCGCTTAAAAATGTAAATGCAATAGCACATTTTAGCGACTGGATTATTGCCCACGTACACGTTGGGGCTTTGGCCTGGAACGGATTTTTAACTTTTGGTATGATCTACTGGTTGATACCCAGAATGTTCAAAACACGCCTGTTCTCTACACCTCTAGCTAATTTTCACTTTTGGATAGGAACACTGGGTATTATTTTATACGCCCTTCCAATGTATGTGGCCGGATTTACACAAGCTTTAATGTGGAAAGATTTTAATCCGGATGGCACCCTGGTTTATGGGAATTTCCTTGAAACCGTAAATGAAATTATGCCAATGTATTGGATGCGGGCAATAGGAGGTAGCTTGTATATTGTTGGATTTATCGTAATGCTGTACAACATTGTAGTAACGGTTCGTTCGGGTAGCACTGTAACCGATGATCTGGCAGAAGCTCCTGCACTTACAAGAGTATCTAGCAAACGCACCATTGGCGAAACTTTTCACACCTGGTTAGAAAGAAAACCTATACAGTTAACCCTTTTGGCTACAGTAGCTATTTTAATAGGAGGTATTATTCAAATAGTGCCAACCATTATGGTGGAGTCTAACATCCCCACCATTACTAGTGTTAAGCCTTATTCCCCACTTGAGTTAGAAGGCCGAGATCTCTATATCAGAGAAGGTTGTGTAGGCTGCCATTCGCAAATGATACGACCTTTTAGAAGTGAGGTAGAACGCTATGGCGAATATGCCAAAGCAGGAGAATTTGTGTACGATCATCCATTCCTTTGGGGTAGTAAGCGTACCGGACCCGATCTATTGCGTATAGGGGGCAAGTACTCCGATAGCTGGCACTTAAATCATATGTACGATCCGCAAAGTACTTCCTCTGGTTCTATTATGCCGGCGTACCAATGGTTGGTTAAAAATGAACATGATAGAAGTGATATCCAAGATAAAATGAGGGCCATGGCAACGTTAGGAGTTCCTTATTCTGAAGAAGATATTACCAATGCCAAAACAAAAATGGACGAGCAAGCGCTTCAAATTGAAAAGAATCTTTATTCAGATCCGGATTTTGCAAAAAGCTACGAAGAGGATAAAA
>CBDUCK010000258.1:0-3412 GCA_965365635.1 uncultured Muriicola sp.
ATCCCGATATAACCAAAGCAAGTACCCTGCCTTCCTCTTTTTATAAGGACCCGGGCGTTTTTGACGCCATAAAGAATAAAATCTTTTATAAAACATGGCAATGGGTTGGAGACGAAAACTGTGTCCCTATGGCCCAATCGGCTCATCCTTTTATCTTGCTCAAAGATTTCTTAAATGAACCCATGGTCATCACAAGAGATGAAAATGAGGAGGTTCATTGTCTTAGTAACGTCTGCACGCACAGGGGAAACATTGTAGTGAATGAATCTGGGAAATCGAAAAAACTAATCTGTGGATACCATGGCCGCCGTTTTACTTTAAAAGGAGAATTTGAGCATATGCCAGAATTTAAGACGGCAAAAAATTTTCCGGGTCCTTGTGATCACCTGCACGAGTTTAAAATACGTACATGGGGTCCTTTTTTATTTGCAGGTCTAGATCCGGCCTTTGATTTTCAAACTGTCCTGGATGCCATGAACGAACGGGTTGGGTTCTTGCCGTTGGATGAATTTCGTTTGGATGCCACAAGAAATAAGGATTATTTTATTAATTCCCATTGGGCGCTGTATTGCGATAATTATTTAGAAGGATTTCATATCCCATTTGTTCATGATGATCTTAATGCAGTTTTGGACTATGGCAATTACGAAACTGTATTGTATAATTACCTGAATTTACAAATAGGGTATGCAGAAGGAATCGAGGCCGTTTTTGAATTTCCGAAAGGCCACATAGACTATGGTAAAAAAATTGCCGCATATTACTATTGGGTATTTCCTAATATGATGTTTAACTTTTATCCATGGGGTCTTTCTGTAAATTTAGTGCAACCCATAGCAAGTAACAGAACCAAAGTGTCTTTCATTAGCTATGTTTACGATACCGATAAGTTAGGGAAAGGCGCAGGTACTGGTTTGGACAAGGTAGAATTGGAAGATGAAGCAGTTGTGGAAGGCGTTTATAATGGCATTCGGTCTAATTTTTATAAAGCAGGAAGATTCTCACCTACACGCGAACAAGGGGTTCATCATTTTCATTCTTTATTAGCAAAATTCCTGAATCAATAACCGTTGGCAGCGTCATCAAATAGTTGTGTAAAATGTAACTCTAGGGCATTGGTTTGTTATATTCCTTTAAGTACCTTTACCAAAATTTTTGAGTATGAGACCAGATTTATTCGAAGCACCGGACTACTATAATATGGATGATCTCCTGAGCGATGAACACCTTTTGGTGCGCGATGCAGCGAGACAGTGGGTTAAACGCGATGTATCTCCAATAATAGAAGAATTTGCTCAAAAGGCAGAGTTTCCAAAACAGATTATTAATGGTTTGGCGGAGATAGGAGCATTTGGGCCATATATTCCCGAAGAATATGGAGGAGCTGGCTTAGATCATATTAGTTATGGCCTTATAATGCAAGAGATAGAGAGAGGTGATAGCGGCGTGCGTTCTACAGCTTCGGTTCAGTCTTCTCTGGTTATGTACCCTATTTTTGCATACGGAACAGAAGCTCAGCGTAAAAAATATCTCCCTAAATTGGCTACCGGGGAACTTATGGGATGTTTTGGTCTTACAGAACCAGATCATGGCTCCAATCCTGGAGGGATGGTGACCAACTTTAAAGATAAAGGAGACCATTTTCTATTAAATGGCGCAAAACTTTGGATTTCCAATGCACCGTTTGCGGATATCGGGATCGTATGGGCTAAAAATGAAGAAGGTCGTATCCACGGATTAATTGTTGAACGCGGAATGGAAGGATTCTCTACACCTGAAACCCATAATAAATGGTCTTTGCGTGCATCGGCTACAGGAGAACTTATATTTGATAATGTAAAAATTCCAAAAGAAAATATATTGCCAGGAAAAAGTGGCTTAGGGGCACCATTAGGATGTTTGGATTCGGCACGTTATGGCATTGCATGGGGTGCTATTGGAGCGGCCATGGATTGTTATGATACCGCTTTGAGATATGCTAAAGAACGAGTTCAATTTGGGAAACCCATTGCGGCTACTCAGTTACAGCAAAAGAAATTGGCCGAGATGATCACGGAGATTACTAAAGCTCAATTACTGGCATTGCGTTTGGGGCAATTAAAAAATGAAGGCAAGGCTACGACCGCACAAATATCTATGGCCAAACGAAACAATGTTGAAATGGCGATTAATATAGCCCGCGAAGCCAGACAAATTTTAGGAGGCATGGGTATTACAGGTGAGTACAGTATTATGCGCCATATGATGAATCTAGAATCTGTGTTAACTTATGAAGGCACTCATGACATTCATCTATTGATAACCGGCGCAGATATTACAGGGCATCAGGCATTTAAATAAAGGGTTATTCCGTACCCAGGATTTCTTCAATGATCTGGTCCATAGCTGCCTTGTTTTTGACGGCTTTTTGAGAAAAGGTCAAGAGACTGCTACTGCGCTTCAAATTTTGCTCCGGAAAGGCTACTTTGTAGTAAATATCGTTGTTTAAATAATCGGTTAAGGCTCGTATTCCATGTAAATAAGGCATTAAAACAGGGCCATAGGAGAGTAATTTTTTTTCTGTGCCTGAAAGGAGCAGACCGCTTTTTTGAAGTCCTTTTACCATGGCTTTAAACAGTTCCAGATCAAAAGTTATGGCCTCCAGGTTGTGTTCATCTTCCGGAGCCAGATTTACTACTGTTCTAACGGCATCCCCAAAATCATAATGAAAATATCCCTGCATTACAGTATCCAGATCTATAAGGCATAATGCTTTTCCCGTAGTTATTGAAAACAGGATGTTGTTTAGTTTGGTATCGTTATGACAAACACGAGGTGGCACCTCAATAGCGGGGTCCAAGATACTTATTTTTAGATGTTCCTGAATATAATGAATGGGCTTCGCTGCTTTTTTTAATCGATCTTTAGAAGCAGTTTTAAGTGCAGCATTAAATGCTTCAAGTCGCTTTTCAAGATTATGGAAATTTGGCAGGGAATCTTCAAAATGGGTTGTTGGTATTTCCTGTAAAAGGGTGTGAAACACTCCTAGTATTCTTCCAACCTCAAAGGCTATCGCCGAATCTTTCGTCGTATTAAAGGTGGTACTATCCGGAATAAAGGAAAGCAAACGCCAGTAATCCCCTTGGTCATCCATATGGAAATTCTCACCAGATAGTGTCGGGAATAATTGTAGCGAATGGTACCCATGGCCCTGCAGTATGGGTAGTAATGTCCCCAAGTTGTTTATAAGGGCCAATACATTTGGAAAGACCGAGGTATTTATACGCTGAAGTACAAACAGGGCATTGCCATAAGAGGAGACCTTAAACGTGTCATTGATAAGACCTTGATTGATAGGATGGAGTTCGTACGGGATACGTTCAATTTCAAAATATTCTAATGTCAAAAGAGGGTTCTATGTTTTAATGGACAT
>CBDUCK010000259.1:0-3412 GCA_965365635.1 uncultured Muriicola sp.
ATTTACCGGATGAGTGATAATGCACTGATCTTTACTTTTCCCGGCGTGGCTAGTGGTCTGGCAACGGATGGCCAAACAACTGTATGGGCCGCCGATTGGGGTGCAGGTATTATTTTTGAAATTAATTTTGATACCGAACCTGCAACGGTAACCCCGGTAGTTTTTGGCCTTTCCTTTCCCGAAGGAATAACCTTAGACAACGAAGGAAGGCTTCTGGTTTATGAAACCGAAGGACCCGGGGGTGGGGGCGAACTTTCCCGAATCGACCTGTCGACTGGAGATAAGGAAATCATTGTAGAAGGTCTGAAACCCAAAGCCGGGGGAATCGTAGGATTTCCTCCTCAATGGCTTTTTGACAACGTTGATGTAGGCCCGTCCGGTGACATTTATATCACGGGTGGCGCATCGAATTCAATTTTAAAAATCCCACAAAATAAGGTTCAATAAAGAAGTACCTGATTTACAGATATTCCTGAAAAGCAGCACCCCGGCCTTAAAAGCCGGGGTTTTATTTGGAATAGAACTCCTATTCATGGGCTCTGGGAATGGACCAAAAAATGCCCCCGTCTGCAAATAGCATGTTAATTATTATCATAGCCTAATGACGCAAATCATGTACTCCCCAGACTGCAAGCGCTAGCTTTGTCCTTGTCAGAAAGCCCAGGACCTTGTCTGCCAAAATATACGGCCTCGGGCGTATCTGATAAATAAAAAATATTGAAAACAAAATTGACATTTTCATTACTTATGATTCATGAAATTTTAAATACATAATGCAAACAAAAAGTTGAAATAGAAGATGCCTCTAAAACAATACATTATTATGGACGAAGAAAATAAAAAGCATGCCATCGCCATTTTTATTTTTGGTTGTATTATTTGTTTTATCATACTATGGTTCTTAGGGTTTGGGTAAAACAACCCGCCTAAAGCACTAGATTGGGAGCACTGGTTTTATGGGGCAGGAGGATGTGCTAATCCCAGCAAACTGACCAGTGTCATTGCTGACACCAGAAGATCTGAATACATTTAATGGTATAATCAGAAGGGGGTATGCGCTCTTCTTCCAAAATTTATCACCATGAAACCGTTCACATGTATCTTTTTAATCTCGTTGATTTCTCTGACTTTCTCCTGTAATAAGGATGATGACGAAGCGGCACTAACCAAAGACGGTCCGTTCCAGATTAGTGAACTTACAGGCACCTGGGAGGCCACCAAAGCCCAATTTAGTGTAAATACCGTCTCCATAGACGTGGTTGAGGACGGGGGAACCGCCAGCATGTCTGTGCAATCCAGTGGCCGTTTTACACTTACGCTAGATCCGGTAGATAGGAATGCCTATACTGTAAGCGGGGAAATGTTCTGGGAGGAGTGGAAGCAAACATTCTACTTTGCCATTGTTTGGGATGATACCCCTGATGATTGGGATACGTACGGCCACACCTTTGACGGGGCAACCTTGTCCTTTAATGGCGGCGCCGATACCGGGGAATACGACTTTAACAATGACGGGGATATGGAAGCGTGTTCTATCCATTTCATCTTAGTTCGTTCCTGAAGGCTTTGGGCATTCCCCCCTGGAATAGAACTTCTGTAGTTCCATAAAAAATCATCCCTAAATTAGCCTTTGCACATTGCTGTGAACCAGTGGTATCAAAAATACCCTACAAGACAACTATACTTAATTACTTAGTTCTGTTACCTCTTAATTTGGTTAACCATTAGCTTAAAAGCCCTTGCTCCTACTTCCAGGCACCTTTGTTTCAATGCTTCTAAATCCTTTTCATTGGGATTATAGGCAAATAATTTTGCTTCAACAAAAAGCTCGTGATGCGAATTAAGTAAAAAAGAAAATGCGTTTTCACCCTCCTTATCAAGGATAAAAACATGAATTCCAAATACAAAAAGAGTCCCCTGCCTTTCTGGTTCAAACAGGATTTCCGGAATGATATTATAATCTGTAGTTTTCTTTTTAATCTTAATCTCATTTCCAAGTCGTACCATATCATACATAAAGAATTGATACTGATTTTTTCCCATTAATTCCCCAGGATCTAGTGCATTCTCACTTAACTGTATAGTTAAATTATCCTCTCTTTTCAAGTTTTGAGCAAACTCTTTTGATAAGGCTGCAGACCAGGTTATAGTGTCTATTTCCCTGGTAATTGTTGGGTAAATAATGAATTTTGATTCTTTATAGGAGTTTACAAATACCTGGTTAAGCCCAGATTCAAGTCTGAATCCCGGCATACTTATGTATTTATCTAATTCGGAGTTAGTGGCTTCTTTCTGAACACCAAGGTCTATTAATTGCACATTATCAAAGAAAATACTTGTCTGTACCGTTCCCAACTCAAAACTTAATTTATGATATGGAAATACGGTATAAACATCAAATTCTATACTAATAGTACTCCATTGGGTAGTAGCATGTTGGGTGTAATTACTGGCGCCTATAAGGCTTGTCCAGTTGCCACCATTCTCTCCCAGAAAAACACCAAAAGTACGATTTGAATCTGCTTTAACATCAAATAAAAGTTTATACGAATGCCCCGGCACCAAAGAGAATCCTGCCTGTATTAACTGCACTGCATATGTTTGATTTCCAGAGCTACGTATCTGGTAATGTAATTCCTGATTTACAACAGCTGCAGTAGCGTCTACATTGTCTGCTTGCCATATTGACCATGCCTTTGCAGGAGGAAGTTCGTCAAAATCGGAAACAATGTTAGTAGTTAAGCTAAAGTCTCCGTTGGTTAAAATGTTTTGGGAATAACTCATAGAAATGGTGAATAGCATAATAGCCCAAAAAAATAATGAAGTAACGTACGTTGTTTTCATGATACAATGTTGATTTAGTACTAAATGTAATTGTTTCACTTGTTTGGTGCTATGAGGGATATCAGTTCGCCAATCTTTAGAGCGTGCATAGAAAGACGATGCCTATAGTTAAAACCTTTTGTTGAATTATACCTGTGGAAATCACTCCTCCTTCGCTATACTACGATAGGCAGGCTGGGTTGGGTTGCTGCGCTCCCAGGCCTAAAAGGGCCGAACACCTGCAAAAAGTTGGGTGACTCCGGATAGTTCTCGGGATGCTAGTGAGGAGCCAGGCAGTGCGTTGGTATGGTAAGACATATATAATTAATCGGAATACCCTTTATAAAACCCCCTGGATTCATTCGCGTAGCGAATGGGACAGGGATGAGAATTAATCTTAATGATATGAAATTTTAGCCCAAGCTGCTTCCCCTGATCCAATAATCTCTATAACATTGACTATTTGTCCTATAGAAATATGATCGCCATTTCTTGAGGCTTTGTCGTGTACCCCAATAACACCTCGACGCACACTGCGATCAGATTTAGCCTGAAAGAAATCATAATCTTTAAATAGCTTTTCTTTTTC
>CBDUCK010000260.1:0-3340 GCA_965365635.1 uncultured Muriicola sp.
AAGTTTATAATATAAAGCTTCTTTGTACTCGTCAGTGGCTTTAGATCCATTAGGACCGTAATGACCATTAGAAACCGTTGCCCAACCTGTTTCCCCTATGTGAATTGGTTTATCAATACCAAGGCTTTTCATATAGGTTGACACTTTGTTATATTGTGATTTTGCAAAATCTCGGGCACGCAGCATCGCCGCATCAATTTTTTCTATTTCTGTAAGGCTCTCTTCCCAATTGGCAACACCCCAAAATTCCGGGTTATAATGGGTATTGTGATACGGATACGTGTGCATAGAAATATAATCTACCGCAGCATATAATTTTTCAAGATCTTCCGTATGGTATTCAGCATCGCCACCACCCCAGGAGGCAAAATCATCAGAACTCGTTATCCAAAGGTCTTCAGGGAGTTTTCCAGATTTTTTTAAACCTTGTAAATGATTTACCCATTTTAAAATGACGCTGGGTTGCACATAGTAGCTGGCTGCCCATTTTACCATGGCTTCATTTCCTACCGCAATTACTTTTACGATGTCGGGATGTTGATTTGCCAACCTAACTGCTTCTTCAATTTCAGTTGCATTGGCCTCACTTTCCTGATCGTGATCTGGTGTTTCATCCGAAAATGCATTTTTGCAATTGATCCATGCGCCTAACATCACATACATTTCAAACTCAGGATCTTCTTTTTTTAATTCGGCAATTGCTTTAAGTATATTAGAAGCTTGTGGTAAGTGGACTTTGTATGTTCGCAGGATTTTTACGCCCATGGCAGCTAATAATTTCATATCCTCCTTTAGCTCATCATTGGTAGGTTCAATGTCGTGATCAACATATCTATACCCTCCATAGGATATCGCTACATACGCTGGATTTCCTAAAATATCGGCTGCAGTTACATTCATGATACTCGTTTCTTTTTTTGGTTCTCCTTTACATGAAAATAATAGCGCAATGGTCAGTAAACAAAAAGCTGAATTTAATATTTTTCTCATAGGGCTACATGTATTGGTATCGAATTTTTGTACAGGTGGTTAGTATGCCTTATTCCAATATGTTTTTAATCATTAGTTATCATATTTAATTTTAGTAGGCAACAAGCTATAGAAAAAAAGGTTAGCAAAAAAATCACTTTAATGCTAACCTTTTCTATAATTCACTAGTGTTATTTATTCTTACTCTTAGATCTAGATAAAATATGTTTCACCTGGTGCAAGATCAGTTAGCAAGTTTAATTGAGACGTTGTCTATGTATGCATCCACAGCGCAGCCCACAATTGGCCCACACGAAGACTTCATTTGTAATGTTATACCTCCAGATACGTCAGAGCCTGTGGTCACAGTGAAACTGTATGGGGTCCATGTACCGGTAGGAGTAAGTGGCCCTCCACTCAGGATTTCCGCACTGGAAACCCCTCCGCCATCTAACTCAGAGAAAAATTCTGCAAAAAAGACGCCTCCTGCTCCCGATAATGATCCAAACAAGTCGAATGTAACTATATAGTCGGTATTTGGAGTAACCGTTCCGACTCCAATATTAGCCTGCTTAACAACAGCGTCTACAGGACCACCATTACCGGCACCAAAATCGGCGACCAAGTTCCCGGAAAATGATCCTCCATTGTTTTGAGTACTACTTACCGTAAAGGTTGCCCCATCTGTATCTACAAACTCTGCCCCGCCAGATGTATCCCCAGTTCCTCCACAATCAGGTCCGCCGGCAGTTCCAATACCTATGAAAACATTGTCGAAATAGGCATCTACCCCACAGCCTGCTATTGGACCACATTCTGTCTTTAACAAGAGTGTTACGCCAGAACTAACATCGTTCCCGGTAGTAACAGTATAGCTGTATCTTGTCCAGGTATCTGTTGGAAAAAGAGCTCCGCCGCTAAGGATTTCGGACTTGGAAACGCCCCCGGCTCCCTCAGAGAAAAACTCAGCTATAAAGACTCCACCAGCTCCAATTAATGATCCACGCAAGTCGAATGAAATAGTAACCTGACTGTTTGGGGTTACTGTTCCGATTCCAATATTAGCTTGTTTTACAAAAGGGAAAGAAGCACCTCCATTACCCCCGTCAACATCGGCTACAAGATGACCAGAGAAGCTGCCACATGCTGCCTCTGCACTGGTTACTTCAAAGGTGCCATTATTAGGAGATATATCCCAACCAGAAGTATTGCCTGTTTCAAAATCACCGTTGATAGCCAAATTATTAGCATCAGTAGTACCACCACCATTACTTCCATACAGTTTGAAGTCATCAATGTAATAAGTTTCTGTGGTGTTCGTATTTAATTCAAAGAAGAATATAATCTTATCATATTTTCCACTTTCACTAATGGGAAAGTCAAAAGTTAATTCTTCCCATGCACTTGCAGAGGTTGTAGTAGCTCCCACTTCTGTGAAAATTCCGTCATCTGTTTTATCCTCAAGTTTTACCAACACATTGGTACCGGCTACAGGAGACCATACTTTAAGTTTAAACCCAGCATTTGCATTAAAATCAAATTTTGCATCGAACTCAATTTGATTGTTTGCAAATAACGCACTGCCAATTCTTTCTATTTGACCCACCTGACATGAAGGGTTTACGGTATTGGAAAAATCAGGATTTGCAATCGTTGATAACCCAGCGTCAAAAGAAGCAATACTAGCACTAGGATCTGTTTCGAAAGTCAAATTAAAGTCCACTGCATCCAATGATTGGGCTGTATCTTCAGTACACGGCTCCACGGGTATAACAATAAGAATTGTTATTTGGTCCTCCGAGGTGTCTGAGGCGCCTGCCTCATTCAACGCCTTAAGAGTTACGGTATATGTACCAGATTCTGAATAAGACTTTATCGGATTGATTTCAGTGGATGTTGCTCCATCACCAAAATCCCACAAATATGTCCTTGCGTCTTCCGATATGTTAATAAAAGTTACCGTGCCTGTTTCTTCATTTACGGTGTACGTAAATGCCGAAGTGACTGTCGGAAATAAATTTTCTACATCTTCACATCCTACATAGGATAAGGCCAATACAAAGATAAAAATGTACTTGGCGTTTTTGAATAATTGTTTCATAGTTTTTTATTTTTTAGTTTAGTCCGTTATATTCGTATACCCTCACATAGTCTACCAGCATGGTCTGTGGAAATACTGTTTCCGCATTGGGTGAGCCCACAAAGTTGCCCCCTACTGCCATATTAATCAGGATATAAAAGTCGTTGTTGAAAACCCACTCAGATCCCTCAGGAAGATCCTCCGGGGTTATCTGATTGTACAAAACATCATCAACATAATGGTTTATATAATCTGGCCCCCATTCTATCCCATAGATATGAAATCCTGTAT
>CBDUCK010000261.1:0-3326 GCA_965365635.1 uncultured Muriicola sp.
ACGTAATTATTTTTACATGTCGAAAATAATCTATACAAATAAAGATCTGCCTAAGATTGCACAACAACTCCTGAAAATGGCACCTAAAGGGATATTAGCGTTTTATGGCTCCATGGGTGCCGGGAAAACTACTCTCATAAAGGCTTTGGTAAAAGAACTGGGCGGGGAAGACGACACCAGTAGCCCTACCTTTGGCATTGTAAACGAATACCATACTACTGAGGGGGAATTATTGGGGTACCATTTTGATTTTTATCGATTAAATAGCATCACCGAAGCGTTGGATATGGGGGTGGAAGATTATTTTGCTGCGGATGCCTGGCAATTTATAGAATGGCCCGAAAAGATCGAAGCATTGCTGCCACCAGCTATTACTAAAATTTATATAGAAGTATTGGATGAAAATACCCGCCAGATTACGCTGCAAAACCAATGAATTTAAATAGTTGACTTACCGTTCATCGATACCGATGAATCACCTCATTTTCCGATTAAATACCTATTTCTTCGATAAACTGCATATTTTTTCCGATAAGGTGTATTTGGTTTCATTTATTTTCCTTACATTTGAATTGAAAATGAATCCAATCTTTTAATTAAACCCTTTTTACGATGAACACTAAACGAATTTTATTTGGACTTTGCACTTGTCTTGTTCTTGTGGTAGCGGCTTCGTGCACCCCTAATACGGCAGATGATCAAGTATATGAGCAATCATTAGACAAAACAAAAGTAGACAGGAAAATTTAATTCAACGTTTGCAACTAATGAGTTGTTAATTGGATTAAAAGTTTTTATTTAAAAATATTTTAGGAGCAACCAAATAAGTTGCTCCTTTTTACGTTTAAGGAATGAAGTGATAGACACAATTCCTACTTATGAGTAAAATTGCGAACAAAAGCAGTAACAAGGCGCGCCAACGATTTCTAATAGAATCAATTGCAGTATTTTTAATTATTGCATCTCCTTTTCTTTATAAGCTTCATGTATATATATCGCAAGATCCTGAAGCTACTATTTCACTTTTAGGATATACTTTAGACAATAATGGATTCGAGGATCTCAGTACCTATATTTGGTTCTTGCTAAGCAAAATCATACCTATATATCTCTTAGCAATATGGTTTTTTACATGCAAACACTGGTGGTATCATGTTATTTTAATTCCACTTTGCATGTATGCCTTCCAGTTATTTGAAGTCGTTTATTCGGAGGATAAATATATTGAAACAGAGAACATTCTTTGGCTCCTTCCTGTTTCTATGGTAGTCATCACTTTTGTCTATTTTGTTCGGGTAAAATTATACGACAAATATGTACATGGGATCGATTTGGATGCTATGGATGCAGAACTAGAATATTTCAGGCAGAAAGAGCAACTAAAGCAAGACAGGATTAATAGAAAGGTGGAGTCCACTACACCTATTGAAGAGGTTACTACTGAAGAAGAAACTAAAATAACCTTCGCCCAACGCTTTCAACAGTTTCAGCATTCGTTCAAAAACTTATTTAATTTCTTCTTATAAGCACCAGCCACTTTTTTTTGAGGCACTTCATTTTTGAGCTTTATATGTTTATAAAGAGTCTTATATATTGTTATTAAGCTCCCCAAACCAGTTGTGTTCATTCCTATTCATCAAAAATGTTGTAATTTTGATAGAAGCCAAGTGCAGTAGATTTAGCCTAACTAAAATATGAACCAACCATCTTCGCCCTTTAGCAAACTAGAGCTGATTCCACAGGAAGAAACCCTGGAAATACTCAGGCAAAAAGGAGAACTTTTTATAGGAATCCCTAAAGAAAATCTATTTCAGGAAAAACGTATCTGTTTAACGCCCGATGCTGTAAACGCCCTTGTTGCCAACGGCCATAAAGTACTTATCGAAGCAGAAGCAGGAAAAGGTGCTAATTTTTCGGATGTTGACTATACCAATGCAGGAGGTACCATTACCAGGGATACCAAAAAGGTATTTTCCTGTCCGTTGCTTTTAAAAGTGGAGCCTCCTACCCTATCTGAAATTCAATTAATGAATCCCGGGGCGACTATTATATCGGCTCTACAAATTAAAACTCAGGAGAAGGCTTATTTTGAAGAACTTGCCAAGAAAAGAATTACAGCTATAGCCTTTGAATTCATTAGGGATGAAGATGGGCATTACCCTGCAGTTAGATCGTTAAGTGAAATTGCCGGGATTTCCTCTGTACTAATCGCAGCCGAAATTATGGCGGCCAGCAATAAGGGAAACGGACTTATGTTCGGTAACATTACAGGCGTTCCCCCAATAGAAGTGGTTGTCCTGGGAGCAGGCACCGTTGGGGAGTTCGCAGCACGCTCGGCCATTGGTCTGGGTGCCAATGTAAAAATATTCGATAATTCTATCACAAAATTGCGAAACGTTCAAAACAACCTGCATCAAATTGTATATACTTCTACATTACAGCCTAAAAATCTTTTAAAATCACTGAAACGCTGCGATGTAGCTATTGGCGCCATGAGAGGGCGCGACAGATCACCTGTTATTGTTTCTCAAACCATGGTGGAGAATATGAAAAAAGGGGCTGTTATAATTGATGTTAGCATAGATATGGGAGGGTGCTTCGAAACCAGTGAGATAACAACACACGACAAACCTGTCGTAAACAAATTTGGGGTCCTTCATTATGGAGTACCCAACATTCCTGCCCGGTATCCAAAAACCGCATCGGTTTCTATTAGTAATATTTTTACCCCATACCTCTTGAAAATAGGAGAAGATGGTGGTTTAGAAAATGCCCTTCGCTTCGACAAAGGCCTTCGAAATGGACTATACCTGTATCACGGGATATTGACCAATAAAACTGTCGGCGAGTGGTTCGATCTAAAATACAGCGATATCAATTTTCTTATTTTTTAATATGCCCTTCTTAAAACGCTTAGGTTATTATTTAATTGGATTGTCTTTGGGAATAGTCTTCCTTGCCTTTCTTTTAAAAAAGAAAACGTCGGAAACAGGATCTGAATTTTGCTATTTTCCAAATTGCAGGGTCCTAAAAGATCTTAGATCCAAACCTCTCACCTTTTCGGACAATGTTGAGGAGCTGCTGTCGTCCGGTAGGTTAGATTCAACCCATGTCCAGTATTTTCTTAAAGAAGGTTCTGTTGATTTCAGCAAAAGCAATACAAAATCTACCCCTTGCAAGGAGTATCTGATAGAAGGTATTATTAACGAGAAAGAGGCCTCTCTGCTGGTAAGAAATTGTGAAAATAGCACCATAGCAGAAGCATTCGAATATACTACACAGTAACCTTCCCTATAGTATTAACATACGTACGTTGTGATGAACGG
>CBDUCK010000262.1:0-3291 GCA_965365635.1 uncultured Muriicola sp.
CTCTTAGAATAGAGATTGCACTTTCAGTATCGGGTTCGTCCACACTAACTCTTTGAAACCTACGTTCAAGGGCCTTATCTTTTTCGAAATGCTTTTGATATTCATCTAATGTAGTGGCACCAATAGCACGTAACTCCCCTCTGGCTAATGCGGGCTTAAGAATATTGGCAGCATCCATGGCTCCCTGGCCTCCTCCGGCACCTACCAGGGTGTGAATCTCATCAATAAACAGAACAATATCTCCTTCAGAGGAAGTAACCTCTTTTATAACCGCTTTCAGCCGTTCTTCAAATTCTCCTTTATATTTTGCTCCTGCTATAAGGGCTCCCATATCTAAGGAATAAATAACTTTATCTTTTAAATTTTCGGGGACATCTCCCTGAATAATTCTATGTGCAAGACCCTCCGCAATGGCCGTTTTACCAGTTCCGGGCTCACCAACCAGTATAGGATTGTTTTTAGTACGTCTCGATAAGATTTGCAGGATGCGTCTAATTTCTTCATCGCGTCCAATAACGGGGTCTAACTTGCCACTATCGGCCAGGTCATTTAAGTTCCTGGCGTATTTATTTAAAACATTATAGGTCTCTTCGGCACTTTGAGAAGTTACTTTTGACCCTTTGCGTAATTCTGCAATGGCCGCTTTTAAATCTTTCTCTGTAACACCCTGATCCTTAAGTATGCTACTTATCTTACTTTTAGATTTTAGAATTGCCAACAGTAAATGTTCTAATGAAACAAATTCGTCCTTCATGCTTTTGGCGACGATACTTGCCTCTGTAAGGGTTTTGCCGGCTTCTTTGGAAAACATGAGTTCCCCGCCAGATACTTTAGGAACACTCTCGAGTTCTTTCGAAAGGATTTGTTCTATTAAAGGCAATTGAACATTGAGTTTCTTTAAAATGAAGGGTAAGACATTTTCATCAATCTCAGTGAGCGCCTTAAAAATATGTTCGTTTTCTATTTGAGGATGTTGCATACCCTGCGCTAGCTGTTGAGCCCGCTGTATAACCTCCTGTGATTTTATGGTAAAATTGTTACTATTCATTTGATCGTCCTTTTATTTTGATTGAGTACTTTTGTCAATCATAGGTCAACAACCCTACCAAGTGGTTGAAGCAGACAAAATGACCGAAAAATCGTGTTAAAAACCGACAATTCGACAGTAGAATACAGGTAACCACTTATAGGTACGAAATGGGATTATTTAGTTTATTCAGTAATAAAGAAAATTCACCTGAGCAATCAGATAATAGGTTGAAATGGAGCCATATACACTCTCTGGAGGAACTTAACGCGCTAACAGAAGACTCCACAGGAAAGCCCCAGGTTATTTTTAAGCACTCCACATCGTGTGGAATTAGCAGTATGGTACTTCGTTCGTTCGAAAAGCAGTATCAACACGTAGAAGAAATGGTTGATTTCTATTTTCTCAATATTCAACAGAATAGGGCACTGTCTGATGAAATAGCGAATAGATTTGGAATTAGACACGAATCACCTCAATTATTGGTCATAAAGAATAGGATAGCGGTATTTGATACCTCGCACAGCTCAATCTCCTATGCTTCACTAGAACAGTATGTATAAAAAAACCCGGACTTACTGTCCGGGTTTTTTTTAGTTAAAACGATGTCTTACGACAATATCTTTTAATCTGAGTTTTAGATCTTCCCCTGCGTCGTATACCATCTGTTCATTACTTGGGAATGGTACAGCGGCCAAATTTAACATAGACATCAAATTAGTATCTAACGCTCTTCTATCGCCACTATAATTGGCATACATGTGTTGGAATAAAAATTCACTAGACAACGGATAGGTATTGATCTGCTGTTTGGTTTGCAAATCTATATAACGCACCGTACCTGTAACCTGTGCGGATTTCTGTTGAGTAAACTGATAAAAATTACAAGTAACCGTTTTAAAATTGTCTATTTTAATTTCATTTCCAAGACTATCCCGGACAATTCTTCCATTTTCATCTTCTAAATACTTATATCCGTCTTTGACTTGCTTTTCCTTAACCAATTGCTTTTCGTTAACCTGTTCTGGTGAGATGTTGATGTCTTTGAAAGCTACCTGCATTTCATAATCATAACGAATGTCTTTCATAGGATTGTTATGATATTGTGTCCATAGGTCATCTAACCCAAAAGTATTAAAGTTAAGCAGTTCTTCTTCCAGACGAACCGGTATGATTAGATCGGTATCATTTACCATACGCACTTTTACGTAATCTAGGCCCTTCTGATAGGCACTTTCCATTTGTTCTTTGGTATCTCCAAAACCTGGATTTATTTCTTCTAAGTACCTGAAATCTTCATAAGCTTTACGAAAAACTCGTTTGTTAGAAGCATTTGTAAGCAATGTTAATGCATTGTCATACAAATAATTGGAAAGATCATCTTTAGCGTCTAGTATTAACTCATCATAGTTTGTGAACTTAAATTGAGCATCTCTGTTTTCCTCCATAATGTATAGAGGTAACAAAGGTCTAATTCGTTGTTGAATATTTTTTAAATAAGAATACCCTTTATAGATAGCTTCCAGGTTAGCAGGATTCCCATCTTTCTTTAAAAAAGAAATATTTTGTAATTCGCGTTTGGCATTCTTCTGGAATGCCTCTTCTAACATAACAATATAAACCTGATTTCCTTTTTTAGATTTGTTATCAGCTAAATTTTTCAAGGCACTGTTGATGGCCTGATTATAATTTCCGGTATTAATAGCCTCCTGAGTTTTTTTAACCCCTCCACAAGCGATTAAAAAAACAAGTGCTGTAACTAATAGTATAGCTTTTTTCATGACGTTTCGTTTTTCGGTTTTGCACTGCTATTCCAAGAGCCGTGCCAAAACATTCCAAAAGCATAACGAAAAACGTTTATATATCGTATATGTACGATGAAATACTATAAAACAGTAGTTAGAGGGTTGCTAATTCAGGTCTAGGGGCGGTAATACCTTTGTTGCTATTTCTCCAAAACCAATTCTAACGCCGTCCTTTTCGCAAAAGCCCCGTAAAGTAACGGTATCGTTGTTTTCAATGAATTTTCTGGTCATAGAATTCGCTAGTTGTACGGGCTTAGTTCCTTGCCACGAGAGTTCTAGCATAGAACCATATGAATCTGGTGTAGGTCCAGATATGGTTCCACTGCCCATCATATCCCCACTATTTATTTTACAACCATTAACAGTATGGTGCGCTAATTGCTGCGCCATGGTCCAGTACATGTATTTAAAGTTAGATTTTGTTACTGTAGTGGCGGGTTCGTTTTCAGGGGTGATATC
>CBDUCK010000263.1:0-3270 GCA_965365635.1 uncultured Muriicola sp.
GATTGTATCCCACCTTACCTTTTACTTAATATAAAAAATATAAAAAATTCCTACAGATGCTATTCTAAAACGTACCGATTAGGGTTTGCTATGGATTTAAGAGGCTATGCCTCAGAAAAAGAATTTCTGCGAAATCAGTTAGGAAAAAAAGTTTATAAAAATCTTCGGCAAGACATGCAGCGTCTGGAGCGGAACCATCCTATTCGATTTGAATTTTTTTTTGGGACCATAGATGAAATTAAATGTAAAGCATTAATGGAAACCCTGAAAGGTTTTATATGTGATCGTTTTAAAGGTAGAACCGCGAAACATGTTGCATTAAACCGTTGGGCGTTTTATCAGGACACCGTTTTTGAAATGATATCAGCTAAGAAAGCCTCCCTATTAGTTATGTACGAATTAGATCAACCAATCGCCATATCCTTGCACTATCATTATAAAAAAATCCTTTATACAGCTATTATCTCTTTTGATAGAAATTTTTACAAATACAGCATGGGAAGACAGATGTTTGTTAAACAAATAGCATGGTGCTATGAGAATAATTACGAATTATTGGATATGGGTTGGGGCGCTTATGATTATAAAATAAAGTTTTCCAATGCGGTTTATAGGCTACAAACGCACGTTCTGTATCCTAAAAAGAGTTTGGTGAAAAATCTAATTGCTTTTTGTATCAGTTGGGCAATCATGCTAAAATACTATGGTGCCATATTGCGAGACCGAAAATTCAAAAAGCCCGAATCTACTTTTAAAAACAGATGGTTAAAATCGATTGAAATCGATTAAAAAGATCGTTCCTTTTCTAAGAAATGAGCTTGCCCAAACGGACACTGTATCTTAACCCCTATGGATGGCCTGGACTAAGGTAAAGTGTTACCACACTGGTAATGCCGTTGACGTTAAATTATTTAATATCCGGTCCATATTCAGCTGCCTATTCATACTCAGGTAAACAACTTGTACATCTTCTAATTTTTACTTAAGCAAGTTTCTTTTATGTAAATGGGCTGTCTAAACACCTTTTAACCTGTTTATATGGAGTTTAGCGTATTTGCAAAATTCTCACAATCTTTTGGGCGTTACAACGTGTATAACAATTACATTTTAACCCAAATCAACTACATTATGAAAAAAAATCTCTACTTCCTGTTGGGTTTTGTTCTTCTGTTCTCTTGTCAAATTGACGATTTAGATCAAAACAATGAAACCTTACATGCGGTGTATTCAAAATCTAAAAAAAATGAGAAAAAGGAATTTCAAAATGTTTGTCATAAACTAAACATAGGAAACGACTGGAAATTTATAACCTTATATCTGCCAACAGAGGCTATTCAGGCCCACTTAGACCATGGGGATGTATTAGGGGAATGTTCTAATGACACCACTAATGATGGTGATAGTAATTCTGATGATGTCGCCAATGAAACAGCCAGTTGTAACTGCAGTGGGAATGTTACCCGGCTAGATTTACGATATAATGGTGCTGAAGTTGCCATAGTTAGTATTACCGGTACAAAAGGAAAAAAAGAGTTGTATAGGTCAAAACTTAAGCCGGGAGAATTATTTATCCTCGAAGGTTTTGATGCTAACGGAACACTGGGCGGAGAAATCTATATTTCGGTTAAAGGTCTAATGAATACGACTATTGATACCGGATGTTCAGAACCAAACATATTAGGATACACCTATGGAAATTTTACCATTGAAGGTGGCTCTAGCCTAAATGGCGGAGAATTTTGCCCTGGTATGGTCATGTAAAAAGATGCTTAAATAAACTTATTGCCAGAACCTATAAAAAAATCCAATCTGTACAGATTGGATTTTTTTCATAAATTTTAATCTTTATGCTATAAACCGTATTGTCATAAAATAACTGGGCTCCTCACCATTATTGGCCCTAACAGCATTTACTATTGGGAGTACAAACCCAAGGATTACAACTCCAATGATTCCCAAAATTCCCAAGCCAAGAAGTAATATAGCTGGCACACTTATGATAAGGTATAGTATTAAACTCAGTTGAAAATTGAGGATGGCTTTTCCGTGTTCATCCATACCTTCCACTGTATCTTTAGACGTTAGCCACAGGATTAAAGGGGTAATAAGTCCTCCAAAACCAATGACATACGATAAAAGTTGCGTTAAATGAGTAATAACTAGCAGTTGCCTGTCTACCCGCATAGTTGATTGATTGATGACTTCCATGATACTAAAATTTTAAGCGTTTAATTATATGTAGTTAAATTCCTTGAAATGTTACACTAAAAGGTGCAATATTTCTACGATGATTCAATTCCAAGATCATTTCAAGTATTAGTGCGTAAAAAAAATGAGGAATCGCTTCTTTTTATCCTTATCACCTTTTGCCTATTTTTGCGCTAAACTTCTGTCATGATCCCAAATGATACCATCATTGCACTAGCCACCCCATCGGGTGCAGGGGCCATTGCCGTGATACGAGTATCCGGGAAAGATGCTATCTCTATTAGTGAATCTATGTTTACATCGGTTCGTGGAAAGGCACTTTCTGAGGAAAAAAGCCACACGGTGCACCTTGGTTACATTATGGATGGGGACAGGACCATAGACCAGGTGTTGGTTACAGTATTTAAAGACCCAAATTCCTATACAGGTGAAGATGTGGTGGAAATTTCTTGTCATGGCTCCATCTATATTCAACAGGAAATATTGCAATTGTTTTTACGAAATGGTTGCAGAATGGCCAATGCAGGTGAATTTACCTTACGTGCTTTTTTAAATGGAAAATTAGATCTGAGTCAGGCAGAAGCAGTGGCAGATTTAATAGCCTCAGATAATGAGGCTGCACACGATTTAGCACTACGGCAAATGCGCGGTGGGTTTAGCCATGAAATAAAAAAATTGCGAGACGAATTACTGAACTTTGCCTCCCTTATTGAACTAGAGCTGGATTTTGCAGAGGAGGATGTGGAGTTTGCAGACAAAGGGAAGTTTAACGACTTGTTGAATCGGATTCAGGAAGTACTAAAAAAGCTTATTGATTCTTTTGCATTAGGGAATGTTATTAAAACCGGTATCCCAATTGCCATTGTAGGAGAACCAAATGTTGGAAAGTCGACCTTATTAAATACGTTATTAAATGAAGAACGTGCTATCGTGAGTCATGTCGCAGGCACTACCCGCGATGCCATAGAAGATGAGATTGTCATTGGGGGGATTGGCTTCCGGTTTATTGACACGGCCGGTATTCGTGAGACCGAAGACGTTGTTGAAACCATAGGAATACAA
>CBDUCK010000264.1:0-3247 GCA_965365635.1 uncultured Muriicola sp.
AGGTTCAAAAGTATTTTAAGAAAGATGATTGAATATCATTACGAATGTGATTTTACGCTAGCTGAGGAAACAAAATATACCGAATGGTTGAATAAGTTAGCCAAAAGCGAAGGAGCTACTATAGAGGCTTTATCCTATATTTTTTGCACAGATGCTAGGTTATTGGAAATTAATAAGGAATTTTTGAACCATGATGATTATACAGATATAATAACATTCGGTTACGGCAATCAAAAACAGATTGCGGGCGATATTTTTATCTCAAAGGAACGAGTTTGGGAGAATGCTGAGATGTTTAAGACATCTCGCGAAAAAGAAATGCAACGGGTTATGGCGCACGGGTTGTTGCATTTGTTGGGGTATAATGATAAAACACCCGATCAGATAAGTGTCATAAGAGATAAGGAGGAGGAAAAGGTAAATATGTTTCACGTGGAACAATAGAGGTAAGTATGTTCGAGAAGAAATATGATGTAATTGTAGTAGGAGGTGGCCATGCGGGTGCAGAGGCTGCTGCCGCTGCTGCTAATATGGGGTCATCTACATTGCTGGTGACCATGAATTTGCAAACGATAGGGCAAATGTCGTGTAACCCGGCAATGGGCGGAATCGCAAAAGGACAAATAGTTAGGGAAATTGATGCCTTGGGTGGGTATAGTGGAGTCATTTCCGATTTATCAGCTATTCAGTTTAAAATGCTTAATAAAAGTAAAGGCCCGGCGATGTGGAGTCCACGAACGCAAAACGATCGTATGCGATTTGCGGAGGAATGGAGGCTGGCGTTGGAGCGGACGCCTAAGGTGGATTTTTATCAGGAGATGGTAAAGGAACTGCTGGTGGAAAAGGATAAAGTTGTTGGAGTTAGGACATCTCTGGGAATCGATATTAAGGCGAGTTCAGTAGTACTTACGAATGGCACGTTTCTGAATGGACTAATACATATAGGCGATAAACAGTTCGGCGGAGGAAGGGCAGGTGAAAAATCTGCAACAGGCATTACAGAACAATTAGCTACCTATGGCTTTGAGTCCGGAAGAATGAAAACAGGAACGCCCCCACGGGTAGATGGAAGATCGCTGGATTATAGTAAAATGATTGTACAACCCGGAGATGCTATCCCGGAGAAGTTTTCGTATTCAGATACGCCATTGTTGCAAGTTCAACGTGATTGTCATATGGCCCATACGAGTGCTATGGTACACGATCTGTTGCGTGAAGGCTTTGATAGATCTCCTATGTTTAACGGACGGATTAAAAGTATTGGCCCGAGATATTGCCCATCTATTGAAGATAAAATACATCGCTTTGCAGATAAAGACAGTCATCAAATATTTGTAGAGCCTGAGGGATGGGATACCGTGGAGGTATATGTCAATGGCTTCTCTACTTCTCTGCCCGAAGATGTTCAATTTAAAGCACTACGTTCTGTGGTGGGCTTCGAAAATGTAAAGTTTTTTAGACCTGGTTATGCTATTGAATATGATTATTTTCCACCTACACAATTACGGCATACCTTAGAAACGAAGGTGATAGAAAATCTCTATTTTGCAGGACAAATAAATGGGACTACGGGATATGAGGAAGCGGCATCACAGGGATTAATGGCCGGCATTAATGCGCACCTTAAAATTAATGAACTTCCACCGTTTATTTTAAAACGAGACGAGGCGTATATAGGGGTTTTAATAGACGACCTTATTACAAAGGGGACGGAAGAACCGTACCGCATGTTTACTTCCAGGGCAGAGTATCGCACACTGCTTAGACAAGATAATGCGGATCTTAGGTTAACGCCTAAAGGATTTGCGATTGGACTGGCAACGCAAGAACGACTAAGAAAAATGGAGGAGAAAGAAAAGAATTCCAATGCCTTTATTAGTTTTTTCAAAAACACAAGTTTTGTTCCCGAGGATATAAATCCAATTCTGAAAAGTGTTTCGTCATCTCCCGTGAAGCAGGCAGATAAAATGTACAAAGTCTTTTCACGACCTAATGTAACTATGGGACACATGCTTCAATTGTCAGAAGTGTCAGATTTTGTAAAGGAGCATAAACTGAATAGGGAAGTATTGGAGCAAGCCGAAATACAGGTAAAATACTCGGGTTATATTCAGAAAGAGAAGAACAATGCAGATAAGTTGCTACGACTAGAAAATATTAAGATTCCTGAGAATTTCGATTATTCTAAACTCAAGTCATTGTCTTATGAGGCGCGCGAAAAATTACATGCGATACGCCCGGTGACCATTTCCCAGGCATCCAGAATTAGCGGAGTTTCACCAAGCGATATTAGTGTTTTACTGGTATTTATGGGAAGATAGTTCCACGTGGAACAATATGGACTAGTAACTATTAAAATGCAATTGTACCGATCAGTAGCACCATGAAGACATATTTAAAAACAAAAGACTTCGCTCATTCCGGAGAGGAATTCCAATTATTACTAGACCCACAATTGGAGATGCTGATTACCGATCCTAAGCCAATAGATATTGAGAAGTATTACGATAGTACTTCCTACATTTCTCATACAGATGCCAGAAAATCATTTTTGGATAAGATATATCAGCTTGTTAAACAGGTGAACCTTCGAAAGAAAGTTGGGCAGGTAAAATACTATACCGGTGAAAGGAATTCACTTTTAGATGTTGGGGCCGGGACGGGAGATTTTTTGAGATCTGCTATTGCTCAGGGATGGAATACGAAAGGAGTTGAACCTAGCGCAAAGGCAAGAAATGTAGCAAAGAAGAAAGGGATATACCTGGAAGCAAGCTTGGCCGATGTGAAAGGCGAAAAATTTGACGCTATAACCTTGTGGCATGTACTGGAACATATGCCAGACCTCGAAAATTCTTTTAAGGAGCTAAGCGCATTACTTAAAGAAAAAGGAACACTATTTATTGCAGTTCCTAATTACAAATCTTTTGACGCGCAATTCTATGGAAAGTATTGGGCGGCCTATGACGTACCGAGACATCTTTGGCATTTTTCAAAATCCTCGATGCATAGCTTATGTGAAAAGAACAATTTGGACATACATGCAATTAAACCAATGATTTTTGATGCGTTTTATATTTCGTTACTTTCTGAAAAATATAAGCACGGAAGATCTAGCTTCCTCAAAGCGCTGTTTGTAGGAATGCAATCTAACCTGGCCGCTTGGAGAACAAAAGAATATTCTTCATTGGTTTATGTCATTAGAAGGGGATAGAGGCATTTTAAGAAGGCATAGGGCGGTAATAGCGGC
>CBDUCK010000265.1:0-3210 GCA_965365635.1 uncultured Muriicola sp.
TGTTGCAATAGCCGCTATTGCAATTTTTATTATTGGGGCGGATATGCTAATTTTATGCTGCTTACCTTTGATAAGGCGTTTTGCGATAAACAGTTCTAAATTCAATCGATGTTTTTTTTACACCTTCAAAAATACAGTTTTCATCTGTTAAATCTCCATGTTTCTTGGAACAGACCTACCCGCAGTAAGATCCTCACCAAAAAAAACTTGTTTTTATTGTGGTTGGGTTGGATATTGCTTTTCTTTATAACCTCTTGCGGTCCCCCGGTTGAAAAAAAATCTCCCAGATTAGCAGAAGGTGATACTCAGGTAATGTTAGATGATCCTAAACCTATTATTGTTGGGGCTAACCGCACTGAGGCCTATGCGTCATTATTAGCGGCTAAAAACGTTGCAGTAGTAGCCAATCAAACCAGTGTCATTTTTAAGGATATCTCCAAGACTAATACCACAAAAAATTCGCATACCCACCTTGTAGACTCATTACTATCTGCTGGGGTAATGATTAAAAAAGTATTTGCCCCGGAGCATGGTTTTCGTGGAATAGCGGATGCAGGAGAAAAAGTAAAGGATGGGAAAGATCTCCAAAGTGGATTACCTATCATATCACTTTATGGTGCCAATAGAAAACCCACTAAAAAGCAGCTACAAGGAATAGACCTGGTTGTGTTTGATATCCAGGATGTAGGAGTTCGTTTTTACACCTACATTGCTACGTTACAACTGGTAATGGAAGCCTGTGCCGAAAATAACATCCCGGTTGTGGTGTTAGACAGGCCTAATCCAAATGGTCATTACGTAGACGGTCCAACCATGGAACCAACACTTACCAGTTTTTTAGGAATGACCACGATACCGCTGGTATATGGCATGACTATCGGGGAATATGCCATGATGATCAATGAAGAAGGTTGGTTGGAAGCGGGTAAAAAGGTGGATCTCACCATAGTTCCGCTTAAGAATTACGCACATTTCTCGTCATATGATCTGCCCATTCGGCCTTCTCCCAATTTACCCAATGCAAAGGCAATTAATTTGTACCCCAGTTTAGGTTTGTTTGAAGGGACCACCATTAATGCAGGTCGAGGAACAGAATTTCAATTTCAGCGGTATGGAGCACCTTTTTTGGACAGTACAACGTTTACATTTAGGTACACTCCGGCGCCAAATTTTGGCTCAAAAAATCCAAAACATAACAACAAAACATGTTTTGGGGAAGATTTGAGGACCTATCCCAACGTATCGGAAGTGTCTTTACTATGGATCCTAAAGGCCTATGAAGGTTCAAAAGACAAAGAGAAATTTTTTAAAACCTCTGGATTTAGTAAGCATGCCGGTACCCATACACTTCAAAAACAAATTATGAAAGGACTATCGGAAACTGCCATTAAAAAAACATGGCAAAAAGATCTTAGTACCTTTAAAAAGATTCGTGAAAAATATCTGCTTTATCCTTAAGGCATTGGTGGTTTAGCAGTAGTTGGTTTTCGATATTTATGGAAAGGTTGTTTTAACAGCCCTAGTACATTTCCATTTTCTTTCTTATTAGGGAAGGTATCCACTCCATAAATAATCTGCTCCCTGTCTAATTCCATATACGTGCCAAATAAACGATCCCATATAGAAAATATATTTCCATAATTAGAATCTGTATAGGGTAGTACATAATGATGGTGCACCTTATGCATATCTGGCGAAACCAGTACCCAGCTTATTGCCTTGTCTATCTTCTTTGGCAAGCGAATATTGGCATGTCCAAATTGAGTAGCGACCAACGATAAAGACTGATATAGCATTACAATTCCTATAGGGGCGCCTACTATAAATACCCCTGCCAAAGTAAATGTAAACCGGATAATACTTTCCAGAGGATGGTGCCTGTTGGCAGTGGTAGTATCCACTTCATGATCTGTGTGATGTACCAAATGAATCATCCAAAGGGGTTTTACCTGATGTTCTACAAAATGCGCTAAATAAGCTCCAAAAAAATCTAATAATAACACCCCAAGTACCACATACATCCATATCGACATTTCTGGCAACCAGTTAATGATCCCGAAATTATTATCAGCTACCCAATCGCTTGTTTTTAAAAGCAAAAAAGCAAGTCCAAAATTTATAACTATTGTAGTAAGTGTAAAAAAGAAATTAGGGACCGCATGCCGCCATTTTTTATATCCAAACCGAAATAGGGGAACCGCTCCTTCCAATAGCCAAAAAATACTTATTCCTAGGACCAGGAGGATGCTTCTATGGGAAGAAGGAATGGTCTCAAAATATGTGATGACTGTTTCCATAGGATTAAAAATAGGTATTTTTTAAACGTTTCAATTGTTTACCGGCATAGAGGCCTTTCGGAAACCAAAATTGCTGTTAGCACCATGTTGTTAAACTTTTACACGCCTTTTCATTTCTTCTACTATATTATAAGCAGCCGGACAGATCGTTGTATTCTTTACCGTTAGATTCCCCAGTTGATGAAACTTCTTACGATCTGTATGTGGATACTCCCTGCAAGCTTTGGGTCGCACTTCATAGATAGAACAATAATTATCTGCTCCCAGAAAAGTACAGGGCACTTGTTTTAACACATGATCGTTATCTTCGTCTACCCTTAAATGGTTTTCAATAAACTCCTGTGGTTTTAATCTAAAATGCTTTGATATTCGCTCAATATCTGCTCTTGTAAATAGTGGCCCGGTTGTTTTACAGCAATTTGCGCATTCCAGGCAATCCGTTTTTCGGAATTCCTCAGCATGTAGTTCTTGCATGGTATAATCTAAATCTTTTGGAGGCCTTTTTTTTAAACGGGCAAAGAATTTCTTATTTTCAGATTGTTTTTCTTTTGCCTTTAAAGGGAGCTGTTTCAAAATCTCATTCATCCTGGATACGTATAGAATTTACCTATTCTTTTGCATGTAAATTAAATTTTTATGCTTTCCACAAATATCTCACTTTTGCATTAAATACCTTTCATGTGTCGGTAGATGTTTTTGGCCAAGCTATGCTCGATTATCTTTCGGGAAATAATCCTCAAGATATCCGTACTCATTCTTCTCTAGATGAGCAAGATACAATTCCTGTTTCTTATTTATTCAGAGACTTTAAGGACATGCCTGTTTTAGAACAAGAAGCGCTAAAAAGATGTCGTGGAGAGGTACTAGATATTGGCTGTGGTGCAGGGAGAAATTCTCTTTATTTACAAAAAAA
>CBDUCK010000266.1:0-3169 GCA_965365635.1 uncultured Muriicola sp.
CTTTTTTACCATCACTAGACCAATGCACCCTATATCCAGCCTTTTCTAATCGGTAATTCAGCAGTGATGCTAATAAATCATCATCCTCTGCGAGTAGTATCTGCTTCTTTGTTATCTCTGACATTAATTTTCTCTTAGTAATCGTTCAAATTCATTGTCTAAAGCTTCCTCTACCATTGGGTATTCTATAACGAACTGCTCATATAAATACTGCATATGCTCGTGATTCTTATCTGTTTTACTGTGATCATTCAATTGCTGAACAATGATTAGTAGGTTTTGAGTTTCCATCATCGCCAGTCCGGCTTTTATTTTATGTGTTGCAAACTGCAGTTGTTCATAATCCTTATTTTGCAGATGTAATCTTGCAAGACCAATAAATTCCAGGGCATTTCCCTTGAATAGGCCAATGAGTTCTTTCAGCATAGCTACTTCACCCATACATTCTTCCAATACCGCGGTTAGGTCTATCTAATTTTAAGTTTGGGGAATTTTCATTTCGTTTTGCATGGGCCTTTATTTTTGAATAAAGTTCGTCCGCTGTATAGGGTTTTAAAATAAATGCATTAATTCCTTCTGCCTGGCACTTGTCTTGTTCCTGAATACCAAAATCTGCCGTTAATGCTATAATTGGCACATTATTAATATGGGTTGCTTTGTTTTCTCTAATTCTACGGGTTACTTCGTACCCATCCATTATGGGCATACGGAGATCCATCAACACAATGTCTATGGTCTCGTTTTGCAATATGTTTAAACCTTCTATAGGGTTTTCAGTTATAAAATATTGGCAATTCCATGATTTGAGATGTTGCTTTATTAGAAATTGGTTTAAGGGATTGTCTTCAAAAACCAAAATTTTCATTCCTTGCAGGTCTTCGGGAGTATCAGGATCCTTTGATTCGGGTTCCTTTTCCTTTTCCTTGCTTTCAGTAAATGGCAACGTAACGGTAAATGTACTCCCCACTCCTATTTTACTGCACACCTTTAAGTCACCTTCGAGGGCTTCTACCAGTTCTTTTACAATACCAAGTCCCAAACCAGTGCCTCCATACTTTGAAAACGTACGTTGTTTGGCTTGTTTAAAAGCTTCAAAAATATGATTTAGATCTTCTTTGGATATTCCAATACCGGTATCCTTTATTTCAAATTCTATAAGTACCTGGTCCTGTAGTTTATTTTTAAGCCTAACAGTGAGTGTAACTCCTCCTGTTTCCACAAATTTTATGGCATTCCCAATAATATTTAATAAAATCTGGGTGAGTTTCGATGGATCGCCTTTTAAAATTTTAGGAATATTCTGATCCTTAATTACCTCGAGTGTAATGCTTTTGTCAACAATTAAAGTGTCGCATAAAAAGTTTACTTCCCCAATAACATTATAAATATTAAAAGGCACCTCATTGTTTTCATCGAGTCCGTCTTCTAATTTTGTGTATTGTAACAACTCGTTTACAATGCCTATTAAGGATCTGGAGGCAGAACGAATCGCTTCTACCTGATCTTTTTGCGATTCGCTTAAATCGCTATCTTTTAATAAATCAGCAAATCCCACTATACCGCTCAAAGGAGTACGTATTTCGTGGCTTACCTTTGCAATAAGCTGTTGATCTTTAGATTCCGATCTTACATCTTTTATTTTGGATTCTGAGGATGAAGAACCTTCTTTGGTATCTGTTGTTTTATCTCCCCAAAGTTTGTTTTCTAAATCTTTTTTAAAGCTATCGAAGGATTTTTTTAACCTCGTTGCGTCCGAAGCGGTGAGTTCCCCAAAAGAAAAGTTGTCTAATGCGGATTCTAAATCGGATATGTGAGAAAGTAAGTCTTTTGATTTCAATTGTGACAGATTTGGTTATTCAATTATTGTCTAAATTCTCCTTTTAATAAGGGGAGGCCAATTAAATGTTACCTACACTGTGTAATTTGTTGTCAAAGTGCTTTCTTTGTAGGTCTAAAATCAACACAATGAAGCATTTCATCCTATTTTTATGTATTATATCGCTAGTATCCTGTGGGGAGAACAAGCAAACAGACGCAGACCTTCTTGTAGAACGCGCTAAGAAAATACACGAATCTGTCATTACTATCGACACGCACGACGATATAAACGTCAAAAATTTTACCGATAGTATAAACTACACCCAACGCCTAGAAACTCAGGTAAACCTGCCAAAAATGGAAGAAGGAGGATTGGATGTTGCCTGGTTTATTGTGTATACAGGCCAGGATTCCTTAAACGCCGCAGGATATGAGAAGGGGGAACAAAATGCCATGGCAAAATTTGAAGCGATTCATCGTTTATGTGAAAAAATAGCACCAAATGAGATTGGATTGGCATTAACTTCGGATGATGTTCGTAAGCTGCATGCTTCAGGGAAAAAAGTAGCTATGATTGGTGTAGAGAATGCCTACCCTATGGGAGAGGATCTCACAAATATTCAGAAGTATCACGACATGGGGGCACGGTATGTCTCTCTATCTCACAACGGACATAGTCAGTTTGCAGATTCAAATACGGGAGAACGAGATAGTATTTGGCTATATAATGGTTTAAGTGACCTAGGTAAAAAAGCTGTATATGAGTTAAATAGGTCCGGAATAATGATCGATATTTCACATCCATCCAAGGAGTCTATGAAACAAATGATTGCGCTTACTAAGGCACCAATTATTGCTTCTCACTCATCGGCCAGAGCCTTGTGCAACCATAGTAGAAATTTAGATGACGAACAGTTGTTGCTTCTAAAAGAAAATGGTGGAGTAATTCAAACAGTGGCGTTTAGCTCCTATTTAAATACTGAAAAGCATGAAGCCCATGCTAATTTTATGAAAACCATATATAAACAAGTAGCTGACTCTCTTGGCGTATCGTGGTATGAACGTTCACAATTCAGATCCTTAACCAAGGAACAACAGAACGCTTATATAGACAATATACCTAAAGTAATGGCTATAGGTAAAAGCAAAGCTGCTGCTTTAGAAAATGCCCCTGCTCCTGTAGACGTATCAGATTTTGTGGACCATATAGATTATTTGGTGACCCTAATAGGGATAGACCATGTAGGAATTAGTTCAGATTTTGATGGCGGTGGAGGTATTGAAGGATGGTCTGATGCTTCTGAGACGTTTAATGTAACCTTAGAACTTCTTAAGCGGGGCTACTCTGAAG
>CBDUCK010000267.1:0-3114 GCA_965365635.1 uncultured Muriicola sp.
AGTATTTCGTCCGCAATAGCATATAAAAAGCTGGCTCTTTGCTCATTGGAAGTTTCTGAAAAAGCAGTAAAAGCCTCGTTGGCCAATACTACCGCTTCCTTAACTTCCGCGGAAGTAGCTTCAAAGAAATCTGTTTCATTCTCTGTATTCAATTGCGGGTTAAACGTTCTAAACTTTTCATGGCCCCTTTTAGAAACCTGATAACCTATATAATTTTGTCCTTCTAACATAGTTTCGTACCTCTAGTTGTTATTAAGTCCTTTATAATTTGGCAACACCGGCCTAGATGCCATACCTTCTTTTATTATTTGTAATACCCGTTCCCGTTCTTGTCCCTGCAACGGTAATCTCGGAGGTCTTACCTGTTCTGTGCCGATCCCTGTGGCCACTTCAGCCAATTTAATATTCTGGACCAATTGAGGATTAATATCAAGTTCTAGCAATGGCATAAACCATCTGTAGATCTCAATAGCCTCTTTGATTCGGCCCGCTTTGACCAACTCATAGATGGCCACTGTTTCCGCCGGAAAGGCACAAACTAATCCTGCTACCCATCCATCGGCGCCCATAACAAGACTTTCCAAAGCAAGCGTATCTACACCAGACAAAATCTTTAAACGATCGCCAAATCTATTTTTTATACGTGTTATATTGGTGATATCGCGAGTGGATTCTTTAACTGCCTTAATGGTGTTGTACTGAAGCAGCTCACTAAACATATCTAAGGAAACTTCTATTCCATAATCTACCGGATTATTGTAGATCATAATTGGGAGTGGTGTATGTTGGGCAACAGCCGAAAAATAGGCCATAGTTTCGTAGGAATTGGCTTTATACCGCATGGGGGGCAACATCATTAAACCACTGGCGCCATATTTCAGGGCATTATCTGCTGCTGCTAAAGCGCCTTTTGTAGATTGCTCTGCAATATTTATAATCACAGGAATAGATCCATCTACAATAGCGACGGTAGTTTCTATCAGCACCTTTTTTTCATCATCGGACAGGGTACTTGCTTCCCCTAAAGTACCTCCGAGTATGATACCATGAACCCCGGCTTGTAATTGAGCTTCTATGTTTACCTGAAACATTGCAAGATCTAAGTGATCATCTTTCGTAAATTTAGTTGTAACTGCTGGCATTACGCCTTCCCATTGTACTTTCATTGGTATATTATTTGCCATGCAAAATACGTTTCTTTTAGATGAGTGCCAAGGATTCTTAGCGGGATATCTTAGGCTTCTTACGTGCTTTAACTACACAGAAGACCAATTATTTATTGTTCATAAAAATAGGACCCATCCTGTCCATAGTTTTTACTTTTAATTAAGAATGATTCATTTTCTTTTGATTATTTTTGGCTGATTTTCAAAAAAACACTGGTGGTATTATGAAAAAAATATATGTGATAGGACTTACATTGGCAATGGGATGTAACTCCTCTATTAAAACGGTTGCTGATTCCTCTGAAGAAGCTTTAAAGGACGTTAGCCCTGCACCCTATGCTTCCACTATTACAGAATCTGAGTTAAAAGAGCATTTGTATACCTATGCCTCCGACGAATTTGAAGGAAGAGAAACAGGCAAGCCAGGACAGAAGAAAGCCGTAGATTATATAAGAACACATTACGAAGATCTGGGAATTCCCCCTGCTCAAAAGGATAACAACTATTTTCAGAAGGTACCATTGGAAATGGCCAAACTGCCAACTGGGTCTTTAACAATCGGAGATAAGACATATGCGATAGGGGAAGATTTTATTACATTCTCGTCCCTGGAAGGTTCTTTTAATGAGCTTGTTTACGCCGGGTATGGTATTGAAGAAGAAAACTATTCGGATTACACCAATATAAACGTAATGGGAAAGCTGGTTCTGGTAAAAGCGGGAGAGCCCAAGAACGATGACGGAACCTACCTGATTACCGGTACAATGAACAACTCCAAATGGAGTAATATGTCCGAGTCTATTAATAAAAGAGTGGAGGCAGCCATGGCCAATGGCGCAAAGGCAATTCTGTATTATGATCCACAGAACTTCAAGCGCTATGAGCGCTCTTACAAAAGAATGAAAACAAATGACAGTGGTCGACTAGGATTTAAAGCCGATGCAGATCAAACGTCTTATGTTTTGATAAAGGAAGCCATGGCAAAAGAATTAATGCCATCCATAGAAAAATCTAATGATCCTGATGTTAGTTCTATTCAAATCACGGCAGACCTAAAGAGTTCTAATGAAGAAATCTCTACGGAAAATGTTATAGCCTATATAAAGGGGTCTGAAAAACCGAATGAATATGTTATCATTTCATCCCACCTAGACCATATTGGGGTTTCGGCTAACGGAAAAATAAACAATGGTGCTGATGACGATGGTTCTGGTACGGTAGCCATGCTAGAGATCGCTGAAGCTTTTAAACTGGCTGCCGACGCAGGAAGGAGACCTAAAAGATCTGTCGTATTCTTGCATGTTACAGGGGAGGAAAAAGGTCTCTTAGGATCTAGATATTATACAGATTATAGTCCGGTTTTCCCTTTGAAGCAAACGGTAGCGAATCTGAATATAGACATGATTGGAAGGATAGACCCTAAAAGAGAAGGCGATAGAAACTATGTGTATTTGATTGGTTCTGATAAGTTGAGTTCCGACCTACATAAGTTATCTGAGGAAGTAAATGAAAAGTACACCAATATAACACTAGATTATAAATACAATGACGAAAATGATCCGAACCGGTTCTACTACCGAAGCGATCATTACAATTTTGCTAAAAATAATATTCCCATCATTTTTTATTTTAACGGAACCCATGATGATTATCATCGCCCGGGAGATACCCCAGACAAAATAAATTATGACCTGATGACTAACAGAGCACGCCTGGTTTTTTACACAGCATGGAGTGTTGCCAACAGAGATGCACGTGTAATCGTGGACAATATGGCCAAGTAACTCGTAATACGTTCATGGCTTACAATACCCCCCTGCCCCTTTTAGGCGGGGTTTTTTATGCTGTAGCTCCAATGTTTTGGATCAGCCAGGATAATCTGTGCCAAAGGAAAAGCAGGCATTAATTAACAGCATAAAAAAAGCCCCATCTCATGAGACGGGGCTTA
>CBDUCK010000268.1:0-3110 GCA_965365635.1 uncultured Muriicola sp.
GGTACTCTTATGTTATGAAAAAAACATTTGTCCTACTTTTTCCGGTCACTTCTATAAATTTTTCATGACAAACATACCTGTTAAAAGAATCGTTCCCGTATATATTTGCCACCCTTGCTATTACTATCGGAACCGCTACCCTTTTAAACGGCACCCTGGTGATTCGTTTTGGAATGTTACGACTAATAACATGGGCCTTGTTAGGATATGTATTAATTCCGCTGATTTATGTATTGATTTATCATAATGGAGTAAATCCTCCCTATTGGGTGGTGTTGATTTTCTTTGCGATGGAGTTCTTCGCAGTTGGTTTTATTTTTGGAAATTTAAGGGCCCTGGCAATGGAACCCGTGGGTCATATAGCCGGTATAGGGGCTGCTATCACCGGATGTATTGCCACCGTTATGGCTGTTCCTATAAGTGCATATATAGGAAGCTTTGTGGTGGATTCGGTATTGCCTATATTTATAGGCTTTCACGCTAAATGTCACCTGATACCATAAATATCTCCTAGTTCGCTATTCTTGGGTATTTTTTCTTATCAAAAAGAGGATTATTTAAAATGAACTTGAATAAATTATAATAACATATGTATAATTACAGTTGGGATATGTCTACTGTCCTTAGCAGAAGAAAGAGTTTTTTATGATTGTTTGGGTTGCATTTATTTTTTTGATCTTCATTTTTCTTGCCTTAGACCTTGGCGTCTTTAACAAAAAAGATCATGTAATACGTAGTAAGGAAGCTGCTATATGGACTACCATATGGGTTACCGTAGCGTTGTGCTTTAGCGGCGTTATCTATTGGTTATTCTCAGATGGACTTGTTGAAAATCCTACAGGGCTAGCGCCAAGTACGGCAGTACTAGATTACATAACGGGGTATCTCATAGAACTGTCGCTAAGTATAGACAATGTTTTTGTGATCGCCGTAATATTCTCGGCGTTTAGCATCCCTCCTCTTTATCAGCATCGTGTGCTCTTTTGGGGAATTTTGGGCGCTATTGTTTTTAGGGCTTTTATGATTGTATTTGGGGTCACCTTAATCAACAGGTTTGAGTGGGTCATTTATTTCTTCGGTGTTTTTCTACTCTATACTGCTTATAAAATGTTGCGCTCATCCAGTATAAAATTTAAACCCAAGGAGTCCTTCGTTTTTAAACAATTGAAAAAGATATATCCCCTAACGTCAGAGATCAAAGGACACGATTTTTTTATACGCCGTATGGGGGTTACTGCTGCCACTCCTCTTTTTGTTGCACTCATTGTGATAGAACTGACAGATATTTTATTTGCCCTCGATAGTATTCCTGCTATTTTGGCTATTACAGCTGATCCGTTTATCGTTTTCACCTCAAACATTATGGCTATACTGGGACTTAGATCTATGTATTTCATGGTTTCAAGAATGCTCAACAAGTTTCGCCTTATTCATTATAGTCTCGTGGTTATTTTAGCGTTTGTTGGATTAAAAATGTTGACAGCATCATTTGTTCATGTGTCCGAATGGGTTTCTCTAACAGTAATAGTAGTTTCCTTAGTAACCGGAATTGTAGCTTCCGTGGTTATACCGGAAAAGAAAAAAGGTTAAGGGGTTAAGAAAATGATTACCCATGAATTTTAGCCTCCCCTATGTATTCCAGGATGGCCTGCTCCAATGCTAATATTTTTCTAAATTGCACTTTGCTTAGCATTGAGTTGCTTCTTTTGGTTAAACCTGCCGGGATATCAGAGTTGATATAATTTTTATTTTCCTCTTCTAATTCGTGCAAGCGTTTTTTTAAAACCTCCATTTGTTCGTACAACTTCTTTGTCTTAGGAACGCAATGGTACGAATTAAGTTGGTCCTTAAGAGACATAAGGTAACTCTGCTGCCGTTCCAAATAATTGGTGTGGGAAGCATTATGAGTTATGCTTCTTTCCTTGAGTAGTGATTCCCTTGTTTTCATGGCGTACTTTTTTGAAGATGAATACGGCCAGATTTGGTACCATTAAAATACGAAAATTTTATTAAAAACACTTTATAAAAGAAATTAGAATGGCGTATTCAATTCAACCTTTGAACACACAAGAAAATACACTGATTACCAGGCAATTAATGGTTTGATCCGGATGCCAAAGAATGCCTTAGGAACTTCTTAATTTATTTTCAATAATAAGTAACGCATCTTTTACGGTTCGCATGGTATCCATATCCTCATTTTCTAACATAATATCGAATGTATCCTCCACGTCCAAAACAATATCTATTAAGTTGGCAGAATTAATATTAAGTTCATTCATAAAATCGCTCTCCGGAGTTATTTCCGCTGCGGAAACATCTTCTGGCAAGTAGGTCTGTATGATTACTTTTAGTCTTTGGTAGTGATCGTCGTTCATGCTCAATTTATGGCTTATAGCGTTTAAAAATAACACATGCATTTACATCTCCAAAACCAAAACTAGCTTTTGCCACAATAGTTGGTGCAATTTGCAATGTTTGGGTAGGAATTTGTGTTGCGTTAACATTTTTTTCAATTTCGGGATGTATTGTTTCACAATTTATATTGCCAAAAATTCGGCCCTCTGCAAGTTGCAAAACAGCGCCCACACTCTCTATGCTTCCTGCTGCTGTCAAACAATGCCCAACGAGCCCTTTAAATGAATTGATGTACGGAAAATCAGCGCCGTATCTTTCCAGCGCGGAACACCAGTTTTCTATTTCTACTGGATCTTTGGCTGTAGCCGTTAAGTGACCATTAATAGCATCTATTTCATGTGCCTGTATGTTACTATTTTGAATGGCTTCTTTAATACACCGCTGAACAGCCACATTATTGGGAGCGGTCATTGTACCCGCTGATCGCTGCCCTCCACTGTTAACAGATCCGCCTAGAACTTCTGCATAAATAGTGGCATTTCTTGCTACTGCACTTTCCATACTTTCTAAAACCAGCGCCCCTGCCCCACTCCCGGGCACAAATCCGGAGGCCGATGCGCTCATGGGTCTACATCCTTTTTTGGGTTGGTCATTATATTTTCTGGGGAGTATCCTCATTGCATCAAATCCTCCCCAAATATAAGGACCACTATCGCTGCAACTCCCCACAAGCATCTTTTCTGCCTTACCGG
>CBDUCK010000269.1:0-3101 GCA_965365635.1 uncultured Muriicola sp.
TCCATTACTCGTCTCCTTACTCATAAGTGCTGTATAATCTGTTGAGATATCTTTGTCATCGAACGATACCAGTTGTGCAAACCCCATTACATGGGCATAAAACTGACACCATTTATTCATTTCATTCCATCCAACATTTCCAACCATGTGATCTATATATTTCAGCCCAACGTCTGTAGGTTGAAAATGAGGGTTCCAGGCCCTGTATCCGGGCATAAACACACCGTTGTATTTGCTTCTTTCAACAAAGACATGAACCGTTTCACCATAGGTATGAATCCCAGATAAGGTTACTTCTCCATCTGTATCCTTTAATGTTTTAGGTTCGAAATATGACTCCGCCCCTCGACTCACAGTTTCCTTGTAACTCTTAGTTGCATCATCTACCCAGAGTGCAATGGCTTTAACTCCATCCCCGTGACGGTCTATGTGCCTGTTAATATCTCCACCCGATTTTAAGGGAGATGTTAATACCAATCGTATTTTACCTTGTTCAATTACATAAGATACCTTGTCCTTTAGCCCTGTTTCTAAACCAGCATACGCCAAAGGCTGAAATCCCCATGCCGCCATATAATAAAAAGCCGCCTGTTTCGCATTGCCAACATAAAGTTCTACGTGATCTGTTCCTAACAAGGGTAAAAAGTCCTCTGCTTCTAAATTTTCTTTAGGTAAGTGTAATGAGGTGTTATCTACTGTAGCCATAATAAATTTTTAAAAAGACGTTAAAATAAAAGTGCGTGTTGGTTCTGATTTCAATGACTAATTGAAATTACCACATTGCTCTGAGATGAGCGGTTATAATTATTGATATACGCAACATAATGGTATGACCTTCCCTGCAAAGATCGTAAAAAACAGCGAATATGTATGATAGATCATGAGACATACTTGTCATGGTTTTTCCTGTTAAAACCAATACCCCAAACTAAAAAACACATTTCCATCTTCAATCTCGGGAGACCATGAATACAATATCTGGACAGGACCAAAAAAAGACTCCCATCCGTAGCCCAGAGCATATCCTGAATAATCCGGGGCAGTAAACCATTCCCCTGTTCTAAAAAGATCATCATCTACATTAGAAATGTTAGCCGCCAATAAAATATGGTTTTTTGGAATAAACTCCAGATCTAAACGTCCATAAGCCTTTACATAACTATTCCCCGGGAGGCTCAAAAAATCATACCCTAAAAAAGAAACAAAATTGTTTAATGGGCTATTGCCATATCCTCCCAGGACAAAATCGAGCGAAGAAACCGAAGAAGTGCCCAATTTAAACCCACCCTCTGTTTCCAGATTAAGTGATAGATTTCTGGTTAAGGGAAAGGCTGTGCCCATCTGCGCTTTGGCTATAGAGAATTCTTTGAAATTATCATTAAAATCTGAAGACCAAAGATATACGTGAAAATCTCCATTAAAATATACCCCTTTGGTTGGGAAGTACCTGTCATCATAGGTGTCCAGAACGAGTTTTCCATAGGTGCCCAAATAATCGCTCTTTTCAAAAAAGGTATTGGTATTTGGAGAAGGGAGGGCAAGGGAATCCTGATTATTAATCACCTCATTCAGCGTAGTGCTGCTATACTTTAACAATTTATGTTCCAGACCCAAGGCAAATGCAAACTCCTCATTTATTACTGTTTGCAGATACATTTGATTTGTTAGGTCGGAAACATTCAGATTGATATTATTGATATTTACATTCGCCGGCACTTCAAAATTAGACTGGATAACGCTATAGTCTATTTCCCTTTCAAAATCATTTAATCTGGAATTAACACCAAAACTCCAATACGAGCCTCTATCTACATAGTACTGAAAATTGTAGCGGATGTTATCACCAAGAATAAAATCAAAAGAGGTCACGTCATCCTTCATAAGTACATTTTTCTTCGTTAAATTAAGCAAGGCTGCACTTTTATACAGATCGTCATAATGTGCTGCTATGCGTAAGAACGATTTATTAGGGTTTTCAGTAAGGGTCATCGCTAAATCTTCTCCCATCCCATTCGATTTTAAGGAATAACGAATGGTCTTAAAATTTCCTGTGGCCGCCAAATTACTTATCCCTTGCTGCAGCCTTCGAAAACTCGTTTTTTCTGCAAGATCTATTCGTAATTTTCCTTTAACATAGCCCCGGGTGTAACTGTTGTTTCCATTCAACAGAAGCCTGTTAACCACTATGGTGTCCTTTATTGAAATTTGTGGCCTAGGGCGGAAGGTAGCACCTTGTTTTTCGGCGAGCGCTTTTAACACATCTAAATGCTCCATGGCCGTAGTTTCACCGCGACTCATTATTCGATCTTTAAGATCGAAGTCGATCACAGAAAAATCGCCCATGTCTGGCTTAATATAAATGTCTGTTTGCTTCATTTTCTCTTCCATATCCTGAACAGTGCGAAAATTATTGATCTGGAGTAAAATTTCAGTGGCGGATAACAGCGATTCCCTATCTCTTAATCCATGTTGCACATCTACTCCTATAATAGTAGTTGCCCCCATGTCTCTAACTTCGGAGACCGGATAATTATTTAGGACGCCTCCATCTATTAAAATTGCCCCGTCTACCTCGGTAGGTTCAAATAATGACGGGAATGTGCCACTAGCCATAATAGCTTCAGGGAGATATCCCTTATTTAACAATACTTCTTTTCCTGTTTCAACATTGGTAGCAATACAAAAAAATGGGATGGGCAATTTCGAAAAATCGTTCTCATCTTTTACGTGATATAATAATCGCACCAATTCATTATATATATTTTGCCCACCCGAAATTGCTTGTGGAAAGGATAGTTTAAAATCATTAAAAGGGAGCGTAAGTGCATAACGCTCCGAATCTTCTTTCTCGTAAAAAGTTTTAACTCCTCTTGGAAGATTATCCTGAATAAGATTGGTAAAATCGGTGCCTCTAAAAATAGAATCGAGTTCTTGAGCGGAATATCCAGCTGCGTATAAGGCACCTACAATAGCCCCCATACTGGTTCCTCCTATATAATCTATACGTACACCTGCTTTTTCTATAACTTTTAGAGCCCCAATATGCGCTAATCCTTTTGCACCACCTCCTCCTATTACCCTGGGTCCTGAACCACCAGAGA
>CBDUCK010000270.1:0-3073 GCA_965365635.1 uncultured Muriicola sp.
TAGAGTATACGGCGGACAGCAAGACAACTCCGCAATTTCTATTGCAAGCAGAACCAATGATCAGGGGATCGATTGGAAAGACTGGTATTCGGTAGCCGGTTGTGAAAGTGCTTTTTTAGCCTTTGATCCGGATCAACCAGACATTATTTATGGTGGTTGTTACCAGGGAATTATTGAAAAATGGGTGAAGGCCTCTAACGAGGGAAAATCTATAAAAGAATATCCTGAATTAGCTTTGGGAAATATCCCGGCAAATTTTAAATTTCGGTATAACTGGAATGCTCCTATTATAAGTTCTCCTCACGACAGAAATACCATTTACCATGCGGGTAATGTTGTTTTCAAAACAACTGATGGGGGTCAAAGTTGGAACGTAATTAGTCCGGACCTTACCAGAAACGATAAATCAAAACAGGGTCCTGGTGGCGGGCCATACACTAATGAAGCCGCGGGTGGTGAAAACTACAACACCCTGATGACCCTGGTAGAATCTCCTCATGAAGAAGGCGTGTTGTGGGCTGGATCCGATGATGGCTTAATTCATCTTACCCGAGATGGTGGTCAGAATTGGGTAAATGCCACCCCAAAAGAGCTGCCAGAGGGAATCGTCAACAGTATTGAAGTATCTCCTCATGATGCTGCAACTGCCTATGCAGTGGTGATGCGCTATAAATCTATGGATCTTAATCCGTATGTATTTAAGACCACTAATTATGGTGAAACCTGGACAAAAATTGTTGATGGCATTACAGATCCACATACTTTTGTGCGGGCTGTTCGCGAGGATCCTGAACGACCAGGTATGCTCTATGCCGGTACTGAAACGGGGTTGTATGTATCCTTTAATGGTGGAGGCTTTTGGCAACCATTCCAATTAAACTTACCGGTGGTCCCAATAAATGACCTTACCTTTCAAGGGAACGATTTAGTCGTAGCCACGGCGGGAAGATCTTTTTGGATCCTGGATGACGTAGGCGCTCTGCAAAATTATCCTGTGACCAATACCTCCTTGGCCATTATACAACCAAAAGATACCTATTTGCTCTTTGGGGGTAGTACAGACAACCCTGTGCCTGGTCTGGGTCAAAATCCAAAACAAGGGGTAACCATGGATTATTACCTCCACAATAAGCCAGATAGTTTGGAAGTAACACTGGATGTTCTTCTGGATGGTAAGACCATTAGGTCCTACACCAGTAAGAAACCGGCTAAATTTTCGTCATGGCCCGGAGGTCCTTCCAAACCGGAAGTACTGCCTTCAAAGAAAGGGTATAATCGTTTTACCTGGGATTTCAGAAAAGAAGCACTCCCGGCCGTAGACAAAGTTTTTGTCTATGGAAATTATGCCGGTTCAAGAGTAGCTCCGGGCACCTATACTTTGCGTTTATCTATGGGAGACGCTAGTTCGGAAACTAGTGTGCGTATTCTTCCCAACCCAAAGGTAATGGCAACAAATAATGATTACCAAGATCAGCAAGCTGTTTTGAGCCAAATAGAAAATTCCATAAAATCTATTCACACATCCGTAAATCAAATGCGCTCCGCTAAAGCTCAATTAAAGACCTATGCTTCTTTATTAAAAGAGAATGAAAAGGCGAAGGAATTACTGACTATGGGAGAAGAACTCCTGGAACGAATTGCTGTCTGGGAAGAAAAATTGATTCAACCCAATCAAAAAACCTTTCAGGATGTTATTAATTTCAACAATCAGTTAAATGCAGAATTTATGAATCTTAAAGATTACGTAGATGCTGCAGAACCAAAGGTTACTAAAGGTGCTAAAGAACGTTTGGGCGATTTACTGGGGCAATGGAAGACATTTGAAAATGAGAAAAATGCTATTGTAGAAACCGAGATGGCTGGGTATAACCAGCTGTACAAAGAATTAGAATTGCCCGCTATCCTATTAAAGGATTGATATTTATTTAATTTAAAAGAGATACAACTTAAAGATAAATCCATGCCTACATGGAACGAAAATGTTTAGAGTGTAATACGAGTATTAGGGGAAGGGTAGATAAAAAATTCTGCTCGGACTACTGCCGTAATGCCTACAATAATAAACTTAATAAGGATAGCAAAAACCTGGTTCGGAATATTAATAACAGGCTCCGGAAGAACTACCGGATTTTAGACGGTTTTCCTTTGAAAGATGGCAAAACTAGAACTACAAAAACAAGACTCCTGGATAAGGGGTTCGACTTTGAATATATCACTAACCTCTACACGACGAAAAAAGGGACAACCTATTATTTTGTGTACGATCTGGGGTATTTGCCACTAGACAATGATTATTACATGATAGTAAAACGGGAATAATCTGGACTAAGAATAATTATCCGGGTGTTAAAAAGAAGTTTCTTTACTGATAATTATGACTCGTAAGTTTAAGTGCGGCTACCACTATATCCTTGCGACTAATCTGCCCTACCATAAGTCCGTCTTTCAACACTGGTAAACGTCTGCGGTTATTTTTGTGAAATACCCCGGCAGCGTCAAAAATACTCATGTCGTGAGGTATGGTTTCAACATTTTTTGTCATAAAACGCTCTACACTTTTATCTAATATAGGTTGATTAAAATAGCGACTTTCAGAAATCTCTTTCATACAATCTGCTTCTGAAATAATCCCTACTAAAAACCCATTGCTATCCATAACAGGTCCCCCGGAAATATGATTTTTTGCAAACGACTCCATCACTTCAAGAATCGACTGTTCAGGAGTAAAAGTCAGTAACTTTTTAGTCATATAATCTTCTACCAAGATAGGAGCATCATACTCTTTTTTGGACACCTCTTTGGCTCTTTTCCCCATAAAACTTTTAATTCCCATAAGACGTCGTTTTTAAATAGATTAGCATTAAATATAGGCATTTTACGGTAATTTTTTTTAATAAGTCGACAAATAACCAAGTGCCAGTAGAATTTTTTACTTTTAAAGCATAATTTTTCCAAATGAAAAAATACCCTTTACTATTAACTTTTTTCTTGGTCATAGCAGCTATTTATTGGGGGTTTTGGAGTTTAATGCCTCAGAAGATTGATGACACCTCACTTTCCACATATGGTTTTT
>CBDUCK010000271.1:0-3066 GCA_965365635.1 uncultured Muriicola sp.
CAATTCTACCCCATTTAACGCTGAGGCGTGAACAAAGATGTCTTTTCCGGTTTCATCGTTTGTAATAAACCCATAGCCTTTGGATTCATTAAAAAATTTTACAGTTCCAGTCATTAAAATAAATTTAAAATATAATAAAATGTACTACTAATTTATGGATTTTTACTTAGAATGCCGAGAAGGAAATCCTATTTTTTTTTGGAAGAGCGATCTCCATTTTTAGGCTTTTTATCTGCTTTCCCCTGCATTTTACGTATATTTTCTTCGGTCAGCATATAGTCTTTCACTTTTTTACCTTTGCTCTCTTTAAATAGAAATAGGGGCATGGCGATCAGGAACAAGCCTACCGTTCCAAAGCCAATACATTTATTAGCGAAAGTAGGGTCCTCTTCGAGTAAAGAGAAGCCGTAGATGATGCCCGCTATAGAAGCGATCACAATTAATAAGACGATATAACTCGATTTATTTGTCATGTTATTTAGTAAAATTAATCAACTTACGGCGATAGGCGGTTAGTAGTTTGGATTTTGAGACAAAACCGTAATACTTTCCATCCTTAATGACAGGCAAATTCCATGCACTACTATCTTGAAATTTTTGCATTACAGTTTGCATAGAATCCGTTTCGTAGAAGATATGTTCCGGAGCTTTATGCATAAAAGATTCTACAATGATTTTATCATATAGAGTGGTGTCGAACATAAATTCTCGAATGTCATCCAGAAGTACAATTCCTACCAAAAATTCTTTCTTGTCAACAACAGGGAATATATTACGAGCAGATTTAGCCACAGATTTATGCAACATTTCCCCTAAGGTCATATTTTGGGTTACAGTTTTAAATCCCTTCTCTATGACATCATCTATTTGCATTAGGGTTAATACCGTCTGATCTTTATTGTGAGTGATTAAGGCACCTGCTTTTGCCAATTCTTTGGTGTAAATGGTATAATCCATCGCATTTTTAGTTATCAAAAAAGAAATGGCAGAAGTGATCATTAGCGGTACAAAAAGCTCATAACCACCGGTAATCTCCGCAATCAAGAAAATAGCCGTTAATGGGGCATGTAGCACCCCGGCAATTAGTCCGGCCATCCCTATGAGGGTAAAATTACTTTCGCTTACCGAGAACCCGAATCCAATATTATTAATGACTTTGGCAACCACATTGCCCAGCGCACTGCCCATGACCATAGTGGGGATAAAGATGCCTCCGGCTCCTCCTGCAGCAAAGGTGGTGGTCATTGCCACGGCCTTAAAGATGGTAATACCAAAAAGAAGTGCAATTACGACCCAGATGTTGTCTGTATACATGTCGAAAGGGGTAGAACCAAGGGCTTTTACATGATTCCCATCTAATAAATCATTAATAAAACTAAATCCTTCACCATAGAGTGGCGGTACTAAATAGAGCATTGTCCCAATAGCGAGCCCTCCAACCAGTAATTTATATTTGGGGCTTTTAAAGCGTTTGAAGAATTGAAGGATGCCGAAATACATTTTAGTAAAATAGATAGAGGCAAAGGCAGTCCCAACTCCCAGTAGAATATAGAACAAAGTGTCTTGGATTTCAAATTTCTCTGTAATAGTGAAATTAAAAAGACTCTCATCTCCCAGAAAGAAATAAGAAGTAAGTACTCCCGAAATGGAAGCAAACAAAAGGGGAAGCAATGAGAGCATAGTAAGATCTAGGCTAAATACTTCTACCGCAAAAATTATAGCTGCAATAGGGGATTGAAATATGGAGGCAATAGCGCCGGCCGAGGCACAGGCTATTAATAGGGAACGTGTTTTAGCATTTATATGCAGAAACCTTGACAAATTAGAACTCAGTGCCGCGCCGGAGGCCACGGCAGGACCTAAAAGCCCAACAGAACCACCAAAACCGACAGTTAAAGGAGCCGTTATTAAAGGAGTGTAAATACTTTTGATGCTGATTATTCCTTTCTTTTTGGACAAAGAAAGCAAGATGGAAGAAATAGCGTGTTCCAGTTTTTTCTTGTGGACATATTTTACATAGAGATATACTAGTGTAAGACCTATAATGGGACTAATAAAATACAATTGGGTACTGGAAAATTTGATCCCTTCATCAACGATCGTTTCTATAAAATAAGTGGTGTTTTTAAGGGTAACTGCAGCTAAACCGGCTAAAAATCCGACTGCCACGCTCATGATATGAACAAACGTCTTGTTAGAGATGTGCTTATACCGCCATCGGAAAAATTGTGTAAACAAGGTGTTAATCTGATGAGGCATTCTGAGGTTAAAATTTAAAGGTATAAAAAATTAGAATGCCCAACCTATATATTCTTGGCTGTGAACTAATACCATAGGCGTTAGATTTAGTGCTTGTCTTTTGAAAGGTCTAATTTTAAACTTAGTTCCTTTAATTGAGTGGCAGCTATTGCCGCCGGGGCATCTATCATTACGTCTCTACCACTGTTGTTTTTTGGGAAGGCAATAAAATCCCTTATGGTCTCTTGCCCACCCAGGATGGCCACCAACCTGTCTAATCCAAAAGCGATTCCTCCGTGCGGGGGTGCTCCGTACTGAAATGCGTCCATTAAAAATCCAAATTGTTCTTTGGCTTCCTGTTCACTAAAGCCCAAATGCCTAAACATAGTTGCCTGTACTTTTTTATCGTGAATTCTAATAGAGCCCCCACCAATTTCATTACCATTTAATACCAAATCATAGGCATTGGCTCTTACCGCTGCCGGATCTGTTTCTAACAACTCTAATTGCCCGGGTTTTGGAGAGGTAAACGGATGGTGCATGGCATGGTAATCTCCTGTTTCTTCGTCTTTCTCGAGAAGGGGAAAATCTACCACCCAAAGGGGTGCAAATTCAGAAGGGTTGCGTAAGCCCAAACGTTCTGCCAGTTCCATGCGTAAGGCACTTAGTTGCGTCCTCGTGGGTTGTATTTCCCCCGAGAGCACACAAATTAGGTCACCCGGAACTGCCTGAGTTGCTTCCGCCCATTTACCGAGATCTTCCTGATCATAGAATTTGTCAACAGAGGATTTATAACTACCATCTTCATTGCATTTTACGTACACCATT
>CBDUCK010000272.1:0-3030 GCA_965365635.1 uncultured Muriicola sp.
AAGCCTTGTCAATTGGCATACCCGCTATAGCAAGTAGTTTAGCACCCAATGCTTCCTCATATTTCTTGTGAACCCCCTGAAGAAAAATACCATCATCATAGTGATACAGCACCACCGGTAGTTGATGATATGGAATAACCCCCTCCCAGTATCCAAATACGGTATGCCCGTATTCAAAAGAAGCGACCAATTTAGAAAATCCGACTAGTATTTCATGAGCTTCCAGTTTCGGAATCTCAGCATAGAAGACCTCCACAGCAGCATCAAAATCCTCTTTGGTTACCTTTTTAAATAAAAAGGAATAATCCTCATGGATTGTTTTTTGCAGGAAACGAAGATCCTCCTGCCACTCTTGTGCTGTAAAGGACGATTGTGCCGAAAGGCTCGAAAGTGTAACCAGTAAAAAGCAAACGATTACAAGGGTATTTCTAAGTAGATGATGGATAGTTGTCATAATTGATGAGTATAAATGAGCGTTGTTGTTTTGTATAAGACAACAGTATTACCTATTTGTTACACCGTTACGCTTAAATAATCTACTATCTGCCCTGCGCTTTCACTATCCGAACACGAACAGATATGTTGATGAGTATTCTGCTGCGATCCGTTAATTTTTTTGAAGGATGGCTTACATTATGATTCTAATGCCTTAGGATTGGGGTAATTATCGGACTGGTCTTCCAGGCGTTCGTCTAAACAAGCAAAATCTTTTTCCAGCAGCAATTCCAAGGTCTTATTGTCGCCAACGGGCATCGCATGCTCAAACCCTACCTGCTGATTGGTTTCCCAATTAGCCACTTTGTCTTCCGAAATGGCCAGGGTAAGTTTGTTTTCAGAAAAGGTTGCTTCCATAGTTGGAATAGCTTTGCGCTGCACTGCATAGCAAAAGGTGTGATCTCCAAAATCTGTTATTTCTTCTATATACCCTTCTTTACAAAGCGTGTCTACCTCTGTTTTAGTGAGTCGAAAGCGGATAGTGTTGCCTTTAATTCTAATCTTCATTTGTTCTCCTTAGTTACTGTAGTTAAAGTTACAATTAATTCAATTTTTAAAAGACATCTGGGAAGCATATTTCAAAGAGCACAAAAGAGATTCCGTAAAATGGCTTTAAAACATCACAAAATAAGTATCTTGTTACCACTATTTATATTGAGTTATAATCTGTGCAAAAAAAACTGTTTTACGTTGTTGTGTTTGGTTGTTTACACCTACAGGCGCAAGATTATATAGACATTGCCTCGGTATCCTATATGACCACCCCGTCTACCACCTATGAGGATGGTAGCGCTGGAGATGCCCTTACTGAATGGAATATAGATCTCGATTTTCCCATAGTACTCAACAAAAAGACTGCCCTCCTTACGGGGTTTTCTGCCAATCAGCTACAGATACGCCTGGACCCCTCAGCTACTGAGCAGACGTCCTTACGAGCTATTTCTATGCGGTTGGGATGGCACACTACCTATTCCGACAAATGGGATGCTACCTATATGATTATCCCTAAAATTGCCTCTGATTTTACTAATGGGTTTTCTACCGGGTATCAGTGGGCTGCATTGGCCCTAGTGTCAAAAACCAGGTCGGCCCGGGTAAAATATACCTATGGGTTGTACGCCAATACAGAGGAATATGGCCTTATGATTGTCCCCATAGTGGGCGGGTATTTTAGAAGTGCAAACAACCTTTGGGAGGCCCGGGTACTGCTGCCTATTAAAGTAGATGTAAATTATGAGCTGAGTGCATCCCTTAGAACCGGACTAGTTTTCGATGGCCTGGGGACTTCCTACAGCATCCAAAATGCCGTGTATCCGGACCATTATGTAAACAGGGCCACTAATGAATTGTACGCTTATCTGCAGCATAAAGTAGCGCCTTCGGTCTACCTTAGGGCCAAGTTGGGATACTCGTTCCTCAGGTCCTACAAAGTATACGATACAGACGATACTATTTCCTTCTCTACAGCTTCCATCTATTTTGGAGACAATAGAACGGTGCTAAATACAGATGTCACAGACGGATTTCAATTTAAGGCAGAATTGGTGTACCGCTTTAATTTACCGTCACAACAATAATTTTTATTTAATTTTAACCCAAACTACTTCTTGTGAAAAATTTAGTCAGAGCCATTATAGCCGGTATTGGAGCAAAAAAAATTGGAGGTGGCCGCTGTGGCTGTGTAGGTACCGTGTTGGTGTTTCTTATTCTGTATTGGTTATTAGGATATGTCTTTAAAGTATTCTAATAGCGCTAGGTTGCTTAAAAATCCTATTTTTGCCCGATGACGAAAGATCGGCAGTCCCAGATTGAATTTGTGAGCCTTATGGCTGCACTTATGTCTATTGCCGCATTGGCCCTGGACGCTCTATTGCCCGCCCTCGATATTATTGGACATGCGATAGGAACTACTACTCTTGCTCAAAATCAGTTGCTTATTACCCTCTTTTTCTTAGGGCTTGGCACGGGTCCGTTACTATTTGGCCCTATTTCGGATAGTATAGGAAGGAAGCCTGTGGTATACGCAGGATTCGTCCTGTTTGTTTTTGCGAGTATCTTGTGCATTTACACCAGCAGTTTCGAATTTATGATCACGGGGCGCATTTTACAAGGAATAGCCCTTTCTGCTCCACGCACCATTAGTGTTGCCATGATTCGGGATAAATTCAGCGGGGATTATATGGCGCGCATTATGTCCTTTGTAGCCGTAGTGTTTATCCTGGTACCAGTGGTGGCTCCGGCCATGGGAAAATGGATTCTCGATAGATTTGGATGGCAAGCTATTTTTGAAGTACAGGTGTTTTTTGCCATACTAGTAGCCATATGGTTTTGGAAACGACAACCGGAAACACTGGTAAAGGAAAAACGCACCTCTTTTAGGCCAGCCATTTTTATTACCGGATTTAAGGAATTATTTAATTACAAGCAGACGATCGCCTTTACCTTTATCTGGGGCTTTATAACCGGTTCCTTTTTGGTTTATTTAAGTACCGCACAGCAAGTCTTTGAAGAGCAATACCTGTTAAAAGAATCGTT
>CBDUCK010000273.1:0-2992 GCA_965365635.1 uncultured Muriicola sp.
TCCGTCGTGAACACGGTCGCGTATGCTAATACGTTGTATCCATTTTCCGGATACTGAGGCGGGCCAACCTCCTGCAACCAGCCGTAATGGATACCCGTGGGCCATAGGTATGTCTTCCCCATTCATTTTAAATGCCAGGAGGGTCTCATCTTGCAATACCTTTGGCATTGGCGCCCCTCTGGAAATAGGTTCTTTGTTTGGATCCTGACTAAGGTGCACATCGGCTGCGTGGTATCCTATATAAACAGCCTTGCTTGTAACTCCAACATCCTCTAACACATCCCGTAAACGCACTCCGGTCCATTCCGCACAGGATACAGCGCCAATGGTCCATTGATTGCCTTTCGCAGGTGGATCAAACTCACTTCTGCCATTACCGCCACACTCTAGTGTAAGTTGGTAGGTATAGTGTTTAAACTTTGACTTTAATTCATCCAGGGTATATGTCTTTTCCGAACGAGCGGCTTCCCCATCAAAGGATATTGTCCAGGTAGAAGCATCCACGTTTTCGGGAATCAATCCATTGTTTCTTATAAACATAAATTTATTGGGCGTAATCTTGTCATCCAACAAATGGGCCTTGGCTTCAATATTCCATGGTTTATTATTAAGTACCACCATTCCTTTGTCTTTATTAAAAAGACTAAAAGGATCGGGATCCTGTAATCCCAGGGGCTTATAACCATTAGGGATCATGGCACCAAAAACAATGTCGGTTCCTATAGCTGCTGTCATTGAGCCTAGTACCGTTTTCTTTACAAAATTTCTTCGTTTCATCTGGTTGCTTCTTGCATTCCGTTAGTAGCTCTAAAGTTATCGTTTTTAAGACCTAGTTTATGTAACCAATGTTACATTTTTAAGAAAAAGGTACCTTTATCCTGATTTTTGTGCAATGATAATTATCATTATTTCAAAACTAGCTACGGTATACCTTTATCCATTGTAAAGTAGGCGGGAATATGTTACGTATGTAACATAGGTCACCTTATAATTTGTAAGCCCAACGTACCTTCACATTATATAAATAGTTTCTTATGAAAACACATTATCAGATCATAGTTATAGGGGGTGGCACCGCCGGAATAATGACCGCTGCCCAATTATTAAAAAAGGATAAAAATCTGGATATTGGATTAATAGAGCCGGCAGATACGCATTACTATCAGCCTGCCTGGACTCTGGTAGGTGCAGGGACCTTTAACTTTAAAAAAACGGCAAGGCCAATGGCTACTGTTATGCCCAAAGGGGTGCATTGGATACGAGATTTTGCATCGGCACTTAACCCGGATAATAATGAGGTTGTCACCGAAAACAAAGGGACTCTTACCTATGATTATTTAGTAGTAGCACCAGGTCTTGTAAATGATACCTCTCTTTTGGAGGGTCTTTCAGAAGCCATAGACAAAGGGGTGGTCTGTAGTAATTACACAGATCCAAATCATACGTGGGAAGTACTAAAAAACTTTAAGGGTAAGAACGCCGTATTTACGCAGCCCACCACTCCCATAAAATGTGGGGGAGCACCTCAGAAAATAGCTTATTTAGCTGCAGATTATTTTAGAAAGAAAGGGATCTTAAAAAGCACAAACGTAATTTTTGCTACCCCTGGCACCACCATTTTTGGTGTTAAGGAAATAAAAGAAACACTTTTAAAGGTTATAGACAGGTACGGAATGCATTTCCGACCCTTTTATGCACCTATTAAAATTGATGCCGAGAAACAGATCATATATTTTAAATATACGGCACCGGAGGATCAAAAAGTGGCTATTAAAGAAGGAAATGTCTTAAATGAAACAATAAATGCAGACGATGTCATCCAGATGCCATTCGACATGCTTCATTTGGCGCCGCCACAAACAGCGCCTAAGTTTGTAAAGAACTCGGTCTTGGTGAATGAAGCCGGTTGGTTAGATGTAGACCATGGTTCTATGCAACATGTAAAGTATCCCAATGTTTTTGGGCTGGGAGACGTTGCGGCTTTGCCAACAGCTAAGACAGGAGCGGCAATTCGAAAACAAGCCCCAATTGTTGTAGATAATATTATGAAGTTAATAAAGAATCAGGAGGCTTCTAATAAGTCGTATAATGGGTATTCATCCTGTCCGTTAGTTACAGCATATGGCAAAATGGTCTTGGCAGAATTTGACTATCAAAACAATTTTACACCAGACCCCAAACTTAAGCAGATGCTTATTTTTGACAGTTCCAAGGAACATTGGAGGTTGTGGATTCTAAAAAAATATATGCTGCCGTATTTGTACTGGAATAAGATGATGAAAGGGAAGCAGGTATAGGTAACATATTAACATTTTAATTTGAATAAGAACGGGGAAATTTTTCCTCGTTCTTTTGTTTGATGAGGTATCTGATACCACCCGACTTACTATTGTATAATCTTTTTAGAACGCTAATTATTTTCATGTTCTGTAACATTAGTTACACGGAACCTCCCTTTTTTACTCGGTTTACATGATTCTAATCATTTCTCTATATGGATGGTTAAAATAATTTTATACCCTTATTAATCATTAAATATAATACCATGAAAAAATTATTGTTTTTGGCAGCATATGTGGTTCTGGGAACAACTGTGCTTATAGCCCAAGAAAGAGATCAGGACAGAATTCAAGATCAAGATCGCACTAAATTGGTGATGGTCAATGGGGAAATGTTAGAACTCAGAGATCGTGCCCAAATCCGATTAATGGAGCAACAAACCCTGGAAGACGGTACCGTAATTTATCCTGATGGCTCATTTCAGACCAGAGACGGAGAACAATTGCGTTTAAAAAATGGTGAATGCCTAGATGGTGATGGTGTAAAATACCGAAACGAATACCAATATCGCTATAAAGTAAACCAAGAGAACAAAGGTTTGGCCCAAAATCGTATAGAAGAACGCAACCAAAACCGATTGCACTATATGCTGATAGATGGTGAAATGTATCGTATAGAAAATCAATATCAAAATAGATTGCGGTCCCAAATC
>CBDUCK010000274.1:0-2963 GCA_965365635.1 uncultured Muriicola sp.
GGTTGCATGTAGGCAAAGGAAGTACTGTCACTAGTGATACCATTATTAAACTTCAGGCTGGTTGTATCTGTATACGTTTCTGATAGTTTGATGACCGGTACTTTATTGAAAGATAGCTCTTGTGGTCGATCGGTAATTTTACGAATATGTTCGTTGGGGTTAAGTACGAAGGCATTTTCTCTACTGTAATATACTACCGGTGCATAAAAATCATTTTCTGCAAAGTCAGGCCAATGCTCCTGTGCTACTTCATTTTTGATGTTTATTAAATAGCTTAAATGTCTGAAATAGCTTTGGTCCATTAAGGATTTATCCTCCTCTATATTTTTTTTAGTGTCTGCACAAGACAGCGTAGCGAGTAGGATGGTTGTAAATAGAATTTTCTTCATAATGTATAATTGCACCCGACAAAGGGATTTAAATATTGACTACTTTATCCCTCAATGTTAAAGGAAGTATTTAAACACCTCTAAATATAAACAATATGATCTTCCGTCAACAATTCTTCATTCCGCAGCTTGAGAAAGACCTGTGCCACGGTGATCACATCTCGTTCGCAATAGTGGATGATCCGTTCCAGGTCGTGCTCCTCATAATAAACATCCCGTACCATGCTCCCGTCAATATCTTCCTTGGGCGAAGGGATGCCCAGGATGTTGGCCATTAGTTTAAGGGAGGTATAGTGTTTGAAATCACCGAACTTCCAGAGTTCCATAGTGTCTATATGAGGAACCTCCCAGGGCTTTTTGCCGAAAAGATCTAATTTATTGGGGAGTGTAATGCCATTAATTATCATTCTGCGAGCGATATATGGAAAATCGAACTCTTTGCCGTTATGGGCACACAAAAGATATTTTTGATGACTAAAATGATCTTCTAACAACGCCTTGAAGTCTTTTAAGATTTTTTCTTCTGGTCCATGAAAAGACGTTACCCTAAAATGACGATCCGCTCCTTTATTCCTGAAATACCCCACCGAAATACAAATAATCATGCCAAATTCGGCCCAGATCCCCGCACTGCCATAAAATTCTTCCGGGGTTACATCCTCTCCTCGTTTATAGCGCGATTTCTGATCCCATAATTCTTTTTTGGTTTCGTCCAGGGCCTGAAATTCTTTTTCTTCCGGGACGGTCTCTATATCCAAAAAAAGTAACTGGTCTATGTTTAACTTTTGTAGCATACCATACTTTTTTGAGTGTCTTTATATTTAAAAATACGAACAATTGCTCGTTTGCCCTTCACTTAAGTATTGTTCGTTCAAATTGAAGGGTTTTCACTGAAATCACCAATCAGGATATCCGCTTACATGGATATTATGTACATTTATTAAAAAGTTGCATGAAAATTAAACAGATATATTGGCTGCTTCTCTGCGGGGTGGTGTTAGGCTCATGCTCTAAAGAGGATGATTCGCCGAAGCAGGCTATAGCAATTGAAATTCCCGATTTTAGGCTGATTGGTGAAGATCTCGATAATATCTATCAATTTAAGTACGATGCTTCATTACAACAGGGAATTCAGGTAAACCTTACAGAATCTTTGGGTGTAGATCCTTTATATATTACATTACGGCAGGTTTCCGATGTTATTTCCTTTTTTAGTTTTTCCTCCGGGAATTTTAGTGTTATTCAGCAAAATGTGGAAACAGGGCAATCTTCTACCTATCCAGATTTTTATAGTATAAGTGATGAACGTTCTATTATTTGGGGAACCAATTCTGAAGATGCCTTGTTTCTGGGCTATTTTAGCCCGCAAGGAAGTAAGAATTATGGACTTAGAACCCTCAATCCTATTACCCAAGAAATTAGTGAGGTGACTATTGCGTTGAATGTAGAACAAGTTTTTGATCCGGTATATCACAGACAGCGACTTATTATTAGTTACCAGGATGGAGTCGGTAATTATCAGGTTGGTATTTTTAATACAGAAACAGGAGCCATTTTACAAACCATGTTTTTTGGGAATAATATCCCAAGTATCCTCATAGACGAAATGGGAGATCTAGGGGTTATAGTAGGGAAAGGAAATAACAATTTTACCTACGAGGTCTATGATATTGAGACGTTAAACCCCATAATGGAAACAGACTTTACGCTTAACAAATTTTTACCCCCCGGACCGCTGCAGGGGGCCATATTTGAGGACGTCCTGTATTATACTAATTTTTTAGCGCAACCTTCATCAGTTCCATATGGACCTGCTTACTACGATTTTGTTCTCGATGAAAATAATGTGATAGATATCGTATCTATAGTTCAGCAGCTAGAACAAGCCACGCAATTTTCTGTAGATGTCACTGCCATGCGCTACCTAGATGCTGCGGATGTTTTTATAATGGGCTATGTGAATGTAAATACGGCCAACGCTGTCGAAGGGGGTATCCTTATTATATCGAAAGAAGGAGTCTTAATAGACCGTGTGGAAATGCCATTTGCCCCTACGTATATCATAAAACCCTAAATATCCATAAACAGACCTGTTAGTTGGTTTTAATTCTGGAGACCACCCCTGTTAGTTTTTAAAAGGCGATTTTAAACAGGAAACTATCGATGAACAACACAATGAGTTCCTAATAGGCAATGAAAAAGTAAACAGAACAAACCATGTGGTTTGCTAACTGGGGAATAACGAATGCTGTTTTGCAGAGCTCTCATGGTTCAACAACCATTTTTTTCGATGTAACCCCCCGGCATAACCGGTTAAGGAACCATCACTTCCAATGACTCTATGACAAGGAATAATGATCCAAATAGGATTTTTGCCGTTGGCGGAGGCAACTGCTCTGATTGCCTTAGGATCACCCAGTTTTTTGGATAAATCTAAATAAGAGATAGTTTTGCCGTAAGGGAGTTTCGATAATTCATTCCATACAGAACGTTGAAAATCCGTACCAGACGCATTTAATAGCACGTCAAAGGTTTGTCTTTTACCTTCAAAGTATTCGTGAAGCTGGTAAACAA
>CBDUCK010000275.1:0-2931 GCA_965365635.1 uncultured Muriicola sp.
GAAGGGAAGAAAGCCGTTCGTAACGGTGTTTCTGCCACAGTATTGTCAGAGGGAGGGCAGCTATGTATAAAGGTAAAAAAATAGCACATTTACCATATAACATTGAATCCAAGAATGTTACGCCGGTTTATACCGAATTAAAAGGTTGGAAACAAGATCTGACTAAAATGAGCAAAGCCGATCAACTTCCGGAAACACTTATGACATATATCGAATTTCTGGAAAAAGAATTGAATGTGCCTATCAAAATTGTTTCCGTAGGACCAGATCGCACACAAACAATACACAGATAACAAGTATCTAAATTTTCAGAAATTCTCTGATAGAAATATTAAATCTGTATTAAAGAGGCTCCTTCTGGTGCAAAAAATCCTATTTTTGAGCAAAATTTACCTCTTGAAACAAGTCTTTTGCTCCTTCCTTTTTACTTTTATGCTAACGGGTGTTCTGGCTCAGGAAGAACCCGCCGAACCTACGCAGATAAACATCGTTTACGGTGCTAATTTTACAAAAGATGAAGCTAAATACCCTGGAGCATCTATCTTTAGTAAGGATGATAAGCAAGTTCAATTTGAACATCAGGGGGCAGACCTTTGGTGCGATATCGCCATCTTCTACCAAAAAGAAAATAAGTTGCGAGCCATTGGCAATGTGCGCTTAAAACAAGGTGATTCTATAAGCATGTCTAGTGGTACCGTTGTATATGATGGTAATATAAAACTTGCCAAGGCCTGGGAAAAAGTGGTCTTAGCCAATTCGGACATGACACTTCGGACAGATACATTGTATTTTGACCGGTTAAATCAGGAATCGTACTACAATCATAAGGGTACCATCATCGATTCTGCCAATACACTTACCAGCCAAATTGGACGCTATTACATGGTCCCAAAAAAATACCAATTCCTGGAAAATGTAAAGATTAAAAATCCTGAATACACGGTAGATTCGAAGCAACTAGATTACTACACAACCTCAAAAAACGCCTATATGTATGGCCCGTCTACCATTACCGGAGACACCTATAAGATCTACTGTGAAAGAGGATTTTACGACACCAAGGTAGAAACAGGGTATGGGATTAAGAACACGAAAATTAATTACAACAATCGTATCATAGAGGGCGATAGTGTCTACTTTAACAAAGCCCGCGAATTTGCCTCTGCCACGAATAATATAACCGTTACAGATACTATTAACAATGGTGTTATCAGGGCTCATTATGCAGAAGTATTCAAAGCTAAGGATTCGGTATTTGCCACTAAAAGAGCCGTATCTATAAGTCTTGTGGAACAAGATTCTCTTTACATTCATGGTGATACCTTAATGTTGACAGGGAAACCAGATGAACGAATTTTAAGGGCCTTTAGAAATACCAAGATTTTTAAAACGGATTTAAGCGGAAAGTGCGACTCGCTGCATTTCGATCAAAGGACGGGGATCACACAACTGATACGGGAACCTATTTTATGGAATCTGGAAAATCAAATGACAGGAGATAGCATCCACCTTATTTCTAACTTAGAGACCGAGAAACTAGACTCTCTGAAAGTAATGAATAATGCTTTTGTAATTTCTCAGGATAGTATCGGAAAAGTAGGCTTCAACCAGGCGAAGGGAAAAGATCTGTTTGGAAAATTTATTGAGAACGAACTTAAGATCGTTGATCTGGTGAAAAATACCGAGGTCATCTATTATATGTATAACGATGACCAGGAACTCATAGGAATCAATAAAACCATCTGCAGTGCTATCCGAATGACCTTTGAAGAAAGTGATATTGAAGATATTACGTTCTTTACAAACCCCGATGGGGATATTTTTCCAGAAGAAGAACTCCCGGAAAATAGCAGGAAACTAAAAGGATTTATTTGGCGTGGAGAGGAGCGTATTCGTACTAAAGATGCCATTTTTGATGAAGATGATAATACTATACAACTGGTGAAAATTAATGGGGTAGATAGCCCTATCGATACCGATGTAGATGCCGCCACTTCGGCGGTAGAAGATAAAGCAAGAGATTTTATCAGCTCTTCCACAGATGCAAATAAGGTAGTACCTGCAAAAGAAGCACCAGTGAATAGTGGAATCAAAAAAGAGAGTATCCCTGTCTCTAAAAAACGGTACGAAGAAGCACGTGGTGAAAATGGCCTGGCCCCGGGTTATTATTTAATTGCCAACGTTTTTAAAGAAGAACAAAATTTTGAGAAGTTTATGAGGATTCTATCCGATAGAGGTTTACGTCCTAATTCTTTCTTACGAAGCTCCAATCAGTATCACTATATCTATTTGGAGCGTTACGATACCCTTGAAGAAATCAGAAAAGCACGGGATAGCCAGTTTAATGGCCAATATACAGACGAAACATGGATATTTAGGGTGGTAGGCACTCAGTAATGCGCATGAAAAAAGATTTCTTCACATACCAGGCTCAAACTACACCGCATCCGTTAGCCATGGAAGTATCCCATGCTAAAGGATCTTATATTTATGACACCAGTGGTAATGCCTATCTCGATTTTGTAGCAGGGGTATCTGCTTGTGGATTGGGGCATTGTCATCCTGCAATTGTTGCGGCTATCCAAGAACAAGCAGCGCAGTATATGCATGTTATGGTATATGGAGAATATGTACAAGAACCAGCCGTGGCATACACAAAACTACTAGCTTCCATGCTACCAAAACAGTTGGAAACTACCTATTTGGTAAATTCCGGGACAGAGGCCATGGAAGGTGCAATGAAATTAGCAAGACGCTTCACCGGCAGATCTGAAATTATAGCTGCCAAAAACGCGTACCACGGCAACACCATGGGAAGCCTAAGTTTAATGAGCTTTGAAGAACGAAAAGCTCCTTTTAGACCTTTGCTCCCTGCTATTTCGTTTATTAACTTTAATGTTCGTGAAGAACTCCTCAAAATCACAAAGAAAA
>CBDUCK010000276.1:0-2900 GCA_965365635.1 uncultured Muriicola sp.
TGGCAGGCTTATGACCCGGACGGCAGTCGCTTTGGCGACCCGATCTATCTGGAATTTGATGATGTATTAGCCAGTGAACAAGACTATTATTACAAAATAATTCATTGCAATTATGATTGGACACCCTCCGATCTTCTGAAGTCACAGTACCTAATTGGCATCGATAACCAACGTATCGTAAATTACGAAAACAGCTATTCAACACTACAACCCTATTCCAACTATCAACTTACCATCCCTAATGATAATGTTCGCCTGAAGGTAAGTGGCAATTATGTGCTGGAAATTTATAATAATTTCTATGAGCTGCAGTTTTCGAGACGTTTTATAGTCTATAAAGATATAGTGAAAGTAGGGGCTTTGGTAAAACGATCTAGAGATTTCAATTATCTAGATAAGAAACAAACGGTACAATTTTCTATAAATTCTGCCGGTTTTCCCTGGGTAAATCCGAAGAAAGAAGTGAAAGTAACTATCCTACAGAATTATCAATGGCCATCCGCCATCAATAACATTGCCCCACAATATACTTTGGGCAATGAACTAGTGTATAAATACGATAAGGAAACCAGTTTTTTTGGAGGCAATGAATTTCTAAATTTTGACACCAGTGATTTGCGTGCACCAACGGCTGCTATTTCCCGGATAGAATTTTTAGACCTCTATCATCATTACTTATTCCCTAATAGTTATCGTTACAACAGACCCTATACCTACTTCCCCGATATAAATGGGGATTTTGTCACAAGAACATTGCAAGGCGATAATGTTTCTCGGGAGGCTGAATATACTTTCGTGCATTTTACCTTGCCATATACCAATCGAATTGGGTTAGACGAGGTGTACGTTTATGGCAAGTATAACAACTATGCTTTGAATGATGAAAACAAAATGATCTATAACGACAAAACCGGGAATTTGGAGGCCGCCATCTTGCTAAAACAAGGATTTTACAATTTTAAATACGTGGTTAAAGGACAAGACGGAAATATTCAAAATAGTACTATTGGAGGGGATTTTCATTTTACAGAAAATAATTACTTGATCTTGGTGTATTACAGGAATTTCGGGGACTTGTATGACGGAATTATAGGAGTTGGAAATGCCAATTCTAGCACTATAAGCAACTAATTACCAGGGATACAGCAGTAATTATATAACGTACACCGAAAATTTTTCAATTAGTCATACAATATAGCGGAGAATAATTATCTTGCTGCGATTACGCATCCTAATGTACTATATTTGGGAAAACCATTCAACCTTGCTATATGATTACACAAATAACTAAAGGCATAAAAATTTCAGTGGCTACAAGTTTTGAAGGCACCTTCTTTAAGAATTACAAAACGCACTTTGCTTTTGGTTATACGATCACTATAGAAAATCAGAGCAACGATTCTGTTCAGTTAACATCGCGGCATTGGGAAATATTTGATGCACTTAATGAGATGGAAATTTTGGATGGAGAAGGAGTTATTGGAAAAAAACCGGTAATTAAACCGGGGCAATCACATACCTATAGTTCTGGATGTTTATTAGCCTCTCCAATAGGCTCTATGAGGGGCCATTACAATATGGTGAATTTCACTACTACCGATAAATTCAGGGTCTACGTTCCTTCTTTTAAATTTTGCGCACCTTTTGCCTTAAATTAGTTTATTTCATCTTTCTTAATTTTAGAAAGCCTATCGCTTTTAGTACCTTTGCATGATTATTTAAACATAAACATACAATCATGGGTAAAGGATTCTTTCAAGTGCCAGTGGCTATTAATGAACCAATAAAAAGCTATGCTCCGGGAAGCCCCGAAAGAGCATCGGTTCTTGAACAATACAAAGCTTTTTACAATGGAAAAGAGGATATTCCAATGTACATTGGCGATGCAGAAGTTAGAACTGGCACTACCAAACCATTAGCTCCCCCTCACGATCATAAACATATTGTTGGCCACTATCATCTGGCAGAAAAGAAACATGTTTCTGAGGCTATAGAAAATGCCTTAGATGCGAGATCTGGATGGGCCGAACTTGCATGGGAACAACGTGCAGCAATTTTCCTGAAGGCAGCAGAATTGGTTGCCGGACCTTACCGCGCAAAAATTAACGCTGCCACCATGATTGCGCAATCTAAGACAATCCACCAGGCCGAAATAGATGCGGCTTGTGAGTTTATAGATTTCTTGCGATTTAATGTAGAATACATGTCTCAGATCTATCAGGAACAACCAGATTCTTCTGAAGGTATTTGGAACCGGGTAGAGTATAGGCCCTTAGAAGGTTTTGTGTATGCCATTACCCCCTTTAACTTTACTGCTATTGCAGGGAATCTCCCTGCCAGTGCTGCCATGATGGGTAATGTTGTTGTTTGGAAACCAAGTGACAGCCAGATCTTTTCCGCCAAAATACTGGTTGATGTTTTTAAAGAGGCCGGATTACCAGACGGTGTTATAAATGTAGTCTATGGAGATCCTGTAATGATCACGGAAACTATTCTGACTCATGCTGATTTCTCCGGAATACATTTTACGGGTTCTACAGACGTTTTTAGAAATTTATGGACGCAGATTGGAAATAATATTCACACATACAAAACATATCCAAAAATTGTAGGAGAAACAGGTGGTAAAGACTTTATTTTGGCGCACCCTACTGCGAAACCAAAACAAGTAGCAACAGCTATCGTCCGTGGAGCATTTGAATTTCAGGGACAAAAGTGTAGTGCAGCCTCCAGGGTATATCTCCCTAAATCTACCGCTTCTGAAATCCTGAACTTTGTTAAAAACGATATTGAGTCATTCAACGTCCCCGGTTCTCCAGAAGACATGAGTAATTTTGTTACAGCTGTCATCCATGAAGGCGCCTTTGACAAATTGGTTAGCTATATTGAAGGTGCGAAAA
>CBDUCK010000277.1:0-2893 GCA_965365635.1 uncultured Muriicola sp.
TCCCTGTTACCGTTCGACTTGCATGTGTTAGGCCTGCCGCTAGCGTTCATCCTGAGCCAGGATCAAACTCTTCATCGTTAAATCATTAATAATTTAATGCACCTTAACAATTCCTATGCTATCCCCGACCCAAAACAATTCTCATGTTCCTTATCTAAATGATCTTAATTCTTAACCAACTATACACCAAAATGTATAATCGAAAAAAATTCGCTGTCTACCAATATATCAATGAACTTATGTACTCTATCTCTTTTAACACCCAACGCTGTCACGCTAAGCGGGTGCAAATATAAAACCAATTTTTTCCTTGCACAACTCCATATGTGAAAATTTTTTTTTTATTTTTTTTATCCCCGTAACTGCCTGAATATGAAGAGATGTTGCCAAGTAAAAAACTTAAGAAAGTTTACAGAAACCTAAGAAAAGAAATTCCATACAAGTCCAAACCGCACTACAAAGTCTCTGTAAGGATAGTTTGGCGCCGCATAAAATGTATTTCCCGTAAAGGAAGAATTGAAGTGTTCTGCCTTTAAATAGACCCTGGTCTGCTGTATTTTGGCATTGATAAAGAAATCGAGCATAGGAAACCCACCCAGTTCTTCTCTGTTCTGTATATAAAACTCCCCAAGCAGCGGGTTATAAGCATCCATCATATACTTGGTAAAGTATTTAAACGTAACCCCTGTTTGAAGGAACATCGCTTTATCAAATACCTCTTTTGAATAATACAGGGTATTTCTGGTTACCAATTGTGGCAAGTTAAGTACTGTGTTAGACTGAGAAACATTCTGGTACATCACCGTATTGTTTAATGCCCATCTGCCTACTTTAAATTCCTTGTTATATTTCACCTTTAATAGGCTCACAGAACTACTTTCCTGTTTTGGCGTAACAAAGGCATTTTCTTGCCCAGCCAATATAGCATCTGTGGAAGCATCAGAAGAAAAGTACGTGAAATTTTCTGTTGTTGCATATTGCACCATAAGGTCTCCCCAGACCTGCGACATTAAATTTAACTTAAGACTGCGAATACTTTGATTTTCAAAACTGGCTGTATTTTGCCAATTGTAATTCTCATATTCGGATTGGTACAGCAAAAAATTAAAATCGGGCATCCGGGATGAGGAGTGAACACTCGCCACCACTTTATGCCTCTTATTAAACACATAACTGGCCGAGGCATCAAAAAGATGATCTGTAAGATCCCCTGTTATATTGTAGGCAAAACTACCATCTAATTTAAATTGTCCTATTTGATTTTGATAGGCAGCGCCCACGGCAACTTCTTCCCCTGTTAACTGACTCTGAATCTCCTGGGTAGGTGTAATCAAAATGCTGTTAAAAAAATAATCGTACTGATATATGTTAGCAAAACCCTTCAGCATTCCTAAAAACTTGTTGCTGTAGGCTACACTTACCTGATTAAAAGTAGTCTTTAAACTGGCCTTATCATTGATAGGGGAAACAATGGCAGAACCAAAATAATCGTTTTGAGCATCTTGTGTAAACTGATAGTACCTTGTTTCATAACCAAACCGATGCCCAATAGCCAGCGAAGTGGCGCGTGTGGAATCTACTTTGCGTGCCAATGCATAACTATGGTCTAGAAAATAGCGTTTTCCAACGATGTTATTTCGCGCATCGTCCAAAACCACATCTATCCGTGATCTGTCGGTAAACTCCGGGTCTTCCGATTCGAATTGGAGTTCCTTATTTAATAACCCGCCATTCTCCTCACTATCTATGTCCTGTGCCGCTATGTGGGCTCTGAGTTCATATTTTTTATTCGGGTTCTGGTAATTGACCGTTGTTCTAAAATTACCCGACTGGATTTGGCTAATCTGATATTTCCCCAACGAACGAAACCCTTTGTAAGCTATTGAAAAATTTAAGCGTTCAGAGGTATTAACGGTTAAGAGGGCGTCTAACAACTGTCCCTGCTCAAAGGTGGTCTTAAAAAACAGATCGGTCATTGGAGTAGGTACATTATAATATGTAATGTCTTCCACCTCCATGTAATTAATGTGTTTGGCTTTAGCACCTATTCCCGGGTATAATGAGGAACGTTCCATTTCTACTCCCAATGCATTGTACGGTTGTCCTACATTAGCAAAAGGCATCAGTTCAAAATCATCTCTTCGCAAGTAGTTGTATTTATATTCCTTTTGAATACTCAGCGTAGTGTCTAAATAGGTAGTATCTCTCTGAAAAGAAATAATCTTGTAATCTTTAATAGATAGAGTAGGCGCCTCTGATGTCGGGGCTTTGGAAATGGCGGCTTTTCTTTTTCTAAATTGAGAGGAGTCTTTCTCTTTCGCGGCAGGAATAGTTCTTTCCTGAGCATGCATAGCTGTAAAGGATAAACATAAAAGTAGCAGTAAGAGGTATCTCATTATTTATTATTGCTCGGACAAAGTTACTTTTTTTGTTCCTAAAGAAATGTGAAAGTTAGGGAAGAAAACGATTTGAAGTTATAATTTAGGCCATTGCGGCGTGGTTGTTGAAGATAAATCAGCAGATTGTCCAAAAAAATTGAATATTCCTACATTTTGTAGGATATTTAGTAAAAAAAATTACATGTTAAGAAAATTACTCCTTGCTAGCATCTTGCTTAGCAGTTTTTCCTATGGCCAATTTAATGAGAGTGCTCCCTGGATAGCTGGCCCAGATGGCATGCCTTTGAATTCAAGGACCCTTAACCAACCTCGTTCTATATATGAAATATCAGAGGCCTTTCATGCCTATTGGGAAGGAAAGGACCCAACAGTAAAAGGTAGTGGCTACAAGCCCTATATGCGATGGGAAAATTACTGGAAGTATTTTGTTGATGACCAGGGGTATCTACCCAGTCCTAACAAACTTTGGCAAACCTGGGAAAACAAACAACAGC
>CBDUCK010000278.1:0-2893 GCA_965365635.1 uncultured Muriicola sp.
CGTCTGCTCGAGTTCGCCAGGCGAATCCAGACCAGGGCCTTCGAGAGCGGGGCGTTCTTCTTTCCGCCCCAGATCGACATGAAGGTCGACCAGCCTCAGGCGGAGCTGGTCATCGATCGGATGCCGTCGGTGGAGCTGGTGCACCGCGACCCAGCTCTGCACTCCAGTTGAAATTGCTTTTCCATTTTCCATAGAAACCAACGATCCGTTTTGCCGTTGAGGAACATCTCCTTTCATAGGCTGATACTCCAGAAAACGGTGAGTCATAATGGCCTCACCAGCAGTGGCAGTCAACAATTGATTTCGCAGTCCAATGATACCTCTAGACGGAATCATAAACTCACATATCATACGTTGTCCTTTGGCCTCCATGCTAGTCATTTCACCTTTACGAATGGCTACCATTTCAACAGCACGTCCTGAAACCTCTTCCGGCAAATCAATAGTAAGTTCTTCTATTGGCTCACATTTAACACCATCAAATTCTCTGATGATCACCTGTGGTTGTCCAATTTGTACTTCATAGCCCTCTCTTCTCATGGTTTCTATCAATACAGAGAGATGAAGAACGCCCCTTCCATAAACCATGAATTTATCTGCACTATCGGTGGCTTCCACACGTAATGCCAGGTTTTTTTCTAATTCACGATCTAAGCGCTCTTTGATGTGCCTGGAGGTAACAAATTTACCATCCTTACCAAAAAACGGGCTATCATTAATGGTGAATAACATGCTCATTGTAGGTTCATCTATGGCAATGGTCTTTAATCCCTGCGGGTTTTCAATATCTGCAATGGTATCGCCAATATCAAATCCCTCAAGACCAACAACCGCACAAATATCACCGGTAATAACCTCATTAACCCGGATACGACCCAATCCTTCAAAAGTGTGTAATTCCTTTATTTTAGATTTAACACTACTTCCATCTCGTTTTATCAACGAAATTTGCTGACCTTCTTTAAGCGTCCCGCGCTGTAAACGACCTATGGCAATACGGCCTGTAAACGAAGAATAGTCTAAGGACGTAATCAGCATTTGTGTATTTCCCTGTTCCGGCTTAAAACTAGGAATGTGTTCTACGACCATTTCCAAAAGAGGCTCTATAGAATCTGTTGGATGCTTCCAATCTTCTCCCATCCAATTGTTCTTAGCAGAACCATATACTACTGGGAAATCGAGTTGCCACTCCTCAGCACCCAATTCGAACATCAGGTCGAAAACTTTCTCATGTACCTCTTCCGGGGTACAATTCTCTTTATCTACTTTATTGATGACCACACAAGGCTTTAAGCCTAAATCCAGGGCCTTTTGCAGTACAAAACGCGTTTGTGGCATGGGTCCTTCGAAAGCATCTACCAAGAGTAACACTCCATCTGCCATGTTTAATACACGCTCTACTTCCCCACCAAAATCGGCGTGACCAGGAGTATCTATAATATTGATCTTTGCACCCCTGTAGGATACTGAAACGTTTTTAGAAACGATGGTAATACCCCGTTCTCTTTCCAGGTCATTGTTATCGAGGATAAGATCCCCTGTTTTTTCATTTTCACGAAATAACTGACAATGATGTAGAATTTTATCAACCAGAGTGGTTTTACCGTGGTCAACGTGGGCAATAATGGCAATGTTCTTAGTATCTGACATCTCTTTCTTTTGAGCCGGCAAAGATACTCCTAATTTTGGCTCATACGATCAAAGTTATATTTTTTTTATGATACTGGTTTAGAGACACTTCCTTGCTTTAATTAATGAGGGTTGGTTTATTCTATAATACCGCTCTTTCTTCTAACAATCCTTTTCAATAGGAACTGGCCATTCAACACTGCTTCCCCGTAAAAATAAACCAGCTGTACTTCACTGTCAATTATTTACCTTTGCACAAAACGCACTACATGAAGTTAAGCCACATCCCACAGATAAAATACGCAGATAGCAACAACTTTTTTTTACTATCAGGGCCCTGTGCTATTGAAGGGGAAGCTATGGCCATGCGCATTGCCGAAAAGATCGTAGGTATTACAAATGCCTTACAGATTCCATATGTCTTTAAAGGAAGTTTTAAAAAGGCAAACAGAAGCAGAGTTGATTCTTTTACGGGAATTGGAGATGAAAAAGCGTTAAAAATTTTGAGAAAAGTATCCGAAACCTTTGAGATACCTACCGTTACAGATATTCATGAATTACACGATGCGGAAATGGCCGCAGAATATGTAGACGTACTTCAAATTCCTGCTTTTTTGGTGCGACAGACCGATCTGGTTGTAGCTGCTGCGAATACCGGAAAAGTGGTTAATCTCAAAAAAGGACAGTTTATGAGTCCGGAAAGCATGAAACATGCGGTAAACAAGGTAACCGATTCTGGAAACGAGCAGGTTCTCATTACGGATAGAGGTACCATGTTTGGCTACCAGGACATGATTGTAGACTTTCGGGGTATTCCTACCATGCAACAATATGCACCCGTGGTTTTAGATGTAACCCATTCCTTGCAACAACCCAACCAGGCATCTGGAGTTACCGGCGGAAGACCGGCCCTTATTAGTACCATGTCTCGTGCCGGAATTGCAGCCGGAGTGGATGGTATTTTTATGGAAACTCATTTTGATCCGGCGAACGCCAAAAGTGACGGAGCCAATATGCTTCCTTTAGATCAGTTAGAGCTATTGCTAACCCAATTAGTAGCCTTACGAAAAACCGTAACTAGTTTTTAATAGTTACGGAAACGGTTTACTTACTACTTAAAAACTTTTTACCTCGCACGTTATAAGCATCTCGTAAAACATCTTTCTCTTTCTTGTCTAAACATAGTAAATACAAAGTGCAATACTGTGTCTATTGTGTATAGTACTAGTATAGATTTTTGCCCTTATTTTCTTTTTCTTCCTAA
>CBDUCK010000279.1:0-2829 GCA_965365635.1 uncultured Muriicola sp.
CGCTTAATAAGCAATAAAGAATGTGTTAAAACAAACACTGAACAATATTTAACATCTGAGAATTGAGTAACCGGAGTAGTACAAAGCCCCTGCATTAGTATTTTACCCTAGTTAAACGTATCTTAAAACCCAGTGGGTTTAAACAACGGATCATTATATTTAAGCCTGTAAGTAATACTATAAGTATATAATAGTAATACTATTATTTTTTACGATGGCTATGAGAAATAAAATCATTATTAAACTGGCACTCCCAGTATTACTATTTTTTGTCAACCTGCCGATTTACGGTCAGTCAGGTCCCAATCAAGCAGCATGGAATTCAGATACAATGAATGCTAATGCATTAAAGCCGCAACAGAATCCGTCAGATTCCCTGATAGTTTGGCAAGAACAAGTGGTTTTGCATTTAGATAAAGCCCTGCTTATGCCGAAAGATCAGATTTTCTTTAAGGCATATGTACTTACCGGGCCAGATCAGTTCCGGGTGAGTGCCAGTGATGTTTTAAAGATGGAATTACTCGATGAAAAAGGCACATTAATTAAAAGTCAATTTCATAAAATAACTGATGGCACAAGTGGGGGTTCCTTTCAAATACCCAAAAGAATAAAAGAAGGCAACTACTACTTAAGGACGTATACCAGATGGATGTTAAACTATGGCCCGGAGCGGTTTACTACCAAAAAGATTAGGATTTCGGATACCAAAGGAAGAGAAGAAGGCAATACAATAGATACAGATCGCATCGCATTTTTTCCGGAAGGGGGTCACTTAATTGCCGGCGTTACACATAATATTGCGGTTACTTTTGATAACATAAATGTTGACAATATACCTATTATTAATGGTAAGGGAGAGGTAGTTGCCAAGGTCAAAAACTATGGTAGCGGTATTGGGACTTTCCTTCTAAAGCCAGAAAAGGGAGAACAGTACAGTATCATCTTTGACAAGGCAGATCCAATTCCATTGCCGGAAATACGAGATACTGGCTATTCTATCCAGGTTAATAATCTCAACAATGATATAGTACCGGTTAGAATTGAAGTTTCCCCTGATCTTAGTTCAGAAACTATTTATTTGACCGGAAGGTCCAAAGGGGTTACCTATTTAAAAACTAAATTGGATTTTAGGGAGAAGAACGTAATTGACATTGATATTGCAAAAATTGATTTACCCAAAGGGATCTTACACCTGCAATTGGAAGATGAGTTTGATCGTATCTGGGCTAAGCGATCCTTATACATTGATTCGGATATGCTAAAAATAAAAGTTGAGGAATTATCAGAACGGGATAGAATTAATACGCTCCGGGTGAAAGTGACGGATAGGGAAGGGAGGCCGGTACAAACGGAATTATCTGTCGGCATACGTGGAAAGCAAGTCAGTGATGATAGTTACAAGGGTTTTATGCTTCCCAATTTGCAGGATATTTCCACTAGGAAAAAAAGATTTCGAAACGATTTACTGCTACTTACAGGTAAGTCGTCAAACGATTTTCTAGCGAATGAGCTATCAGAACTTCCCAATGAAATTCGCTATAATTTTCAAGACGGACTTGAATTTTACGGACAGGCCTATGATTTGAATAATAAACTACTTATTAATACCAAAGTTCAAATGCTCATCTCCGCAGATGATGATCTCATTGCGGAAGAAACGAAGACCAATTCTGAAGGATTATTTAAATTATCGGGACTTCAGATTAATGGGGAAGTGAGTATAGTTTTTAGAACTGCTGGAGAGGAAACGAAATCCAGACTGGTTAAAGTTATTCCCTATGAGTATGAAATTCCTCCTTTAACAGGCGTAAATAGAGTGGGAGGAGAGAACAACCAGAAAACAAAACTAGTATTGCCTAAAATACCCTGGAAGGATTTTCAATCTAATTCAGATAAAGAGAAACTAATTACGTTGGAGGAAGTAACGTTAATAGCAACAAAACCAATACAAAAAAAGAGCCCTTCCGTGTACGATATTGAACCAACCCGGTTAATCTACCAAGATAAAGATCACCCTAAACCTATTCCTCAGTTATTTTTAGGTCTACCGGGCGTACAGGTCATAGGATTGGGAGGGTTAAAACCTTCGTTGAGATTATCCAGGTCGGCTGGGGGCGGTCCTATTCTTTGGGTAGTGGACGGCATGCCATTAATGCAACCGAATGAATTAATTGATGTCATCAACCTTATTAATTATACCGATATAGAGCGAATAGAGATATTACTTGGGCCGGCGGCTTCCATTTATGGTGCCAGAGGCTCGGGAGGCGTCATGGCGATTTATACCAGAAGTGGTTCAGATGTTGACTACATAGGTAGAAAAGAAGCTCAATTAAGTTTTGCAGGGTTCCACGAGTCTATCAATTTTAAAGAACATCAGGAAACTATATTGAACAAGTTAAAAAGCAAGGCGAACATCCCAACCACCTTATATTGGAACCCGGAACTACAGACCGATGAAAATGGTGAAGCTCTCATTCAACTCTCTTCCCAGCATAATTATAATGTAATGGAGATACAGGCGAACGCCATTACGGAGAATGGTGCTAGAGGCAGCCTAAAGACTGTTTATTAATTTAAAAAACCACATAAAAAAGTTGCGTCTAATTAATTGAAGAAGTACATTTGCAGCCGCTCTTATAAATGATGAAATGCCTTATTGGGAATAATCATTAAAAGAGCAGTTTATTTGAAATAAAGGAGAGGTGCCTGAGTGGCCGAAAGGAGCGGTTTGCTAAATCGTCGTACCCTAACAAGGGTACCCAGGGTTCGAATCCCTGTCTCTCCGCAACGTTCTGTGAGAGACAGAATATTTTAGATAACCATCAT
>CBDUCK010000280.1:0-2823 GCA_965365635.1 uncultured Muriicola sp.
TGATAAAGGTGGCTATTTATCTGTTCCTGAAAAGATCTTCCTGGTATGGGAGTCTATTCGTTTTGATACTAATTAGTTGCAGCAAAGATGCGCCTAATAAAAATTCGCTGCCTCTGTTAGCCGAGTTCCAAAAAATTGAATTGTCTGCCGGGGAACGAAATGGTGAACTTATACTTGCCGATGGCACGGTTTGGCAATATCGCATATCGGTACCCGAATTGCCTGTTAATAGGAATGTCCCTTTACTTTTAAACCTTCATTGGGCAGGAGAATATAATAGTTACATTGAGTCTATGCGTTGTCTGGTAGAACCGGCTTTCAAAGATTCGGGGGTTATTATTTTCTCACCCAGGATAGGTTTTGGAGAAAACTGGTTCGCAGAAGGCACCAGGGCCAGGATCCTTGCATTTCTAGACCTGGCCATTGCCAATTGGCCCATAGATAGGAATAAGATAGCGGTAACCGGCTATAGTTTGGGGGGAACCGGATGCTGGAACTATGCCCTTACCCACGACGATTATTTTTCAGCCGCCATTCCTATGGCTGGGGCATATATTGCCGACAAGAGAATTACCATCCCAATGGCCGTTATTCATGGCACCGAAGACGAGTTATATAATTATGATCTGGCTATTGGGGCCATCGAAACTAGTAGGGCCATGGGTTCAGATATTACCATTATTACTGCGGAAGGAAGATCGCACCAGGAAGCCTGTCTATATCTTCCATACTTAATTGAAGCGGCCAATTGGTTGGATAATGAAGTTTGGCAATAAATACGTATTGCTACTTACGAAGTTTTTTAATGGTCGTTAGAGTCTTTCTCACCTTTTTTTCTAATCCTTCGAAGTCACTATTCACTAAGATTTCTTTACTAATTAATTGAGAACCAATTCCTACACAGGAAACTCCCGCCTCGAACCACGCTCTCAGGTTCTCTTCTTCAGTGCTAACCCCTCCGGTGGGCATAATGTTCGTCCAGGGTTGTGGGCCCCTTACCGCCTTTACAAAGCCGGGGCCGTAGACCTCACCTGGAAACAATTTTACGATTTCGCACCCTAGTTCTTCTGCTCTATTAATTTCCGTTAACGAGCCGCATCCGGGTGACCAAAGAACCTTTCTGCGATTGCATACGATAGCAATGTCTTCTCGTAGTGACGGGGTTACAACAAAATTCGTCCCCATTTGAAGAAACATAGAAGCGGCTCCGGCATCGGTAATGGAGCCAACGCCCACTATCATTCCGGGAAGTTCTTTTACGGCATATTTGCTTAACTCAGCAAATACTTCATATGAAAAATCGCCCCTGGCGGTAAATTCCATCAACCTAGCGCCACCTTCATAACAGGCTTTCAAAACGTTTTTCCCCAATTCTATATCAGGATGGTAAAACAGTGGAACCATTCCGGTTTCTTGCATTACTCTTACAACTTCCAATCTTGAATAGTGCGCCATAACTTGTTAAGTATTTGTTATCTGACCACCCTGCCAGAAGTATCTCCGTCCATTAGTTTTTCCACTTCGTCCACCGTTACCAGGTTCGCATCTCCCTTAATAGTGTGTTTTAAACAGGAAGCTGCCACGGCAAAGTTGAGCGCTTTCTGATCGTCATCTGTATAGGTCAGTAATCCGTAGATCAATCCTCCCATAAAAGAGTCGCCCCCACCAACACGATCTACAATATCGGTTATTTGATATTGGCGGGTCTCATACATGTTAAAGCCATCATACAAGACACCTGCCCAGGTATTGTGTGAGGCAGAGATAGAGCCTCGCAAGGTAGTGATCACTTTTTTCGCATTAGGGAATTTTTGCATCAGTTGCTTACAGACCGATAAAAAAGCTTCCGCTTTTACATCATGACCTTGTGTTGTAACATCCAGGCCTTCGGGTTTTATTCCGAAATGTTTTTCGGCATCCTCCTCATTACCCAGAATGATGTCGCAATAGGAGGTTAATACTGTCATTATCTTTTCCCGATCACCTTCATAGTTCCAGAGTTTGGAACGGTAGTTTAAATCTGTGGAAATGGTTACCCCCAAAGTTCTTGCAACTTTTATTGCTTCCAGACAAACATCTGCAGCTCCTTGTGAAATAGCCGGGGTAATCCCTGTCCAATGAAACCATCCCACACCCTCAAAAACATTAGCCCAATCTACCATTCCCGGTTTAATCTCACTTATTGAAGAATGGGCACGGTCGTATATCACTTTACTTCCCCTGCTAACAGCTCCTGTTTCCAGAAAATAGATGCCCAGGCGCTCTCCTCCGTAAATAATTTCATCAACACCTACACCTCTTTTGCGTAATTCCATCATGGCACATTGGCCGATGTCGTTTTTGGGAAGGCGTGTTACAAAATCAACAGGAATCCCATAATTGGCCAATGAAACGGCTACATTAGACTCGCCCCCACCATACACAACATCAAAACTGGAGGCCTGCGAAAACCGTAAGTATCCCTGTGGAGCTAATCGCAACATAATCTCCCCAAATGTTACTACTTTTTTCATTCGATCAAAAATTCCTGATTATTACACGACTATTCCCTTTATCATACACCTTATAAACTCTCGGTCTTATGACTACACAGGAAGCAAATAGATCTTAGCACCTTGCAGGTGTAAGGTAAAAAAAGAATTTGAATCATGGAAAGTAACGCAATAAAAAGCCTGAAAGCTTGTCTACAGCATAATGCAAAAATAGCCCTCAATATCATTAATACTGCGAGGGTTTATTGTGGAGTTCATTGGATTATATCAAAAACATGATCCTGCCACATTCCGCTCCTGAAAATAGAAAATCCTAACCCCAATTTCACCG
>CBDUCK010000281.1:0-2821 GCA_965365635.1 uncultured Muriicola sp.
GGCCGTTGTGGTTTCCGGGATAGATGATGTAAACGCTCAAATGGTGGTGTTGGCCATTAATGAAATGCTTACCAGCTCGGCTTTTGATGCTGAAGCTCCTAAGTATATTCGCCAGGGAGATACGAAAGCAGTTAATCAGTTAATTGCTGATATGAATGCCGGAAACGTAGGGATGCTTATCATGGATGGTGTAAATCCAATGTACACCTTGCCAAATGCAGCTGATTTTGCTGAGGCAGTACAGAAGGTAGATCTGTCGCTTGCCTTTTCTGCCAATTGGAATGAAACAACCGAGGTTGTGCAATTCACCGCGGCTTCTAATCATTATTTAGAGTCTTGGGGAGATGCCCAGATAAAAAAAGGACACTACAGCTTAATGCAACCGACCATTAAGGAATTGTTCGATACGCGTCAATTTCAACAGGCCATGTTAACATGGATGGGGAGTGAACTAAGCTATTACGATTATATTAAAGAAACCTGGACTACTGACATATTAGGAGAGTCCGGATGGAATAAAGCACTACACGATGGTGTTTTTAGCACAATGAGTGAAGCGGTAATGCAGAGCTCGGAGATGTCTCCATCACAGGAGAAATCTCAAAACACAGATACTAATACCATGTTAATGGCTGCTGTACAGAGCTTGGCGAACACCTCAAGCGATGGTATGGAGCTATCCTTGTATTCTAAAGTAGGTATGGGAGATGGCCAACAGGCAAATAACCCATGGTTACAAGAATTTCCGGATCCTATAACAAGGGTAGCCTGGGATAATTACCTTACAATTTCCAAAGCGGACGCCAATGCCTTAGGGTTGGTTAATGAGAATGTAGCGAATGGAGGTCTCGATGGTAGTTTGGCAAAAATTACGGTTAATGGAGTTGCTTTAGATAACGTACCTGTGATAATTCAACCAGGGCAAGCCAAGAATACTATTGGTTTATCGTTTGGATATGGAAGGAGCGTGGGGATGAAAGATGAAATGCAAACAGGAGTAAACGCCTATGCTTTGTATAATAACTTCAGTTCAACACAAGCTGTTTCTATTGAAAAATCCTCAGGAATGCACGAGTTTGCATGTCACCAATTACAAAATACCCTCATGGGTAGGGGAGATATCATTAAGGAAACTACCTTAGAGATATTTAATACGAAAGACCATCATGAATGGAATCCGGTTCCGGAAGTTTCTTTAAATCATCAGGAAGTACCAGCCACTTCTGTAGATCTTTGGGATTCTTTTGACAGGTCTATAGGGCATCATTTCAATATGTCTATCGATCTGAATTCTTGTACTGGTTGTGGCGCTTGTGTCATTGCTTGTCATGCTGAGAATAACGTTCCGGTAGTAGGAAAACTAGAAGTTAGAAGGTCGAGAGATATGCACTGGTTGCGTATAGACAGATACTACTCTTCCGAAGATACTTTTGAAGGCGACAATATTAAGAAGGATGAACTTTCGGGTCCAATGGAATCCAAATCAGGATTTGAAGAAATGGAAAGGGCAGCAGAGCAACCTCAGATAGCCTTCCAGCCTGTTATGTGTCAGCATTGTAATCACGCACCATGCGAAACGGTATGTCCGGTAGCAGCAACATCACATAGCCGTCAGGGTCAAAACCATATGGCGTATAACCGATGTGTAGGTACAAGATAATGTGCAAACAACTGTCCTTATAAAGTAAGACGAGTTAGATTTCCATATGAACAACGATTTAGGCAAAATGGTAATCAATCCAGATGTTACTGTACGTTCTAGAGGGGTGATCGAAAAATGTTCGTTGTGTATTCAGATGACACAAAAGACCATCCTGGATGCAAAGCGAGAAGGTAGAGTCATTGAAGACGGAGAATTTCAAACAGCTTGTTCCAATGCTTGTAGTAATGGCGCAATTGTTTTTGGTGATATAAATGATGAAAAGAGTCAGGTAGCAGCACTTAAGGAAGAGGATAGAATGTACCACTTGTTAGAACATGTGGGGACTAAGCCTAATGTGTTTTACCAGGTGAAAGTACGCAACACCAACGAAGCTTAATCAATAATAAAGAACGTAACTATAACATAAATTTATGGCGTCGCATTACGAAGCACCTATACGGAAACCCCTTGTTATTGGAGACAAAAGTTACCATGACGTATCTGTAGATATTTCAGCTCCTATAGAAGGAAGGGCCAACAAACAATGGTGGATTGTTTTCTCCATTGCGTTGGTTGCATTACTTTGGGGAATAGGGTGTATAATTTATACGGTTTCTACCGGTATTGGTACTTGGGGACTCAATAAAACGGTAAACTGGGCATGGGATATCACCAACTTCGTTTGGTGGGTAGGTATTGGTCATGCCGGAACACTAATATCTGCGGTACTTTTATTATTCCGTCAAAAATGGAGAATGGCTATTAACCGTTCTGCTGAAGCAATGACTATTTTTTCTGTTATCCAGGCTGGGTTGTTCCCAATAATACACATGGGTAGGCCGTGGTTAGCTTATTGGGTAGTGCCAATTCCCAACCAATTTGGATCGCTTTGGGTAAACTTTAACTCCCCGTTGTTATGGGATGTATTTGCTATTTCTACGTATCTGTCTGTTTCCCTGGTTTTCTGGTGGACAGGACTTTTACCAGATTTTGCGATGATCAGAGACAGGGCAGTAAAACCGTTTCAGAAAAAGATTTACGGATTAGTAAGCTTTGGATGGAGTGGCCGGGCTAAAGACTGGCAGCGTTTTGAGGAAGTTTCATTGGTTTTAGCTGGTTTAGCGACGCCACTGGTACTTTCTGTACATACTATTGTATCTTTTGATTTTGCTACCTCTG
>CBDUCK010000282.1:0-2815 GCA_965365635.1 uncultured Muriicola sp.
GGTTACCTTATCAGGAACCCCCAATAACAAATAAGTTAAAAAAACCGGATAAATACCAATGTCCAATAACGATCCACCTGCCAAACTGGGGTTGAGCAAACGACCCTCTTTGGCTTTATCCAGGGCATAAAAAGCAAAATCCGCATGTATGTACTCTATGGTTCCCAAACCATCCTCCGTAACAATCTCTTTAATTTTTCTGATAGTAGGATTAAACCGGCTCCATAAGGCTTCCATCAAAAACACATTGTGCTTTTTAGCTGCCGCTACCATTTGCTTCAATTGGTTCCGATTTACCCCCATCGGTTTTTCGCAGAGCACGTGTTTTCCATTTTCCATCGCCATAATTGCCCAATTCATATGTTCTGTATGCGGTGTTGCTATGTACACCACATCTACTTCTTCACATTTAAAGAGTTGCTGATACGAATCAAACACATAATCTACTTTAAAATCTTTGTTGAAATTACGTGCTCTATCCATTGATCTAGAGGCAATTGCAACTAATTCTCCCTCATTTACAAGTGCTAAATCCTGTGCAAATTTTTGAGCGATATTACCAAGACCTATAATACCCCAACGTATGCTTTTTGCCATGTTTACTTTTCAATTTTATCAAAGTTAATGAATATTACTCCTTATATTTATGCTGCTAAAAGAAACTGCAACTAGAGCATGGATATCACCTTCAATAAAAACGAAGATCATAATAAACTACAACTTTCTGAACTTAAAAAACAACTTTCCAAAGCAAAACTAGGAGGTGGCAAGGCCAGAATTGAGAAACAACATTCCCAAGGTAAAATGACTGCCCGGGAACGCATAGCCTATCTCATTGATCCAAAAACAGATTCTATAGAGATTGGTGCGCTGGCCGGAAAAGATATGTATGAAGAGCATGGTGGATGTCCCTCTGGAGGAGTGGTTGTTGTGATGGGCTTTGTAAAAGGAAGACAGTGCATATTGGTAGCCAATGATGCTACGGTAAAGGCTGGTGCATGGTTTCCGATTACGGGGAAGAAAAATCTCAGAGCTCAGGAGATTGCGATTGAGAACAGATTACCCATCATATACCTTGTTGATAGTGCAGGCGTTTACTTGCCCATGCAAGAACAAATATTTCCTGACAAAGAACACTTCGGCAGAATCTTTAGAAACAATGCCGTTATGAGTAGTATGGGTATTCCGCAAATTGCTGCTATTATGGGTAGTTGTGTTGCCGGAGGTGCCTATTTACCAATTATGAGCGATGAAGCTATTATTGTTGATAAAACAGGTAGTATTTTTTTAGCAGGGAGCTATTTGGTAAAGGCCGCTATTGGAGAAAACATAGATAATGAGACCTTAGGAGGGGCTACCACGCATTCGGAGATCAGCGGCGTTACAGATTATAAAGCCAAAGACGATAAAGACGCATTAGACACCATAAAAAAGCTGGTAGATAAGTTTGGAGCACATCCCAATGCCGGCTTCAGCAAAACTGATGCTTCTCCCCCTACGGAGAAAGAAGAAGATATTTATGGACTGCTCCCAAAATCGCGCTCTGAGCAATATGACATGCTCGAAATTATTAAGCGCCTGGTAGATAAATCCGACTTTGAGCAATATAAAGAAGGCTACGGGAAGACCATTTTAACCGGTTATGCCCGTATTAATGGGTGGGCCGTAGGTATTGTCGCCAATCAACGTAAAGTAATTAAGACCAAGAAAGGAGAAATGCGTTTTGGTGGGGTAATCTATTCGGACTCTGCAGATAAGGCTACTCGTTTTATTGCAAATTGCAACCAAAAAAGGATACCATTGGTGTTCTTGCAAGATGTAACCGGTTTTATGGTAGGAAGTAAAAGTGAGCATGGAGGTATTATTAAAGATGGTGCCAAAATGGTAAATGCCGTTAGTAATTCGGTAGTCCCAAAGTTTACGATAATTATTGGAAATAGTTATGGAGCGGGGAACTATGCCATGTGCGGTAAAGCATATGATCCCAGACTCATTGTAGCATGGCCAAGCGCCGAATTGGCGGTTATGAGTGGGAATTCAGCTGCCAAAGTGTTGTTGCAAATTGAGACGGCTTCCTTAAAGAAACGAGGGGAGAAAATTACACCCGAAAAAGAGGCGGAACTCTTCAATAAAATAAAAGAACGGTACGATCAGCAAATTTCACCTTATTATGCTGCAGCCCACTTATGGACAGATGCCATTATAGATCCATTAGAGACCCGCAAATGGATTTCAATGGGAATTGAAGCGGCTAATCATGCGCCTGTAGAGAAGCCTTTTAATATGGGGGTGTTACAAGTATGAAAATGCACATGTTTTAGAATCTTTCCAACCTTATGTTGATGAATTTCTTATTCAGAATCCGAACACGTAATTTTTTCATTCCGCTGGCGGTGAATTGGAGTATATCCCCTTCAGAGGCTTCTATTTGATAATTCCCTTTTTCATTCGTTTTCACACTGATTCCTGTTCTCAAATTGATCACCTGAACATCGGTCAGCATATTATTTCCATGGAACACATAGCCCGAAATAGAGGGTTTAGCCTCCTTTTGTATTTCTTTTTTGGCGGCCTTCTTTTTCGGTCTTTTAGTATATATGGTGCTTTTAATCTCATATGCCATGGCTGAATTTTTTAAAATTTCCCATGCATCCTGACTGGCATATTTTTTATAGGAATTGGTAAATCTATTATTGGCCGCAGCCAGAACAAGACCTATTTTACTGGTGCCATAAACTCTCAGTAACTCCAGGCTTACAATAAACTCATCACGAACAAAAAGATCGTATAGGCTTAGGTCTATCCGGGCAAAGAC
>CBDUCK010000283.1:0-2809 GCA_965365635.1 uncultured Muriicola sp.
GAATGAGCCGCTTTTGAATACCACCGTTTTCAATAAATTTTACCCAACGGTTGGGGCTGGTGTATTTATGTATGCCGAAGACTGGTATATAGGGGCCTCCGTTCCTAATTTTCTGACCGGCCTTACTAAAGATGAAGAAATAGAAGCACTTTTTAATGACAGAATACAGGTAAATGTTATTGGAGGGGTTATCTTTGAGTTAAGCGATAATTTGAAATTTAAACCTGCTTTTTTAGCCAGTTATTTTGAAGGATTGCCCTTTAATTTTAATTTATCGGCTAACTTCTTGCTAAATGATGTTTTTACAATGGGGGCCGGATATAGAATAAATAATGCTGTAAGCGGCCTGGCCGGATTTCAGATTTCCAGTGGCGTCTTTCTTGGTTATGCGTATGATTACAATACAAATTCACTGGGGCAATACAATCAGGGATCGCATGAATTTATTCTCAAGTTTTACCTTGGTGAGAGTGGTGCCAAAACAAAGGGAACAAAAAATAAAAAGGGCAAACCAAAACAAATAGACACCCCCAGATTTTTCTAAAGGGAATCCTATATGAATGCTAAAAGTATAATACTGTTTTTTTTCTTGTTGATAGGAAGCATATCTATGGCTCAAAAAGGACAGTCTAAAGGGGATGTTTTGTTTTTTGAATACAATTACCAAGGGGCTATTCGGGAGTATTTGAAGGAAATGCAAGAGAAGCCTCTTAACAATCAGCAATATATAAATCTTGCGGAGTCTTATTTAAAGGTCGATAACTTTGAAATGGCCACTTCAGCCTTTATGGAAGTATACAAGAGGAACGTGGCGATGACTCCATCCCAATTTAACAAAATGTTGCTGGCCGTAAATAGATTCAAATGACCGGACAGTACCTATGCATTTGTGGAAAGAAATAGTGGGCGATTTTCTTCGGAACTCCGGGAAAATGCGCAATTTAATTATGAATTACTAAGCCTTAATGATAACACCTCGGCTGATTTAAACATATTTAATGTTAATGAGAATAGTCCCGAAGACGATTTTGCCCCTAGCTACTACAGAGATCAATTGTTGTTTACCAGCTCACGGAATACCGATATAAAATTCAGAAATAATCCTAAAGCCCCGGCTTCCTACCTGGATATTTATATAGCAAAATTAAGTGCAAATGGGGATTTTTTTGCTACACGACCTTTTTCAGGTATCCCTGAATTTGAATTTCACCAGGGGACGCCTTATTATTCTGAGGCCTTGGATGCGGTATTCTATATAAGGTCTAATGAAGAGAACGGAGAACTCCTCTTCGACGAAAACGGCAAGAATTCTCTTGCCTTGGGATCTGCAGATAGGTCGGGTGTATTTCGGTTCTTGTTAAAAGATCTTAGTACATCTTTTTATTATCCCTTTTACGATTCGGAAAGTGGTAAACTGTACTTTGCTGCCAATTTTGAAGACAGTTTGGGGGGTACAGATATTTATTATGTCTACACCAATAATGGCCTTATAATGTCTTCACCAATTAATCTTGGTCCCAGGGTAAATAGCCCGGGGAATGAAATAGCGCCTTATATCTTTGAAGGTAGTTTATATTTCTCTTCCGATGTATTTTATGGGTATGGGGGTATGGATATCTACCGATCGGAGATAAAGGAAGATGGTATTTTCAGTATCCCGGTAAATTTAGGAAAGGGACTAAACTCGGAGAAGGACGATTTTGGGTATATCATAAAGAACTTCGTTGGAAACAGCCTTCTTGGCTACTTCTCCTCCAATCGTGCTGGCGGGAAAGGAAAAGATGATATCTATGGATTTATAGTGAAAGAAAAACCCGGCATTAAAACCTTTACCCTTTATGGTAGCGCCATAAATATTACAACAAACAATACTATTCCGGAAGCAGAAGTTCGTTTGTTAGACAAGGAAGGCAAACTCCTGAAAGAAGTTTTAACAAATGAAAAAGGTGCCTTTAGAATAGAAGTTCCCTGGCAAGAAGAAATTACTGTACAAGCAACAAAGGATAGGCATTCTATCTTCTCTGATACCTATCAAAATGAGGCCCTGGAGGACATTCAAAATACCCCATTTAATATAGGTATCGCCAGGTTAGATGATCTTGTAGAAGAAAAAGAAGGGCAAACAGTAATAAAACTTCCGAAGTTTTATTTCGATAAAGGCAAAACTGTTATAAATGATGCCATCGCAAAGGAACTGGATAAGGTAGTAGATATTATTACGCGTTTCCCACAAATTCAATTACGGATAGAATCACATACCGACAGTCGTGGGGGTGGTGCTACAAATTTTAGACTATCACAGGGTAGGGCAGATGCTATAAAGGATTATCTTGAGAGTCATGGCGTTTCTTCTTCTAACATATTGTACTCTGTGGGCTATGGGGAAGACAAGCTCCTAAATGATTGTACCAATGGCGTTTTTTGCCTGGATACATTTCATAAACAGAACGAACGTCAGTTGCTTGTGATCTTAAACTACGACCTTCTTTTCTAGATTTCAATCTAGAAAAATATCATCCAGCAATAATACAGGGCAAACAAAGAAAGGAAAAAGATACCGGCATAGGTTAGGTATTGAAGCCCTTTAGTTGGGTGAAACTTTTTAGGCAAATCGTGGCTCATCACATTTTTTAGATTCATATAGCCTACGATAGGGGCCATTACAAAGGAAATAAAAGTAGCCAACGCTACAAGTGCGCCCATATTAGCACCAAAAGCAGTTAAGACAACAAAGTTGACAATGGCCAGTGCTACCACCCCAATGGCAAAGTATTTTTGATCGCCTGGAAGAGGGTGGCTATCACGACAT
>CBDUCK010000284.1:0-2786 GCA_965365635.1 uncultured Muriicola sp.
TGGTTGATGAAGCGCAGGTATGACTTCGGCCTGACTCACAGGCTGGCCGGGAATATCGGCCATTACGAAACTTTTAAAATCGCGATATTTTACTATACCCAAATTAGGTTTCAGGGTAGTAAATGCATAATCTGCAATTTTTGGTTTAGCAGAAGTAAGCACCGACAAAAGTGTAGATTTCCCTGCATTTGGAAACCCTACCAGGCCAACATCTGCGAGCACTTTCAGTTCCAGGGTCACTTCTTTTTCCAATCCTGCTATACCAGGTTGGGCATATCTGGGTGTCTGGTTCGTCGGCGTTTTAAAATGCCAATTTCCTCTACCTCCCATGCCTCCTTCAAGTAAAATCCTTTCCTCACCATGTTCAGTAATCTCCATAATCAGCTCCTGTACTTCTGTTTTTACTCCCGTGTTCTCCATGCCCTGCCTTATAATGTCTTTTGAATTTATAACTTAGAAGTGTCCATAAGCTTTCATTTCCTCTCAATATTATATGACCTCCTCTGCCACCATCCCCTCCATCGGGGCCCCCTTTAGTTATATATTTTTCCCGATGTAAATGCGCAGAGCCCTTACCCCCGTTTCCGGAGGATAAATAAACCTTTGCATAATCTACAAAATTGCCTTCCGTCATTTTCTAGGTATGATATTAATTAGGTAGGTATTAAGACACTTTAGTGCAGATACGTAAGCTACCCTTGCACTTTGAATTCTAAGTTAAACTCTGTATTACGTCCGCAAGTCGTTGGGTAATTTCTTCTATACTCCCTATCCCGTTTACACTATGAAATTTATTCTGAGCACTATAAAAGTCCTTTAAAGGAGCTGTTTTTTGATTATACTCGTCAAATCGATTTCGTATTTTCTCCTCATCCTGATCATCTGTACGGCCACTTTCCTTACCCCTTTCTAATAGTCGTTTTATAAGGACCTCATCATTCGCCTCTAAGGCGATAGTAGCGTGAATGGTCATGTCTTTAGACTCTAAAAAATTATCCAGGGCCTCTGCTTGCGCAGTGGTTCTTGGAAAACCGTCAAAAATAAAGCCACTGGCTTCAGGGTTTTTCTCTACTTCATCTTTCAACATATCAATTGTAACCTCATCAGGAACTAGATCGCCCTTATCCATATACGATTTAGCCAATTGTCCTAATGTTGTGTTATTTTTTATATTATACCGAAACACATCGCCCGTTGAGATATGTTTTAAATTGTATTTATCTTTTAAAAAGCCCGCCTGGGTTCCTTTACCTGCACCCGGCTTTCCGAATAGAACAATATTTATCATAGTACTTTGGTTTAGTTGGTAAACTCCTCTTAAATTTCGTCCTTGTTCTTTGTAGTCTAATCCGTAGCCAACAATAAACTTATTTGGTATTTTCATGCCAAAATAGTCGATTACATATTCCCCTTTGTACACTTCAGATTTAAAGAAAAGGCTGGCAATTTTAAAATTCTTTACGTTCGTATTAGAAAACAAATGAACCAACTCCTGCAGCGTACGACCCGTGTCTATAATATCTTCGAGTATAATGACACTTCTCCCTTCAATATTGTCAGGAACGTCTAGCAGGGTTTCTACAATACCCGTGGAGGTGAGTCCACTATAACTGCTTAACTTCACAAAAGAAACTTCGCAAGGGTGTGGATAGAATTTTAAAAAATCTGAAACGAACATAAAAGCACCGTTTAGAACCCCAACAAAAATTGGTACTTCGTCTTTGTAATCTTCGGCGATTTCATCAGCAATCTTTTTAACCGATGCCAATATCTCATCCTCGGATAGAAATAAATCAAAATATGAATCGTGCAGCTTAATCAATGGCCATGTTCGTTTAGGAGGGCAAAGATAACATTTTGATTTCTCTTTTTGGGTTCATGGCCCTTGGTTTATAAGATTAAGATGTATTTTTGTTGTAAAATAAGAGGCTATTACATTGTCTTCAAAGAAATATAGTATGAGTTATTTTTCTTCCAATCTTAAATTGGGGATATTAGGCGGAGGTCAACTGGGAAAAATGCTTCTATATGAAACTCGTAAACTAGACATCTATACCAAAGTTATGGATGCCTCTGAGGATGCACCATGCCGAATTGGATGCAATGAATTTGTACTGGGAAGTTTATTGGATTTCGATGCGGTTTATGCCTTTGGTAAGAACGTGGATGTTTTAACTATTGAAATAGAAAATGTTAATATAGACGCCCTGGAAAAACTGGAAAAAGAAGGAATACAGGTATTCCCCTCACCCAAAGAACTGCGTATTATACAAAACAAGGTTACTCAAAAGCTTTTTTATGTGGATCATTCGATCCCTACTGCTAGTTTTTCCCGTTTTGCTTATGCCAGTGAAATAAAAGAAAGTATTGCTCACGGCGGCACTAAATTACCAATGGTATGGAAATGTGCCCAATTCGGCTATGATGGGCAGGGTGTAAAAATTGTACGAAAGATTGATGACCTTGAAGGACTCCCAAATGTAGAATGCCTGGCAGAAGACCTCATACCTTTTAAAAAGGAATTGGCCGTTATAGTTGCTAGAAATAAACATGGTGAAGTTGCTACGTATCCTGTTGTTGAAATGGAATTTCATCCGGAAGCAAATCAGGTAGAGTATGTTTTATGTCCTGCACGTATAGATGTTAAAATAGCCCAAAAAGCACAAGAAATAGCGCTCAATGTATCTAAGAATCTCGATCATGTTGGGTTACTGGCTGTTGAAATGTTCCAAACACATGAAGATGAAATTCTGGTTAATGAAGTAGCTCCAAGACCTCATAATAGT
>CBDUCK010000285.1:0-2755 GCA_965365635.1 uncultured Muriicola sp.
TACTTTCGCTTCTTCCAAAATTTCCTGGGCACGGCTTTTACCTATTCCGAAAATATAGGTAAGCGCTATAACTCCTCTTTTCTGTTTGGGTATATCTACCCCTGCAATTCTTGCCATAATTACCCTTGTCTTTGTTTAAATCTAGGATTCTTCTTATTAATTACGTACAACGTACCTTTTCTGCGCACAATCTTGCACTCGGCACTTCTCTTTTTTATGGATGCTCTTACTTTCATGTTTCGAGTTTCTTAATATCTATATGTAATTCTAGCCTTGGTTAAATCGTAAGGACTCATTTCAAGTTTTACCTTATCACCAGGAAGTAATTTAATGTAATGCATACGCATCTTTCCTGATATGTGAGCCGTTACCACGTGTCCATTTTCCAATTCAACCCTGAACATTGCATTGGATAATGCTTCAATGATACTTCCATCTTGCTCTATAGCTGCTTGTTTGGCCATAAATTATGCTACTTTTCTATTTTTACCTGATTTCATTAATCCGTCATAATGCCTATTCAATAAATATGCATTTACTTGTTGCACCGTATCAATGGCTACACCTACCATAATCAATAAGGAAGTACCTCCGTAAAAGAGTGCCCATCCAGACTGAATATCCATCAATTTAACTACGATTGCCGGCAATACAGCAAGCAACGCCAGAAATACTGAACCTGGCAATGTAATTAAAGACATGATCTTATCTAAAAAACTACCTGTCTCCTTACCGGGTCTAATTCCTGGTATAAAACCACCACTTCTTTTTAAATCATCCGCCATTTTGTTCGTAGGAACGGTAATAGCCGTATAGAAATAGGTGAATATAATGATTAGAAAAGCAAACAAAATATTGTAAGCCAGTCCAAAAATATCCTGAAATTGAACCTCCATCCACTGTCCAACAGCTGTATCATTAAAAGTTCTTCCCAACAACCCAGGCGCAAACATTATGGCTTGTGCAAAGATGATAGGCATAACTCCGGATGCATTTAATTTTAATGGGATATATTGTCTTGATCCCATCACATTCTTTTCGTAACCTCCTGATGCCGATCTACGGGCATATTGCACAGGTATTCGCCTTGTCGCCATCACCAGTAAGACACTCAGTAGTATAACAACAAACCAGAGAATAACTTCTACAAGGATCAGCATTGGACCTCCGTTACCGTCCCAGCGTGTTACTGCTTCCTGAACAAATGCCTGTGGCATGGTGGCAATTATACCTATCATAATAAGCAAGGAAATTCCATTTCCAATACCCTTATCTGTGATCTTCTCTCCTAACCACATGGCAAATACACACCCTGTTACCAGTATTATTACGGAAGGAACAATAAAGTTTAATCCTTTTCCTAGTAAAAAAGCACTATCCGGAACACCTAAAGCGCCAAGGCTATATAAATAAGCAGGGGCCTGTACAATACATATACCAATAGTTAACCATCTAGTGATTTGATTTTTGGTTTTGCGTCCGCTCTCCCCTTCTTTATCTAACTTTTGCAGATACGGAACTGCTATTCCCATTAACTGCACTACAATAGAGGCAGAGATGTAAGGCATAATACCTAATGCAAAAACAGAAGCATTAGCGAAAGCTCCTCCTGTAAAGGCATTTAATATACCTAGAATTCCCTGTTCTGTATTTGAAGACAATTCTGCCAATTGTGAGGTATCTATACCCGGAAGAACCACCTGAGCACCAAAACGGTATACTACAAGTAAGCCCAGGGTCACTAGGATCCTGTTCCTTAATTCTTCAATTTTCCAGATATTTGATATGATCTCAAAAAATTTCTTCATAATGCCTTCTCGCTTATAAATTTATTGCTTCTCCACCTGCAGCCTCAATGGCTTTTTTGGCACTTGCAGTAAACTTATGTACCGAAATTTTTAGTGGGGCCTTTAATTCTCCACCACCTAATATTTTAACTAAATCGTTTTTTCCTGCTAATCTGTTTTTTATAAGATCAGTAAGGGTAACTGTATCTTTCACTATCCCCTTGTCTACCAACTCCTGTAAAATATCTAGATTAACCCCTCTATATTCCTTTCTGTTGATATTGGTAAAACCAAACTTAGGAACACGTCTTTGCAAAGGTTGTTGACCTCCTTCAAATCCGATTTTTCTGGAATATCCAGAACGAGACTTTGCCCCTTTATGTCCTCTAGTGGCAGTACCACCTTTACCTGATCCTTGTCCTCTACCTACGGTCTTCCCGGCTCTTTGGACAGAACCTGCTGCTGGTTTTAAATTACTCAAATTCATCTCAACACAAATTTCTTAAGCTTCTTCTGTAGAAACCAAATGTTTAACTTTATCGATCATTCCAAGAATGTTGGCTGTGTCATCGTGTTCAACAACCTGTCCAATCTTGCGTAATCCTAGTGCTACTAAGGTCCTCTTTTGATTCTGAGGTCTCTTGATGGCACTTTTTACCTGTTTTACTTTAATCTTTGCCATACTTCCTTATCCTTTAAAAACCTTTTCTAAGCCAATACCTCGCTGATTTGCCACTGTTTTGGCATCTCTTAATTGCAACAGTGCATCAAAAGTTGCTTTTACAACATTATGTGGATTCGAAGATCCCTGAGATTTAGACAAAACGTCTTGTACCCCAACAGCTTCTAATACTGCTCTTACAGCACCACCGGCAATTACTCCCGTACCATGAGAAGCAGGCTGAATGTACACCCTTGCTCCACCATATTTACCTTTTTGTTCGTGTGGTAAAGTCCCTTTCTTCAGC
>CBDUCK010000286.1:0-2715 GCA_965365635.1 uncultured Muriicola sp.
CTCGAGGGTGAAACAATGTTTTCTCTAAAAGTTAAATAATGATCTACAGCCTGGATAAAATCAATGAGATGGCAGATGGAGATGAAGATTTCGTCCATTCTGTACTAACGGTTTTTTTGGAAGAAGTTCCTCAGGATTTAATAGACCTAGAAAAAGCCATTGAGGCGGGGGATTACGAAAATGTTTATAAACTCGGTCATAAAATTAAGCCGAATGTTGATTTGCTGGGAATGGAGCAAGCAAGAGTTATTGCTTTGGATATTGAAACCCTTGGTAAAGATGCTGGCAATAAAACGGAGATAGAATCAAAATTTCCAATACTAAAGAAAGATATTCATCAGGTTATTTCTGAATTAAGAAAAGATTTTGAATTTTAATGTTTGCAGAAATAATTACCATAGGAGATGAAATTCTCATTGGGCAGATTGTAGATACAAATTCTGCATTTATATCCAGCGAACTTAATAAAATTGGAATATCTGTCTATCAGATTACTTCCGTACAGGACGACAGACTGCATATTCTCAATGCCTTAAGTGAAGCCCGTTCCAGGGCTCGCATTGTCATTATAACCGGTGGTCTTGGACCAACTAAGGACGATATCACCAAACATACTCTTTGCGATTATTTAGAGGATGCACTCGTTTTGAATGAGGATGTTCTGGTACATATAGAGCATCTATTTAAAACCTATATTTCAACTCCTATTTCGGATGTAAACAGGAATCAGGCTATGGTTCCTTCCAAAGCACACATTTTGAAGAATAGGTTTGGAACTGCCCCAGGTATGTGGATGGAAGAAGATGACTGCCTCTATATCTCATTGCCCGGTGTGCCCTTTGAGATGAAAAATCTCATGGCGAATGAAGTGCTTCCGAAAATAGTTGAGAAGTTCGAAAGGCCGTTTATTATCCATAAGACGATCATGACCTATGGACTTGGGGAAAGTGCCATTGCGGAGCGTATTTCAGAATTGGAAGAACAATTGCCAGCTTTTATTAAGCTAGCCTACCTTCCAAATTTAGGAAAAGTAAGGTTGCGATTAACTGCCAAAGGAACAGATAGGTCTGTTCTAGAAAAAGGAATTAAAAAGGTAGCCTCAGAGCTCTATGAACTTATTGGTGATATTATTACCGGGGAAGAGCAAGAAGGAACTCTGGAAGCGGTTGTTGGCAAATTACTTGCAGAGAAGAAGTTAACGCTCGCTACTGCAGAAAGTTTCACCGGGGGTAAAATAGCTGAACAAATTACTTCGGTACCGGGAGCATCGGCCTATTTTTTGGGGAGTGTGGTAAGTTATGCTACCAGTACTAAAATAGACTTACTGAAAGTACCGAAAGAACTGATAGACATGCATTCTGTTGTAAGTGCTGAAGTTGCCAAGGCGATGGCCGTAAACGTACGCGAACTATTTAAATCCGATTTTGCGATCGCCACAACGGGGAATGCGGGCCCTGCGAAAGGAGATTCAGATGCCCCTGTTGGCAGGGTATATATTGCTATTGCAACTGTAAGGGAAGTAATTGTAAGTGAATTTAACATGGGAAATCACAGAACCAAGATTGTTCAAAAAGGCGTTCACAAGGCTTTGGAATTGTTGCAAAAAGAAATTTTAAAATTCTAAAAAAGTTTTTTGTCCATACGGTAAAAATGACGTAAATTTGCATCCTGTTTAAAATCAAGTAAAAAAGAGCACCATGTCAAAAGTTTGCGAAATTACTGGAAAGAGGGCAATGTTCGGAAATAATGTTTCTTTTTCGATCAATAAAACCCGAAGAAGGTTTAACGTTAATCTATCTAAAAAGCGTTTCTATATTCCAGAAGAAGATCGTTGGGTTACTCTAAAGGTATCTGCCAGGGCTCTTAAAAGCATAAACAAAAAAGGGATTTCTGCTGTTTTGAAAGAAGCACGTCAGAACGGATTTATTAAATAGTCCGAAAAAATAGCATATCATGGCAAAAAAAGGAAACAGAGTACAGGTAATATTGGAGTGTACAGAGCATAAAGACTCTGGGATGCCAGGTACTTCAAGGTATATAACTACCAAGAATAAAAAGAATACTCCAGATAGATTAGAGATTAAGAAATTTAATCCTATTCTAAAACGTATGACAGTTCATAAAGAGATAAAGTAAGATAACATGGCAAAGAAGACGGTAGCAACCTTACAGGGAAGTTCTAAGCGACTTACGAAGGCAATAAAGATGGTAAAATCACCAAAGAGTGGTGCGTATACTTTTGTAGAATCGGTAATGTCACCGGAAATGGTAAATGATTGGTTGAACAAAAAATAACATTCTACTTATAAAAAATTATTAGGCCGCTCTCTTAGGATAGCGGCTTTTTTATTTTCATATATTTGATCAACGAAGGAATTAGTGCACATGAGCTTATTTAAAAAAATATTTACCTCAGAAAAAAAACAGTCGCTAGACAAAGGTTTGGAGAAGACCAAAACAAGTTTTTTTTCAAAATTGGGCAAGGCCGTCGCAGGAAAATCGAAAGTAGATGATGATGTATTGGATAACCTGGAGGAAGTTTTAGTTACTTCAGACGTTGGAGTAGAAACAACGCTTAAGATCATTCAAAGAATAGAGAAAAGAGTCGCTGAGGACAAGTATATGGGTACTGAGGAGCTTAATGGAATATTGCGAGAAGAAATAGCGGCGCTGCTTTCTGAAACTCATGTAGGAGAAGCAACGGAATTTAGTATA
>CBDUCK010000287.1:0-2671 GCA_965365635.1 uncultured Muriicola sp.
ACCAGCAGCATAGATAAGTATGCCTATGAAAGCCAGGAAAAGACAGAGACGCTGGTACATTCTTCTCCCTCGGAGAATATCCCTTATTTTACTTCGTACACCTTTAGTCCGGATGAATCTAAAGTGTTACTGGCCACCTCAGTAGAATCTATTTTCAGACATTCAAAAAAAGGAATTTATTATGTCTACGACTTGGATTCCAAAGAGATAACACAGGTATCTAAGGAGGTAATCCGAGAGCCTACATTGTCTCCAAATGGAGAAAAAATAGCCTATGTTTTAGAGAATGATCTGTTTGTGATGGATGTGGCTAAGGGTACTACCAAACAAGTAACAACAGATGGGGAAATCAATGCTATCATTAATGGGGTAACCGATTGGGTTTATGAAGAGGAATTTGGTTTTGTAAGAGCTTTTGAATGGAATGCCGATGGAACCTTCATTGCCTTTTTACGTTTCGATGAACGAAAAGTGCCAGAATTTTCGATGGATGTTTACGGCAGTGAACTGTATCCCTCGCCTCATAAATTTAAATATCCCAAGGCCGGCGAAAACAATGCGGAGGTGTCATTAAAATTATATGAACTGGCTACCGGTACCGTAGCAGATATTTCGTTAGAAAACGCTTATTATATTCCGAGGATACAATGGAAAAACAATAGATCTGAATTGAGCGTCCAAACCATGAACAGACTCCAGAACCATTTAACAATGTACACGGTTAACGCTTTAGATAAGAAGGTTACTCTGTTGTTAGAAGAAACAGATGCAGCCTATGTAGATGTCACCAATGATCTTACCTTCCTGGAAGATGATAGTTTTATTTGGACCAGTGAGAAAGATGGGTTTAACCATATCTATTTGCACCAAAAAGATGGTTCTTTGCGAAGCCAGCTTACAAAAGGGAATTGGGAGGTAACCAAGTATTACGGATATGATGTAAAAAAGAAAAAAATATTCTATCAGGGAACAGAAAACGGGTCTATAAACAGAGATGTCTATAGCGTAAGCCGAAGCGGGAAGAATAAAAAAAGACTTACAAAGAGAGCAGGCAATAATGCGGCCTCCTTTAGCGCCAACTTCACTTATTTTATCAATACATTTTCCAGTACAACAACACCTCCAACGTTCACATTACACAATGCAAGTAGCGGTGAGAAGGTCACAGATATCAAAGATAATTCGGCGATTTCAGCTAAATTATCTGATTATGAAATAAGCCCAAAAGAGTTTTCTACAATTGCCATCAATGGGTATGACCTAAATATGTGGATGATGAAGCCAGCAAATTTCGATGCTTCTAAAGAGTACCCCTTACTGTTATTTCAATACAGTGGTCCTGGATCACAACAGGTGGCGAACCGCTGGATGGGAAACAACGACTACTGGCATCAGATACTGGCATCGGAAGGCTATATAATTGCCTGTGTGGATGGCAGAGGTACGGGTCTAAAAGGACGCGATTTTAAAAAGCTCACATATAAGGAGTTAGGTAAATACGAAGTGGAAGATCAGATCGCAGTCGCTAAAAAATTAAGTACCTTACCGTTCATAGATGAAGACAGAACAGGTATTTGGGGATGGAGTTACGGAGGATTTATGTCGACCAATTGCATTCTAAAAGGGAATGATACCTTTGAAATGGCCATTGCAGTGGCCCCGGTAACAAGCTGGAGGTTTTATGATACGGTGTACACGGAACGCTATATGACAACCCCACAGGAAAATGCCAGTGGATATGATGATAACAGTCCGTTTAATTATCCTGAACTATTAAAAGGAAAGTATTTGCTGGTGCACGGTTCTGGAGATGATAATGTGCATGTGCAGAATTCTATGCGCATGATTGAAGCATTGGTGCAAGCCAACAAACCTTTTGATTGGGCAATATATCCCGACAAAAATCATGGGATCAAAGGAGGAAATACCAGCTTGCATTTGTACACTAAAATGACCAATTTCATAAAAGAGAATTTATAAACTAACCAAAATAATTATGGGAACAACTACAAAACCAGCACACCAAAAAGAACTCTTTGGGCATCCGGCCGGACTCTATATTCTGTTTATGACAGAGATGTGGGAACGCTTTTCCTACTATGGAATGCGAGGAATATTGGTGCTTTATCTAACAGCTCAAACAAGAGGAGATAATCCTGGATTGGGATGGTTAGATGGGGAAGCTTTATCGCTCTATGGGTGGTATACCATGTTAGTATATGTAGCATCGATTCCCGGAGGTATTATTGCGGATAAGATCATAGGGCAGAAAAAAGCCGTTATGATTGGTGGTTTCTTACTGGTAGCAGGGCATGGAATTCTTTCTGTTGAACTCATGTGGGCTTTTTATACCGGGTTGGGTCTTATCATTGCAGGTGTGGGGATGCTGAAGCCTAACATTTCTACCTTGGTGGGAGGTCTGTACAGACAGGGAGATGAGCGCCGGGACAAAGGATTTTCAATTTTCTATATCGGCATCAATACCGGAGCAGCCTTAGCGGCTTTGCTTGTGGCTTGGGTGGCCGATGAGTGGGGATGGCATGCAGGTTTTGGTTTGGCAGCTATTGGAATGGTCCTGGGACAGGTAGTTTATTTATCCGGTCAGAAATATCTGGTTACCGTGGGAAATAAGCCTAAGGAAATTGAGGCTACTAGTGATCAGGGCTATGCT
>CBDUCK010000288.1:0-2652 GCA_965365635.1 uncultured Muriicola sp.
TTCTCCACGAGAATTAAGTTTGTGTTGGTTAAAGGTTTGAGGATTAAATTACACTATTTTCTGAAATATCCCATATTTTTTAATGTAAATTACCCTTTTATACTACGTTAACAAAGTTTCTTCCAGATACAACAAGAATGGGTCTTTTTCATTTCGAGTGTCGAATAAGGTATTGTAAATGAGGACCGCCCGCTCGTAACATTTCATTTTAAAACGAATCCCGGATTTAGCGTCCACCACCGCATAATGCTTCTTTGAACCTTCCAGGTCGCCTAAATAAATACTGGCCTCTGCCAAGGTTACAAATTTTGGAACACTATCATAGACGTAATTGTCTGCCGCACTTAGCGCCAATAAAGCATATTCTCTCATCTCCTTTTTACTGAGATCTAATTTGGCTAACATAAAGGCTACCTTCACTGCATTGGTAAAGACTTGTTCTTCGTCTTCTGTTTTTACAGCAAGCTCATATGCCCTCTTATAGATCTCCAAAGCCTCTTCTCCTTCTTTCTGTAACCGGTGCTTTATATAGTGATTGCGATAAAGATCCCCCAAGGTCTCCATCAGGTCGGGGTCAGATTTTGTTCGTTTATTTTTGTTCAACGCACTAATTGCATCCTCTACCCTCCCTACAGCTTCCATCGATTTTATAAGTCTAATAAAGCTTTCCTCATCCAGTGCTTCCAGATTTGGCTCTAGTTCTGCTATGATCCTTTCATGATCCTGGGCATTTTTAGGAAAATGACTCAAAATAAGGTTCTCAGACATTTGTGTTTTAAAATACGGTGTTTGCACAACGTCATTTCCGTTCTCATCCTCGCACCAACTAGCCAGTCTGGGAACTTCATTAAAAATGTACTCCACCACATCCATCATGCTTATTTCCGGGTCCGTAAAAGGTTTTGTGTGCTTTCCTGCCAATACATCGAGTAGGGCTTGGGTGAAAAAACTGTGATCCTCTGTTCCATAAGACTTTTCGTTGTCCTGACAAGAAGCCATGATCCAAATGCCGTGATCATCATTTAATTTTTGTGCCATCCCATATAAGCCCTGGATACCACTTTGCACCAGACCTTCGGCATGGCAGCAATCTAAAAAAAGTACCAGCTTATTAGATGGTAAGGTGTTGATCTTTTCCTTGAGTTCCTCGGCGGTGATCATGGTTTCTTCTATAGTATCGGCAGTCATATCTGAAGGCTGAAGAAAAAATTTGTGCTTATCGCTATATTTTCCCCCATGACCTGAATAATACAGCAGGATTGTAGAATCTTCATCTGCTTTCTCACGGAGCTCATCAAAAGCCTCCAGGATTCCGTTTCTAGTAGCCTGTTTTTCCGTTCTTAGAAGAACGTTATCCTCCGGATACCCAATTAAATCTTTATTGATAAGATTTTCATGCAGCATTTTGGCGTCATTCACTGTGTATTCGATTTGGTCACCTCCTACACCAATGATGAGGGCAAAGTTCTTATCAGAATTGTTCATTGTTAGCTTGGTTTATCCCTGAAAGGGTTTTGGTTAATGTTACTGCTAAATTAAATAGAATTTCAAATCGCTGTGCGCTCTTAATTATACCAAAACCTTAAGATCTTTTGGAAGTCCTCTGACTCCCTATATGGTTTAAATAATAAGTCGTTCTGGAAAGTTGAGCTGGTAAAACGTTTCCCTGCTGCCACTGCCTTTAGCAAATGATCCATGCTCTTATCTTTCTCCCCGGTAAAGGCATAATATTGGGCCATACCGTAGTCCACATCCCCAAACTGATACTGCGTCCTTAATTCATTTAGCATATCTATTGTCTTTTGCGCCTTTCTATCTTTTCCATTTTTGAAAAAACTCATAGCCAGATAAGTTGTATTGGAAATTTCATCATCACCCTCAATGAGCAGCGCTTCCAATAATTCCTGTGCCTTAGGATAGTCTTTTTTGTAAAATATAATTTCTGCCTGTAATTCCTTCTCGCCCATCGTAAGGGATCCTATTTTCTTATTTAAGTAGTCCGAAACCTGGATAAAATAACGATTAGCCTCTGTGTCGTTGCCAATCTTTAAATATTCCAAACCCGTCTTTCCCAATATTCAATACGTCCTAAAAGCCTAATATGTTCCATGAGTTCATTCGCCGCCTGGTCGTCTCCGCTTTGAACATATGCCTCCATCAGAACTTCTTTAATATATTCATGGCCTGCTGTACGCGCATATGGCGCTAAGAGCTCCATAGTTTCTTCGAACAGGCCCAATTCCAAGTTGGCCATTCCTTTCACAAAATAACGGTATTCACAAGATATGCATCGATCAAGATCAAAATCCTTCATGTCTCCCATCGCAGAATATATACTATCAACATCCTGAGAGCCAATACCATATAACTCATGTTTAAATCAATCTCAGCCGGGGCAATTTCATACTCATCTTTATAGGTCCTATAGGCCATTTTATTATCCCCTCTAAAACAAGCCTCATAGTGGTTGATCATATTCAGTTGCTCCTTTTTAGTACCCGTTTCTTTCTTCAAAATTTGAAGCAAGGAATCCGCTATGGCAAATTGATCCCTGTTGTAGTAATAGGCAACACGATCTATTTTAGGTTGAAAAAAACTACTGTCTGCAGCAATAGCTTCATTGATATAGTTGAGCTGCTCTGGTGCTTGCAT
>CBDUCK010000289.1:0-2623 GCA_965365635.1 uncultured Muriicola sp.
TATTCCCCAATATGGTAGGGTTGCTGTTTTTGTTCCCAAAGGTTAGAGAGGAGATGGACCGATATCTAACAGATATCAAAGGCTTTGTAAAAAGCAAATAAGGTTTTGAATGAAAAATATTAAATCCCACTTCAGGTTCAATAAACAGGAACGAAGTGGGATTTTCTTTTTACTACTACTCATTGGGATCTTGCAAGGGGCTTATTACCTGTTTACCTCAAACACATTTGATACAGATACTTCCAGCCTTCAAATAGATTCAGAAACAAGCCGATATATTGACTCTGTAAGAGTTGTACATGCACAAAAAAGAGAAGTACACCCTTCTTCATTTAATCCCAATTTCATCTCTGATTATAAGGGATATATCTTAGGGATGTCTGTTTCGGAGATAGACAGATTGCATGCATTTAGGAACAAAAAAAAGTTTGTACAAACCGCTAAAGAGTTCCAGGAGGTAACACTAGTGTCCGATTCCTTGTTAGCAGTCTTAACTCCTTATTTTAAGTTTCCCAATTTTCAACGAGCAAATAAGAAAGACAGCAGTGTTCTGAACCATGAAAAGGTATTTACAGACCTGAATGTAGCTACGGAACAAGAATTAAAAAGCATATCGGGAATAGGAGATATTTTAGCACATAGAATTATTAATTTTAGAAATGCGCTGGACGGATTTATGACAGCAGAACAATTGTATGATGTATATGGCCTTGAGGAAGATGTAGTACTACGAGCTTTAAAGAAATTTAAGGTCGTTCAGGTCCCAACCATAAAAAAAATCAATATCAATACCGCAACAGCAGAAGAGATTTCACAGCTCATATATATTAAAATAGATCTGGCTAATCGTATCGTTGCCCGTAGAAATAGGTATGGAAGCTATTCTTCCTTTACAGAATTAACAAAAATTGAGGATTTTCCAGCGGATAAGATTAATAGAATTAAGCTATATTTGGCCCTGTAAAAAATTGCTATAATGATCACAGGAACAATGACAGAATTAGGGTTTGATTATTCAGAAACCCAACGAATGGTGGCAACTTCTGCCAGGGAGTTTGCAGAGCAACATATACGGCCTTATGTAATGCAATGGGATGAATCTCAGGAATTCCCGGTGGATGTTTTTAAGAAGGCAGGTAAAATGGGTTTTATGGGTATTCTGGTTCCCGAATCCTTAGGAGGTTCTGGTTTGGGATATCACGAATATATCGCGATCATCGAAGAGATTTCCAAAGTAGATCCATCGATAGGTTTATCCATAGCCGCACATAATTCATTATGTACCAATCATATCCTATCTTTTGGGAACGTACAACAGAAAGATCGATGGATTCCAAAATTGGCTACCGGGGAATGGATTGGAGCCTGGGGTCTTACAGAACACAATACAGGTTCGGATGCAGGGGGTATGAATACTACCGCAGTTCGCGAGGGAGATATGTGGGTTTTAAATGGGGCCAAGAATTTTATTACTCATGCTAAGAGCGGGGATATTTCTGTGGTAATTGCTCGTACAGGTGAAAAGGGAGATAGCCATGGGATGACGGCTTTTGTTATTGAAAAAGGAACAAAAGGCTTTACAAGCGGAAAGAAAGAAAATAAATTGGGAATGCGCGCAAGTGAAACTGCGGAATTGATATTTGATAATTGTAAAATATCTGATGATAATAGATTAGGAGAGGTAGGTGATGGGTTTATTCAATCTATGAAGATATTGGATGGCGGACGAATCTCCATTGGTGCATTATCTCTTGGAATTTCTAAAGGAGCTTATGAAGCCGCTTTAAAATATTCTAAAGAACGGGTACAATTTGGAAAACCAATTAGTTCCTTTCAGGGTATTTCTTTCAAATTAGCAGATATGGCTACGGAAATAGAGGCGTCAGAATTGTTATTGCACAAAGCCGCTTTCCTAAAAAATGAACGCAGACCAATGACCAAACTGAGCGCAATGGCCAAAATGTACGCTTCCGAAGTATGCGTAAAAGTAGCTAACGAAGCGGTACAAATACACGGAGGGTATGGGTATACGAAGGACTTTCCTGTAGAAAAATTCTATAGAGATTCTAAGTTGTGTACCATAGGAGAAGGAACAACTGAAATACAAAAAATAGTGATTGCAAAGAATATTTTAAAATAAGTTCTTTTCAATTCATTTATTCCTACTATATTTGCACTCGCTAATCACAAAAGAGAGGAGGTTGTAGCCAATGTTAATTATACCAATAAAAGAAGGAGAAAACATCGATAGGGCACTAAAGCGTTTTAAACGTAAGTTCGACAGAACTGGCACTATGCGTCAATTAAGAAAGCGCCAAGCGTTTATGAAACCCTCAGTAGAGCGAAGACAACAAATTCAAAAAGCTCAGTATATTCAAGGTCTTAGAGATCAGGAAGAAATATAATTCTCAAAATACACTCAAATTAAAAATCTCGCTTTCGGCGAGATTTTTTTTGTGGCATACTCTGAAGGTCTTTTGTAACTTTGAACTATGTCTATACCTGCTTTTATATCTTATTTAGCACACGAAAGAAACTATTCTCCCCATACCGTAAAGGCGTACGAAAAAGACATCCGGGAATTTGAGGCCTTTTGCAGGGAAGAACATGAGTTAGGGAGTAT
>CBDUCK010000290.1:0-2600 GCA_965365635.1 uncultured Muriicola sp.
TAGATTTGCAGTTCTAATTTTTCCAATGAATCCAAGAATAAAAAAGATAGGTGTTTTTACATCGGGAGGTGATTCTCCTGGTATGAATGCAGCAATACGATCTGTTGTAAGGACATGCGCATACGTAGAGGTGGAATGTATGGGGATCTACCGGGGATATGAAGGAATGATCGAAGGAGATTTTATTCCATTGAATGCAAGAAGTGTTAATAATATCATCAATAAAGGTGGCACCTTTTTAAAATCGGCCCGTTGTCCTGAATTTAGAACAGAAGGAGGTAGAAAAAGGGCTTATGACCAACTTAAAATGGCAGATATAGATGCACTGGTTGTTATAGGGGGTGATGGGAGTTTAACCGGAGCAGAAATTTTCTATGAAGAATTTAAAATACCATTTATAGGAATTCCCGGAACTATAGACAACGATATATTCGGAACACGGTACACGTTGGGGTTTGATACAGCGTTAAACACCGTTGTTGAGGCTATAGATAAGATCCGAGATACCGCCAGTTCGCACCACAGGTTATTCTTTGTAGAAGTAATGGGAAGAGATGTTGGTCATATTGCCTTAAATGCGGGAATAGGGGCAGGAGCCGAAGAAATTTTAATTCCTGAAGAAGATCTTGGGTTGGAACGACTATTGGATTCTTTAAAGAGTAGTAAAGCCAGAGGTAAGTCGTCTAGTATTGTGGTGGTAGCTGAAGGAGATCGTACCACTGGAAAAAATGTGTACGAACTGAAGGCTTATGTTGAAGAACATTTACCGGTTTATGATGTAAGAGTGTGTGTGCTTGGGCATATGCAGCGTGGGGGAGCACCTTCCTGTTTCGATAGGGTCCTTGCAAGCCGTATGGGAGTAAAAGCAGTTGAGTCGTTGTTAGAAGGGAAAACCAATTTAATGGCGGGTATCCGGGATAATGAAATTACACTAACCCCTGTTGAACAGGCTATACGAAAGGATACAGAAATAGACAAAGAATTGATCAGGGTATCAGATATTATGACTTTATAATAATTAATTAATAACATAGAAAATGTCAACATTAAAAGTAGGAATTAACGGTTTTGGAAGAATAGGAAGGCTTGTCTTTAGGGCTATTGCAAAAAGAGACGGAGTAGAAGTAGTTGCGATCAACGATCTTTTAGACGTAGAACACCTTGCATATCTTTTACAATACGACTCGGTTCATGGTAAGTTCGATGGAACTATAGCAGTAAAGGACGGTAATCTTGTTGTAAATGGCAACACCGTTAGAATTACAGCAGAGAGAGATCCAAAGAATATTAAATGGGATGCAGTTGGTGCCGAAATGGTAGCAGAATGTACAGGTATATTTACCACATTAGAAACTGCACAATATCATATCGATGGTGGTGCTAAAAAAGTTGTAATTTCTGCTCCTTCTAAAGATGCTCCAATGTTCGTAATGGGAGTAAATCACCTAGACGTGAAAGCTTCAGATACCATTGTTTCTAATGCATCTTGTACAACAAACTGTTTGGCTCCAATGGCGAAAGTATTAAATGATTCATTTGGTATTGAAGAAGCCCTTATGACCACTGTACATGCTACAACCGCTACACAACTTACTGTAGACGGCCCATCCAGAAAAGACTGGAGAGGCGGTAGAAGTGCCATGTTAAACATAATCCCGGCCTCTACAGGAGCAGCAAAAGCCGTTACCAAAGTAATTCCTGCCTTGGAAGGAAAATTAACAGGAATGGCGTTTAGAGTACCAACAGCAGATGTATCCGTTGTGGATCTAACGGTACGACTAGAAAAGGAAACTTCTTATGAAGAGATTAAAAAGGCTTTTAAAACAGCGTCTGAAGGATCATTAAAAGGAATTTTGGGTTATACAGAAGAGGCAGTAGTTTCTCAAGACTTTGTAAGCGATCCAAGAACAAGTATCTTCGATGCCGGAGCAGGAATTGAATTAAATTCAAAATTCTTTAAAATAATTTCCTGGTACGATAATGAGGCAGGGTATTCTAACAAATTGGTAGACCTTGCACAATATGTTCATTCTTTATAGGAAATAATACAGTAAAAATTTGAAATCCTTAGAATAAGTAAAATTTAGCTTATTTTAAGGATTTCTTAGTTAAATCCATTTTACACATGATCTTAATAGTTGACAGCGGAGCCACTAAGGCAGATTGGATAGCCCTAAATGATAAGGGAGAACAAATTTTTATGACACAAACCTTAGGATTAAGTCCCGAGGTGTTAACACGGGAAGTGATTGAGGACAGGTTGGCCAATAACTTTGAACTTTCAAAGAACAGGGCAAAAGTAAAACGTCTCTATTTTTATGGTGCAGGTTGCGGAACAAACCGCATGAAGAAATTCTTAAAAAATATTTTTAAGTCTTTTTTTAAGAACGCCAAAGCAGAGGTAAAGGAAGACACCTTTGCCGCCATTTATTCTACTACTAAAATTGGGCATCAGGGAATTGTATGCATTCTTGGCACGGGTTCTAACTGTAGTTATTATGATGGTCATCAGTTGTTTCAAAAAGTAGTTTCCCTTGGCTATATCCCTATGGATGATGGTAGTGGTAACTTTTTTGGAAGAAAATTAATACGGGATTATT
>CBDUCK010000291.1:0-2595 GCA_965365635.1 uncultured Muriicola sp.
ACTGCTGCCGTGGTTTTAGAGACTATTCAGGGAGGAGCCGGATTTATCTGTCCTTCAGATAATTATTTAGAACTTGTTAGAAAACGATGTACAGAAGTAGGTGCCCTGCTTATTTTAGATGAAATTCAACCAGGTTTTGGACGCACAGGCGCTTTGTTTGCATTTGAACACTATAATTGTGTTCCGGATATCCTGGTTATTGGGAAAGGAATGGCATCTGGCCTGCCTGTTGGAGCATTTATAGGGTCACAGACTATGATGGCTTCTTTAAAAGAAGGGCCTATGCTGGGCCATATAACCACATTCGGAGGAAATGCGGTGATCGCTGCTGCTGCATTGGCCACCCTAAAAGAACTAACACGTTCTACGTTAATACAGGATACACTAAAAAAAGAAGCACTAATAAGAAAGCGTTTAAAGCATCCCTATATCAGTGAAATAAGGGGAAAAGGACTCATGCTGGCATTGCTCATGGAAAATAGCGAAATAGCAAATCATTTAGTACATTCGTGCGCCGAAAAAGGACTCGTTCTTTTTTGGTTGCTTTTTGAGAAAAAAGCAGTTCGGATTACGCCTCCTTTAACCATTTCCGAAGAGGAAATTGAGAAAGGTTGTGATATGATCCTCAATGCTCTAAATACTATAAAACAATAAGTTGTTAACTATTTTGTTAATAATATAGCCCCTTACAGGAGATAAAGATGGTTTTAACACCTATTTTTAAGTCCATAGTTTAACCAAGCTCGTTCCTATGGCGTTAGACCCTAACGAAAAATCGAACCGACCGATTACCAAATTCGAATCCATGCTCAAGACAGATGATGTCTACTTCTTTGATGCGGAAGATTTTGAAGATATTATTCACCACTATTTAAATAATGGTAAAATATCATTGGCCAAAAAAGCTATTAAAATAGGGCTTCAACAGCATCCGGATGCTATGGACCTTAAGTTACTAGACGTGGAAGTACTCGTTTTTGAGAACAACCTCGAAGTCGCCGAAAAGATCCTGGATAAATTACAAGTGGTAGACAGCTCCAATGAAGAAATCTATATTCAACGGGCTAATATTTACTCAAAAAAAGATAACCATGAAGCTGCCGTGGTGCTATTGAAAAAGGCATTAGAGCTTGCTGAAGACAGTTTTGACATCTATGCGCTACTTGGAATGGAGTATCTTTTTATGGATGATTTTGAAAGAGCGAAGATTCATTTTATGAAATGCGTTTCTTTTGATGAGCAAGATTACTCCTCTTTATACAACGTGGTATACTGTTTCGAATTTCTAGAAGACTACGAAGGTGCGATACAGTATTTAAATGATTATTTGGAGCGCAATCCGTATTGTCAGGTAGCGTGGCATCAGTTGGGCAAACAATACTTTTCTATAAAAATGTATGAAGAAGCACTGGCGAGTTATGATTTCGCTATTATTTCAGACGACACTTTTATAGGAGCTTATTTTGAAAAAGGTAAGGTATTAGAGAAGCTTGGGAAATACAATGAAGCTATCGAAAACTATGAAACTACCATAAAAATAGATGATCCTACTTCACATGCGTATCTAAGAATGGGTAAGTGTCATGAAAAGTTAAAAAATAATGACCTGGCAAAATTCTATTATTATCAAACAGTACACGAAGATCCGCTTTTAGATAAAGGATGGTTGGCTATCACCGATTTTTATTATAATAATGACAACTATGAAAGGGCACTATATTATGTAAATAAGGCGATCAACATAGATGGGGAAAATGCCAAGTATTGGAAAAAGTGTGCACGGATACATGCCGCTCTGGAGAAGTACGACGAGGCCGATTTTGCTTTTAAACAAGCTGTAGATCTGGGGAATTATGAATTAGATACCTGGTTAAACTGGGCAGAAGTAGTAACTCAAAATGAAGACCTGGATTCGGCTATTCAAATTTTACTGCAGGGACTAGAATTTTACCCAGACATGGCCGAAATAGAATATAAAATGGCCGGGCTATATCTTATGGCCAACGACCCGGTAAAAGCACAATACCGTTTTAGAAGAGCCTTAAAAGCAGACTTTGAAAAACTTCGGTATTTTGAGGAAGAATTTCCCTCTTTCTTCGACTCTATTTGGGCCCAAAACATTATCGATACCATCCGTAAGGCTTCCGAATAAAAGGGCTATTTTTGTTTTTTTATTGCTATGAAAGACAGAAACTTACTATCCTACCTTGTGATTGGTTTAAAAGGAATTGCCATGGGAGCAGCCGATGTAGTTCCCGGTGTGTCTGGCGGTACCATTGCCTTTATTTCGGGTATTTATGAAGAATTAATCACCTCTATCAATGCTATTAACCTGTCGCTCATTTCAACATGGAAAAAAGAAGGGTTTAAAGCAGTTTGGGAAAAAGTAAATGGCAATTTCTTGCTGGCTATTTTTTCAGGAATCGCTTTTAGTATAATAACATTGGCTAAGCTCATAAGCTGGTTATTAATTAATGAACCCGTCCTGTTATGGTCCTTTTTCTTTGGGTTGGTTATTGCCAGTATATTTTATGTAGCGAAAGCCATCGAGAAATGGAGCGTTGGTAGTTTCATTATGCTCGCCGTAGGAACGGC
>CBDUCK010000292.1:0-2531 GCA_965365635.1 uncultured Muriicola sp.
ATCGGTGCTCAGGGAAATTACACAGCCAGGGTGCATTGGCATAGGCTTGGTATGAGCAGATCCAGGGTTTTCAGGATGACTATCTCAGACCCTATAAAAGTAGTGCTTATTAGTGCTCATGCAGATGTGGAGATTGAAGAATGACAACCAGGGATTTTCAACCACCTCCCATTAAGCAGAAGATTACCGATGGACGCAATCTCTGTGATAGAACATGGGCGGTATGGTTTAGAAATCTCTATATGGAGCAGAGGGACACGGGAAACACATTTGTTGGCCTTACCGATACTCCAAGCAGCTATAATGCTCAGGGGTTAGAGCTTTGCAGGGTAAATACTTCAGAGAATGCTGTTGAATTTGCCACTATCGGTTCAATGATTTCTGGTACTGCCAATGAGGTAGAGGTTGCCGGTACTACATCAGTTACTATTGGACTGCCTGATGATGTGACAATTGGTAATGATTTAACTGTATCGGGTGACGCTACTGTTGAAGGTGACTTAACAGTAAAAGGTGACATAATAAAATACGATGATAAACGAGTAACAGCCTTTGGTGGGCCTTTTAATCTACAGCCTACTACTATCGAGTATTATCTTAACAGTATTTTACTCAATACATTGATAATCACTTATAATACTGATAATGAGGTTAGCACTATAACAAATACTGATGGGGATGTATGGACAGCAACGTATGATAGCAGGGGGAGAATAAGTAAATGGTTAAAATCATAAATGAAAATCGAGAAAACATATAATAAAATATTAGAAAAAACCATTGAAATTGGTACTAAGAAATGTATAGACTATAGGAGGAGATAATGTCAAGAGAGGAATTCAAGATGATCCATGATATTTTGAAGTCTATGCAGGAAGATTTGGGGAAGGTAAAAGAGAGGGTGTACAGTATGCCTTGCGACGTACACAAAGAGAAATTTAAGTCTTATGATATACAATTTCGTATTGTATGGACTATAATAACATTAATAATTGCGGGAATGGGAATTTTAAAAGCGTTTAACTAAGGGGAAGAAATGGCTGAACTAACATCAGAAGAATTGGCAACTTTAAGAAGAATGATTCGATAAACATTTGGAGAAAAGTAAGTAATGGCTAGGCCGATATATTGTGTTTGGAAAAGGGGGGAGAACAACCTCTATAAACATGGTATGTTGGTGCATATTTATGATCCGTTAGACTGGGGTCATGATGAAATCCAAGAGATCTATCATTTTTCACCCTGGATGGAAACCGTCTATTTTATTACAAAACACGATAGAGAAGAAAAAAGTCTTTATGAAAACGCATTAATACCAATAGGGGATTTTGACCCTATATTGCTTTATGACGAAACTGCAAAAAATTACAGGCATTCTGGATTAATACTTGACGAAACAAAACTTATTACAGAAACATCTGATTCGAGTATAGGAACAAAAATACTTCCAGGATTAAGACTACCTAAATACGACTTACAAGGTAAAGGGTTAATTTGTACTGATTCAACGAAAATAATTTCATTTCCTGCAATAAACGATATACATGTAATAGCTTCTGGTGATTACACCTATGGTAGTGGTGGCGACTACGCCGATATTGTTGCGTTGGCTGCTGATTTAACAACAGCTACAGGCACTTTTAATTTTACTTGTATAAGCAGCCAAACAACCAGTGCCAGAGCTTTATTTAATACGAGTTTTGGGGGGCAGACGGTTAATTTTTTATCTAATTCTCCTCATGGCGGGAATGTGAACGCCGGATATACGATAAGTGGCAACACCAATTTACCCATAGTCCAATTTGCGCCCACAGGTGATAACAGCTCTTTAGAGTTCAAAGATATATCTATAAAAAGGGTATTGGCTGCTGCGGTAACTACGCATCCATGTATAAGATTCGACGCAACAGTAGCCGGATTTATGGCTAAAATACACGATCTATTTTTAGATGGAAATGGTTTGCAGGGAACGTGTGCATGGCTTGGACGTGCTGGCGGCTATATACATTTTTATAATGTTTCTGCTAGGGATGCTACTAATCAAGGGATCGAATTTTATACAGCTTCAAGTGGAACCATCACAGTAGAGCAGTGTTTAGCTGAGGGGTGCGGTATAGGTCTACAGGCTGGCAGCGAAGTGGCAACGGTTAGAAATTGTGGTTATGTTGGAAATACAACAGATGTTTCAAACATATCTAATGCCACCGGATCGTTTGTAATAAGTGAAGATGCTACGGCGGCGAGTGGCAATTGGGGCACAGGAAGCAATTGCATAACCGGAGTTACCCCAGCAGATGAGTGGGAACTAGATGACACTATTGCAACATATGCAGCGGTAAAATCGGGCGCACCGAACGCAGATACATCAACAGATAGCCCCACATTGAGCGCAAATCTCATGGACGGATCATGGACAAATGAAATAGGGCCTAAGATTATATTATCAAGTGGTGGCCACGGACCGCTTCTTTCAGACTTTAGAAATAGGTTAGTATTATGAGTAAGCATTTAGGAAATTACGCAGAAGATTA
>CBDUCK010000293.1:0-2521 GCA_965365635.1 uncultured Muriicola sp.
CCTCCAAAAGTTATCAATCTGTTGTGCCCCTGTTCCTTAGCCGCTTCCAGATTAAACTTTAACTTACGGTATTTGTTGCCGGAGAGAAGTGGGTGAATAGTATCTTCTCGTCGTACAAAGAGACGCAGGTTCTTTTCTTTTATTTAAGGAAGTAGAATTTCTTGTGTTGGAAACAGTAACAAAATGTGTTCTTTTAACCCCAAAGATATTTTATAAAAGCATAGGAAGTTCTTTTTTCAATATAATGGAGGTTATCTTCATTGGCATATGCTTCTCGTTCAAAACTCATATTCTGATAGGCAGTATAGCCATTTAGATACCATATGGTGCGAACCAACCATTCAACCAAATAGATGATATAAAATGGAAGTATCAGAAGTTCTTGCTGTTGTCTTAGATGAATTCTTTCGTGATTAATTAAGATAGCGTCCTCTTTTAGAGCCACTTCTCTCAAAATAATAAAAGGCCATAACGAAAGGCCTACATAATTTCTGTGAAAAAAGTGTTTACTAATAATAATCATCCTTGTTGGTATTGAACCATCCTAAAATACATTCAAAAAGTGTTGTAAATGAAATCTTTACGCTTTTTTACACACATTTTCGTCCAACTCCCCTAATCGATCAGAATTGCAGTACTTATGTGGGATGAAACCCCCTCACCTAATGGTTTATTAACAATAAATCCTGTAATTTTGCACCAATACGCATCCATAATTTGCTCATGAAACGAATAATTCCGATTGAGGAAGGTGATTTTTACCTTTCAGAAGAAGGTTATAAAGTCTTTACAGCGCAATACCATTTAAAAAGAGGTTATTGTTGCGAAAGTAACTGCAGGCACTGTCCTTACGGATTTAAGGAAAGAGCCAAAAGAAGTTAAAAATCGAATGCTTCGGCACGATATTTGAGCCTTTTTCTTTGATTCGATTTACGTACCTAAAAAAATAATTGTCATGAAAAAAAGTAAGCTATTCATTCTACCTGCCATGATGCTTTTTATGCTCAGCTCGTGTGTATCTGTTAGGGTAGTGTCTGACTATGATAAGGAAGCCGATTTTAATTCATTTAAAACGTATGCCTTTTACAAAACCGGAATCGATAAGGCTCAGATATCCGATTTGGATAAAAAGCGCATTCTGCGGGCCATTGAAACGGAAATGAACACCCGGGGTTTAATAAAATCTAACGAGCCAGATCTTTTAGTGAGCATATTCACCAAAGAACGGGAACGCGTTGATGTCTACAATAATGCAGGATGGGGTTGGGGACCAGGATGGGGTTTTTATAACCCATGGTTTTGGGGTAGGCCAGGCTGGGGCGGCAACAATGTTAGTACCAGCACAGAAGGATCATTATATATAGACCTAATAGATACTAAAAGCAAAGAACTGGTTTGGCAAGGCCGTGGAGTAGGTACCCTAAACAACATCTCCAATGTGGAGAAAAAAGAGGCACGCATCAGAGAATTTGTCTCTGAGATTCTTAAAAAATATCCCCCAAATATAGAAGGGTCCAATTAAAATATAACCGCTCTCAGGAGCGGTTTTTCTATACCCAAAGTATCTTAATCTCTTGTATTTCTAACATGCTATTTGACTGGGTTTGACACTCTTTTTTGTACCTTTAAAGTCATAAACCAGAAAGTCTATGTCGTTCGAAAGCAATCCCATTCTAGACAAATTACCAGAGCATTTAAAACAATATATTAAACCTCAGGATTATGAGGACTATACAGCTATAGATCAGGCTGTATGGCGCTATGTAATGCGTAAGAATGTAGACTACCTCAGCCAGGTAGCTCATGAGTCGTATTTAGACGGACTTAACAAAACCGGGATCTCTGTAGACCACATCCCAAACCTGTATGGAATGAATAGGATTTTAAAAGAAATCGGTTGGGCCGCTGTAGCAGTCGATGGATTTATTCCGCCTTCTGCCTTTATGGAATTTCAGGCATACAATGTACTGGTGATCGCAGGAGATATAAGGCAGTTAGAACATATAGAGTACACCCCCGCGCCAGATATTATTCATGAAGGTGCAGGGCATGCCCCCATCATAGCAAATCCGGAATATGCAGAATACTTGCGGCGTTTTGGTGAGTTAGGGTGCAAGGCCATCTCTAACGAAAAAGACTTTGAACTCTATGAGGCGGTGCGGTACCTGTCTATTATAAAGGAAGCACCGGGAACACCTCAGGAAGATATAAACAAAGCTGAAAAAGCCATTGAGGAACTACAGAATAATATGGGTGAGCCCAGCGAAATTGCGCTTATTAGAAATCTGCATTGGTGGACCGTAGAATACGGCTTAATTGGAACAGTAGAAAACCCAAAGATTTATGGTGCAGGATTGTTATCCTCCATCGGAGAAAGTGCCTGGTGCATGACCAAGGAAGTTAAGAAAATACCGTATTCTATAGAAGCAGCACACACATCTTTTGATATTACCAAACCCCAACCGCAACTCTTTGTTACCCCGGATTTTGCGTACCTAAGTCAGGTTTTAGAAGAATTTTC
>CBDUCK010000294.1:0-2465 GCA_965365635.1 uncultured Muriicola sp.
AGGTACAAAAAAAGGCAAGCTACCTACATCGCACCGCTACAACCGTATACCCTTGCTGTGTTCCCACCCTGGGGGATTCTACAGGAGCTGGTCGTGTAGGACTTGCCTCATGCAAATATACAACCTTTTAAATTCGAGACAATCGTTTTAGATTCTAATTTTATTGAATTACCTTGCTTTTAAACTACGATTGACTATGAATTTCATTAAGTTTTTCATCCTTAACGGACTGGCTCTTTTTTTTATGCCCTGTGGGGGTGAAAATAATGCGGAGAAATTATTTGAAATACAACTGGCAGGCAACCAAACCGATTTTCAACAGGGAGATACCGTTGATGTTTCAATAAAAAATAAGAAAGGAATCTCCTTCGAAAAAGTGAGGTATTCACTAGATGGTATCAATATGCCCGTTAACGATAAGCAACTTGTACTTGCCGTTAAAAAATTGGGTGTAAAAACACTACAAGCCCACATTGGCTTCGAAGGACAAGAAGTTTCTATTAGTAAAGAAATTAAAGTGCTGGCCCCACAACCGCCGGCCCTCTATACCTATGAAATCATAAATGAATTTCCGCACGACATAAAAGCATTTACACAAGGATTAGAATTCTATAAAGACACCCTGTATGAGAGTACAGGACGGAAAGGCAGCTCATCTATCCGAAAAATAGCCTATCAAACAGGGGAAGTCCTTCAAAAAATAGACCTGGACGCACGCTTTTTTGGAGAAGGAATCACCGTATTAAACAACCGGTTATATCAGCTCACCTGGCAGGCTAAAACTGGCTTTATCTATGATGTTGAAAAGTTTAGCAAAATAGACAATTTTCAATATGGCCAAAGCAAAGAAGGCTGGGGTCTGTGCAATAATGGCACGTATTTGTATAAAAGCGATGGCACCGATAAAATATGGATCCTGGATCCGGAGACCATGATAGAAAAAGACTTTATTCAAATAGTAACCAACAAATCAATTTTCAATAAGGCTAATGAATTAGAATATGTAGATGGCAAGATCTACGCCAATGTTTGGCAAAAAGAAAGCATGATGATCATTGATGCCACAAGTGGAGCCATTGAAGGAGTCGTTAATTTTGGAGGATTAAAAGAGCGGGTAAAAAAACACCCGGAATTAGATGTACTCAATGGAGTGGCCTACCATCCTAACAGGAAAACCTTCTTTGTAACGGGTAAAAATTGGGATAAACTTTTTGAAGTGAAGATTTTAAAAAAATAAAATGGAGAGCTTCAAAAAGACCCTTGAGGTAACCAAAGATGACCTGGATGATTTAGACCATGTTAACAATGTTCGCTATGTGCAATGGATTCAGGATATTTCCAAAGAGCACTGGGAGGCCAAGGCACCCGAAAAAATGCGCAAGGAGGTAGTATGGGTGGTACGGCAACATACCATTACCTATAAAAATGCAGCGAAATTGGGCGATATTGTCTTGTTAAAAACACATATTGCCAAGGCCGAAGGGCCTATATCAACACGGGTGGTGCAAATGTACAATTCAGAAAAAAATACACTTTTGGTACAGGCCAGAACAGATTGGTGTCTTCTAAATGCAACAACGTTGCGACCTATGCGGATATCAGAGGAAATTAAAAATGTTTTTACACCCTAAAACTGTGTACTTAACCTTGCTATAATGCACCGATATTCTTTTATCTTCCTTGGAATTTGTTGCTTTCTGCTATGGACCTCCTCTTGCAGAAAAGACTTTGAATACGCCCAAAGTAATGGAAACCTTCAATTTTCAAAGGACACGGTTTATCTGGATACGGTTTTTACTGCTATTGGAAGTAGTACCTATAGCCTTAAAGTATATAATCGAAGTAAAGAAGATATTGAAATACCATCTATTCGTTTGGGTGGTGGAAATAACAGCCAATACAGACTTAATGTTGATGGTGTTTCGGGAGCAGCATTTACCAATGTCCCATTGTTCGCCAAAGACAGTTTGTATGTTTTTATAGAAACCACCTTCGATATTGCTCCCGAAAATACAGCAGAATTTTTATACGTGGATGCACTACTGTTCGATACTGGCGCTAACCAACAGGAAGTGCCCCTGGTAACCTTAGTTAAAGATGCGGTGTTTTTGTACCCGTCTACTTTGTCCGATGGCAGCAAGGAAAGCATTCCTTTTGGGATAGATGAGGAAGGAAACGAACAACGAATTGAAGGTTTTGTCTTGGAAGATGATGAACTCACTTTCACCAATGAAAAGCCCTATGTGGTGTATGGGTACGCTGCGGTGTCTGACGGGAAGACCTTAAACATCAATGCAGGTGCCCGGGTTCATTTTCATAAAAACTCTGGAATACTTGTAGGGTCTGGGGGAAGTATTAAAGTTAATGGCACCTTAAGTAGCGACCCAATGCTCCTGGAAAATGAAGTGGTGTTTGAAGGAGATCGCTTAGAACCAGAATTCTCAGAGGTCCCCGGCCAGTGGGGC
>CBDUCK010000295.1:0-2362 GCA_965365635.1 uncultured Muriicola sp.
TTGTCGAGCGTTTCTGGCAGGCGCCGAACATGGCAAAAACACCGGGTTTAAAAGTAGTGTACCCTGCCTTTCCCTATGATGCAAAAGGGTTGTTGGCCACAGCCATCGATGACCCAAATCCTGTACTGTTTTTTGAGCATAAAGCACTGTATAGAAGTCTTTATCAGGACGTTCCTGAAGGCTATTATACGCTCCCATTTGGACAGGCCCAATTACTAAAAGAAGGAGAGAATATCACCATTGTTTCCTATGGAGCAGGGGTTCACTGGGCGTTGGAAACCTTAGAAGAACAACCACAGATAAGTGCGGACCTTATAGATTTGCAGACCTTACAGCCATTAGATATTGATACAGTGTACACCTCGGTACAGAAAACCGGTAAACTCATTATACTGCAGGAAGACAGTCTTTTTGGAGGCATAGCAAGCGATATAGCTGCAATGGTCATGGAACACTGTTTTGAGTATTTAGACGCACCTGTTCGCCGCGTAGGAAGTTTGGAAACACCTATTCCTTTTGCAAAAGCGCTGGAAGAAGAATACTTGCCTAAGGAAAGATTTAAGGCAACTTTAATTGAATTACTAAGCTATTAGCCTAACTATCATTTCTAAGAATTTGTTATGCATATTATAATTGGAGTAACAAAGACCAAATGCTAACCAATATCGTATATACCACCAAAGACAATATAAATATGAAATTTAGAATTATTATTTTGATGACCATTGGCGTGCTAATTTCTTCATGCGGTTCAACCAAAGTGGTTCGCGATCAACGAAATTTAATTAGTGGTACCTGGACTCTAAATGACGTGCGTTACGAAAACAACAAAGGACTGTTTAAAGCGGTTGTTTTCAACGATGCCGATGCTATTTGTTTTGAAGATAGCAATTGGTTCTTTAGAGACAATAATAGTACCGGAAGGTATAGTATTAAAGAAGGAACCTTATGTGCCGGAGGAGATCGATTTATTCGTTGGTCTGTTATAGACAATCCTCAAAACTACAACAGTATGTTACAATTCAAATTTATTGATGAGAACAGAAAAGACATTTCAGGTGGGTTTGGGTATAGACTTACGATAGCATCTCTTACGGCCAATGAAATGATTTTAAAATCGAATGTTACTGTGGATGGAAAGCCGGTAACCGTTGTTTACGAATTCACTAAAAATTTATAGAATGATACTTACAATTAAAAAGTTTACTGCGCTTATACTATTAGTTACGCTTGTTATGGGTTGTAATGCGATAAAAAATGCGAATAACAAGCAAAAAGGGGCCGTGATTGGCGCTTCTAGTGGTGCGGTTATAGGCGGTGTTATTGGTAATAATGTTGGAAAAAATGGAAATACTGTTCTTGGAGCTATTATTGGCGGTGTAGTTGGTGGTGTAGCAGGCGGTTATATCGGCAACAGAATGGACAAACAGGCAGAACGTATACAAGAAGAACTTCCAGGCGCTGAAGTAACGCGGGTTGGTGAAGGAATCAATGTAACGTTTAGTCAGGGAGCAGGGGTATATTTCGATACCAACAAATCTAATATTAAAGGAGGATCTGTTGAAACACTAAATAAACTTGCTGCAATATTCAAAGAATACCCCAAGTCTGTGATCTTGGTGGAAGGTCATACAGATAGTGCAGGTGCCGATGACTATAACATGAATTTATCCAAACAGCGTGCAGAATCTGTGACCAATTATTTAATAAGTCAGGGGATCAATAGCGATAGGTTTACCACGAAATGGTATGGGGAATCACAGCCAAAGGCAGACAATGCAACTTCGGAAGGAAAAGCTATAAACCGAAGGGTAGAACTGGGAATCATCGCTAATGATGAACTTAAAAAAGAAGCCATGCTTAAAACCAAAGGATAACCTAATAAGAATATTAGATGTAAACCCTGCTATTTTAGCGGGGTTTTTTATTGTAGGAATCTGTATCTTTCTCTGGTGAATATGCTCGATGTTATTATTGTTGGAGGTGGATTGGCAGGACTCACAGCAGCCATTCATTTACGAAGAAAAAACTACCAGGTCCTGATCATTGAAAAAGAACCATATCCACATCATAAGGTATGCGGAGAATATCTTTCGAATGAAGTACTTCCTTATCTTAATTCATTAGAAGTAAACCTACCAACAACTATTTCTATAGATACCCTTGAATTTTCTTCTAAGAAAGGAGCTTCAATTCGTTTATCACTTCCGCTTGGCGGTGTGGGGATCAGCAGATATGCTTTAGACGATACCCTTTATAAAAAGGCTCTCGAGGCAGGTGCCAAGGTAACTTTTGATACGGTGCGTTCTGTCCATTTTAATTCGAAAGAATTCACTGTGGAAACAGATAATAGTATGAAGTA
>CBDUCK010000296.1:0-2258 GCA_965365635.1 uncultured Muriicola sp.
TAAAGCGGATAACGCTTTATTCCTATCCATTTTTTGTGGTTTTGGGAAGCAATCTATCCCCAAAGAGGTGACGGGTAGCCTCCTTCATCTGTCATCTGCCGCAAATGAGACATGGCTTTGTCCTTGTCATCTGCATAGGTAACGCTAAACCATTTACTCTCTGAAGGGATCACCTCAACGGATGTTTTATTTGCCTGCAACATGGCCTGAATTACGAAGGGCAAGTACACTTCACCCCCTTGTATATTCTCTTCCTTTTGTAAAAAGATACGAAGATCCTGCTCAATTTGATCAAAAATAGCAGGTCTGCACACCTAGAAATTTAGGCTTGCTAATTCCTCCCCGGTAAAGCGGATGCCAGAATCTGTATCTACAATGCCATCTTCTTGTTGCTCTATTTTGATTCGCTCTTCCACTGAAATAAGGGTGTTTCCTTCCCTTTTACATACACCTCTGGAAACAGAACCATATTCAGATAGGGTATCCCGTAAGGTGTATGCAACCAAACCAAAAGACATGTCATCGGCAGTTCTATTAATAAAGTTGGCGGCATTTTTATAGGCTTTTTTTCCGTAGTAATCATCGGCATTTATCACCGCAAAAGGTCCGGAAATAACATTTCGTGCTGTCCAAACAGCATGGGCCGTTCCCCACGGTTTTTCTCTTTCTCCTTTATAACTGCTGCCTTCAGGTAAGTCATGAAGTTCCTGGGCAATAACATCGAGGGCTACAGACTTGTTGAGACGTTCAGACAAATAATCCTTTAGATAGGAAACATTATCTTTTTGAGTTACTACTACAATATGATTAAACCCATTTTGGAGTGCATCGTACATACTAAACTCCATTAAGAACTCTTCCGCAGGGCCAAGTCCGTCAAATTGTTTTAGTTTTCCATATCTGCTACCTCTACCGGCAGCCATTAATAATAGGGTCATAAGTGCATCTTTATGGCCGCAAAAATAAGTTTTTATGATTCAAATTACGGGCTATCTTAAAGAAATTCATAATTTAATGACCTATTAGAAACATCTCTTAGCTTATGAATGACAGAAGAAAATTCTTAAAAAATACAGCCATCGTTGGAGCAGGCATTACGGTACTTCCTAATATTGCTTCCGGATTTTACGGCAATTCTTACGATGAAAAATTAAAGGTAGGTCTAATTGGTGTCGGACTCAGAGGTACCAATCATCTAAGAAACTTATTAATGCGCAGCGATGTTATGGTTACTGCCATTTGTGATATAGCTGCGGATCGCATTGGGATTGCCAAAAAATTGATAGAGGAATCCGGAAATAAAGCCCCCAAAGTATTTGGCAGTAATGAATATGATTATCGAAACCTTCTGGAGTTAAAGGAAGTAGATGCAGTGATTATAGCAACACCGTGGTTATGGCACACGCGTATGACAGTAGATGCCATGAAAGCAGGAAAATACGCCGGGGTTGAGGTCTCGGCTGCAAATACCATGGAAGAGTGTTGGGACCTGGTAAATACCCATGAAGAAACAGGAACCCATATGATGATCTTAGAAAATGTTAATTATCGCAGAGATATTTTGGCGGTGCTTAATATGGTAAAACAAGATGTATTTGGAGAGCTTGTTCATTTTCGTTGTGGTTATCAGCATGATTTGCGGGAGGTTAAATTTAATGATGGGAAACAACCGTATGGAGGTGGGGTTGAATTTGGTGAAAAAGCAATCTCGGAGGCCAAATGGCGTACCGAACATTCCGTTAAGCGCAATGCGGATGTATATCCAACCCATGGGTTAGGGCCAATAGCTGTTATGGCAGATATAAATCGCGGGAACCGATTTGTTTCTATGACCTCTGCTGCTTCAAAAGGGATAGGACTCCATAATCATGTTGTGAAACAGGGAGGGGAAGACCACCCCAATGCTAAAGTAAAGTTTAAGCAGGGAGACGTAATTACAACTACTATTTCTACTGCAAGAGAAGAAACAATTATAATCACCCATGATTGTAATTTACCAAGACCTTATTCTTTAGGTTTTCGGGTTCAGGGCGCAAACGGACTTTGGGAAGTGGATGGGAAACGAATATACATTGAGGGAGAGTCAGAGCCCCATAGATGGGATGAAGCAGATGCATGGTTAAGAAAATACGATCATCCTCTTTGGAAAAAATATGGGGAATATGCTGAAGGAGCAGGGCACGGAGGCATGGATTTCTTTGTAATTAATTCGTTCGTAGAATCAGCAAAAGCTAATATTGCCCCTCCGATGGATGCCT
>CBDUCK010000297.1:0-2186 GCA_965365635.1 uncultured Muriicola sp.
ATTCGATAATGACCCGTCTGCCAAAGTGAGGCCAGAACAGGGCCTGTTAAAGATGCGTCAGAAATTAGGGTTATTTGCCAATGTGCGCCCTACGTTTACTTTTCCATCTCTTATAGATAAATCCCCTTTAAAACGCGAGCGCATAGAAGGAACAGATCTTATCTTTCTAAGAGAACTAACCGGAGGTATTTATTTTGGAAAAAGAGGGCGTGAAGACGATGGAAATACCGCGTATGATACCTGCACGTATACAAGAAAAGAAATACAGCGTTTGGCAAAAAAAGGTTTCGAAATGGCCATGAAACGTTCTAAGAAATTATGCTGTGTAGATAAAGCCAACGTACTGGAATCATCTCGTTTGTGGCGCGAAACCGTTCAGGCAATGGAAAAAGATTATCCCGAAGTTACCGTTTCCTATGAATTTGTAGATGCCGTAGCTATGCGATTGGTTCAATGGCCAAATTCTTATGATGTGCTGATTACCGAAAATCTTTTCGGTGACATCCTTACAGATGAAGCATCGGTTATCTCCGGATCTATGGGCTTAATGCCCTCCGCTTCTGTAGGGGAATCCATAGGTCTTTATGAGCCTATACACGGATCATATCCCCAAGCAGCAGGTAAAGATATCGCCAATCCATTAGCAACAGTCTTATCTGCTGCAATGATGTTTGAAGATTTTGGGTTGGAGAACGAAGCACAGGCTATCCGCGATGTAGTGAATAAGTCGTTGACAGAAGGAATCGTTACTGAAGACCTTTCAGAAGATGCCAAAGCCTATAAAACCAGCGAAGTGGGTGATTGGTTAGCCAATCACATTTAACTTCCTGTCTATTACTTTTTATTTAGAGGATATAATCCGTACTAATAAAATTAGACAACTTTGTTTCCAATAGTTGCTGCACCGTTTCATTGTTTAGTTCATTGTCTTTAAATGCCAGGAATGTTCTTATTGAGAATGAGCGTAGGGCATCATGAACACTTAGGGTAGATTGAGCAGAGTCTTTTCTTCCGGTAAAGGGATACACATCGGGCCCACGCTGGCACGAACTATTTAGATTTACCCTGCACACCAAATTTGCGAGTGTATCTATTAATGGCGCTAACGCATATACATCTTTGCCAAATAAGCTTACTTGCTGTCCGTAGTTGCTCTCGGCCATATCATCCAGGGGCTCTTCAATATCTTTAAATGAAAGGATGGGAATTACTGGCCCAAATTGCTCCTCCTGATACACGCGCATGTCTTTTGTAACTGGGTACAATACTGCTGGCCAAATATAATTATCGAAGGTCTCCCCTCCTCTTTTGTTCATTATTTTAGCACCCTTCGCCAGGGCATCGTCTATTAGTTCCTGAATGTATTCCGGTTTCCCGGGTTCTGGTAATGGCGTAAGCTTAACTCCATCATCCCATGGATTTCCAAATTTCATGGTATCTACGCGCTTGGAGAAACGGGATATAAAATCATCCACAACTTCATCATGTACATAGACAATTTTAAGTGCCGTACATCGTTGCCCATTAAAAGACAAGGTGCCTGCCAAACATTCTTCTATTGTAAGATCCATATCCGCATCTGGCAGAATAATAGCCGGATTCTTTGCTTCCAATCCAAGCACTAAACGGAGTCGGTTACTCTTTGGATGTTGATCTTGTAGCGCATTGGCAGATTTACTATTCCCTATCAGCGCCAGAACATCTACCTTTCCTGTTTGCATAATGGGTGCTGCAACAGAACGTCCCCTGCCAAATAAAATATTAACTACTCCTTTGGGAAAACTGGCATTAAAAGCCTCTAACAAAGGTGTAATTAATAGCACCCCATGTTTTGCGGGTTTAAAAATAGTAGTGTTCCCCATGATGATAGCGGGTATCAACAGGGCAAAGGTCTCATTTAACGGATAGTTATAGGGCCCCAAACATAGCACAACTCCTAATGGACCCCTGCGAATATGGGCATAAACACCATCTTGTTTTTGGAATTTTGCAGAATTTCTGTCTAGCTGCTTGTAATCTTCAATAGTATCCTGAATGTATTCAACCGTTCGGTCGAATTCTTTTTGAGAATCCGGGAGCGTTTTGCCAATTTCCCACATGAGAAGGGTAACAATTTCCTCCCGCTTCGTCTTCATCTGGTCAACAAACTTCTCCATGCATTCAATACGATCATGCACCTTCATTGT
>CBDUCK010000298.1:0-2185 GCA_965365635.1 uncultured Muriicola sp.
GATCTGGGTAGATAGCGACGGGTTTTAATAAACAATCAGAAGATCCTCCAACTGCTTGCTCAGTTGAACTTCCATCAAAAGACCAAATAGGACAATCTTCTAGTTTTCCACCAAAATCATTTTCTATTTTAGTTTTACTTCGTAGTTCCTGCGTTGGCTCGTGCCCATCCAACCAGATGTATTCTAATTTTGTCTTACTCATAATCTTACTAGTTAAATTTTTTCAATTTTTCGATCTCCAAAAATAAAATATTTTAAATACATCTATTAAAAAATAGGGGGTATTTATTAAAAAAATCGACATAATTATTAACACCCCTGTTTTTATAGGGGTAATTTGTAAAAAATGTTTAAATAGGTCTATATAAGTACGAAATGTTTAATTTTGTGCTACAGAAAATCTAAGCTACATAAAATGTCTACGATACGCCTTAATGCCATTGCACAAAGTTTACAACGCATCCCGGTTACTGTTGTTGAATCTAACAAGCGATCAGAGGAATTTGCCAAACAGGTTTTTAATAAAGAACGCATGTTGCAATACCTAACGAAAGATGCGTTGAAAAGTGTGGAGAACGCCATACATACTGGTTCTAAAATAGATCGCAAGATGGCAGATCAGATTGCGGAATCTATGAAGGCCTGGGCCATTGCTATGGGAGCAACCCATTATACACACTGGTTTCAGCCATTAACAGGGGCTACTGCAGAAAAACACGATGCCTTTTTTGATCTTCTTCCAGACGGGAGAGCTTTGGAAAAATTTGGTGGAGGTCAATTGGTGCAGCAAGAACCAGATGCCTCTAGTTTCCCTAGTGGGGGCATTCGTAATACCTTCGAAGCCCGGGGTTATACCGCATGGGATCCTACTTCCCCCGCATTTATCTATGGGGCTACCTTATGTATACCCACCATATTTGTCTCGTATACAGGGGAAGCCCTGGATAATAAAGCACCACTTCTAAGAGCCCTTCATACAATGGACGAAGCAGCTACTGCTGTTGCTAAATATTTTGATAAAAATGTTACGAAGGTGCTGGCTACCCTTGGTTGGGAACAAGAATACTTTTTAATAGATAAGGCCCTTGCCAATGCCCGCCCGGATATTGTTATGGCAGGACGTACGCTGGTAGGTCACCTCGCCGCCAAAGGACAACAACTAGATGACCATTATTTTGGGGTGATCCCCATGAGGGCTATTAGTTTCATGAAAGAGTTGGAATTGGAATGTACCAGACTGGGTATTCCGGTAAAAACAAGGCATAACGAGGTAGCGCCTAACCAGTTTGAATTAGCGCCTGTTTTTGAAGAAGCAAATCTTGCCGTAGATCACAATCTGTTGTTGATGGATATAATGGAAAAAGTAGCGGACCGCCATAATTTTAAGGTACTTTTTCATGAAAAGCCTTTTGCAGGAATTAACGGATCGGGCAAACACAACAATTGGTCATTAGCTACAGACACGGGCGTAAATTTACTGAGCCCGGGATCTACCCCAATGAAGAATCTGCAATTCCTCACCTTTTTTGTAAACACCATCAAAGCAGTGGACACCTATGAAGAGCTATTGCGCGCTTCTATAGCATCCGCAAGCAACGATCATCGTTTAGGAGCCAATGAAGCTCCCCCGGCTATCTTTTCAATTTTTATTGGAACCCAATTAACGCAGGTGTTAGATGAGTTGGAAGGCGTTACCAAGGGGAAATTATCTCCGGAGGAAAAAACCGAGCTCAAACTAAATGTAGTAGGAAAGATTCCTGAAATATTGTTAGACAATACAGACCGCAACAGAACATCCCCTTTTGCATTTACCGGGAACAAGTTCGAAATGCGGGGAGTAGGATCCAAGGCGAATTGCGCAAAGCCCATGACCGTACTCAATACTATTGTGGCTAAGCAATTAATCGACTTTAAAAAGGAAGTGGATATTTTAATTGATACCAAAAAACTTAAAAAAGATGAGGCCATTTTTAATGTATTACGCGAGTATATAAAATCTTCCAAAAGAATCCGATTCGACGGGGATGGGTATAGCCCCGAATGGCAGAAAGAGGCGGCAAAAAGAAAACTAAGCAATAACAAAACCACGCCCAAAGCGGTTGGGGTATATACTTCCAAAGCGAGCTTAGAGCTTTTCGCTTCTATGAACGTCATGAGCGAGGTTGAAGTAAGAGCCCGACAAGAA
>CBDUCK010000299.1:0-2185 GCA_965365635.1 uncultured Muriicola sp.
TTGTTCATCGCCCAATTGGTGAAAGTACACCTTGTGCTGGTCTGTCTTCGCGGAAAGCTCACTTCCTGTGGGCTTATCATAACTAGAATAATAAAAGCCTTCATTTCCTCTCCAGGCAATACCACTAAATTTTATATCTACTAGAGTGTCCTCAACAATCTCCATCGAGTTCGTATTTAATACGATGGCCTTTCGCCAATCGCTTCCGCCTTCAGAGATTAAATAGGTTGCTAAGGATCCATCTTTGCTAAAACTTAACCCCGCCAAAGAGGTAGTTGCGTCTTTCGAAAAACTATTGGGATCTAGAAAAACCTCTTCATCACCACCTTCTTTCTTGCGGTATACCACACGTTGATTTTGTAAGCCATCGTTTTTGTAATAGTAGGTATAATCACCCTCTATAAAAGGAGCGCTTAATTTCTCATAGTTCCAAAGCTTTTCCATTCTTGTTTTAAGGTCTTCACGAAAGGGAATCCCCTCTAAATATCCAAATGTAATTTTGTTCTGTTCTTTAACCCATTCTTCAGTTTGAAGACTTCGGTCGTCTTCTAACCAGCGATAAGGATCGGGAACTTCAGTGCCAAAATAAGTGTCTACAGTATCTACTTTTTGAGTTACGGGATAATTTACAGTTAACATTTCTTGTGGGGATTCGTTTTTACATGCCAATAGAACCAAAAAAATGGCGACAAGGGGTCCTAAGTTTTTCATAAATGGTGTATTTAGAGTAGCCTTAAAAATACCTCAAAAATTGTATTTTAGAAACCCCACAGGGTGTTTTAACAGAGTTTTTAAATAAGAATTTTTAGACCAACCCATTCTTAATCAGATATTCCCCTATTTGGATTGCATTTGTAGCCGCTCCCTTTCTTAAATTATCGGCAACAATCCACATATTTAAGGAATTTGGCTGAGATTCATCTCTACGGATCCTCCCAACAAAAACTTCATCTTTATCGTGCGCATAAATTGGCATAGGGTAGGTATTGGTAGTGGGATCATCTTTCACAATTACTCCGGGAGTTGTATTTAACATAGTGCGCACTTCCTCCAGGGAAAAGTCGTTTTCAAAAGAAACATTTACAGCTTCGGAATGCCCTCCTGCGGTAGGTATACGTACGGCTGTTGCAGTGATAGCAAACGAGGTATCGTCCAGGATCTTTTGAGGCTCTAAGGCAAGCTTCATCTCTTCTTTCGTATAACCATTGTCTAGAAATACATCACAATGAGGCAAGGCATTCCTATGAATGGGATACGGGTATGCCATTTCGCCTGTTCTGCCGGCTATTTCATTTTCCATTTGCTGCACTGCGTTTACCCCGGTGCCAGATACGGATTGATAGGTTGACACAACCACCCGCTTCATTTTAAACGTGCTGTGTAATGGAGCCAAAACCATTACCAACTGAATGGTAGAACAATTTGGATTTGCAATTATTTTGTCATCACTGGTCAAAAGATCCGCATTTATTTCTGGTACAACAAGCTTTATGTCGGGATGCATACGCCAGGCAGAGGAATTATCGATCACCGTAGTGCCGACTTTAGCAAATTTAGGGGCCCATTCTAAGGAGGTTTCGCCTCCCGCAGAGAATATCGCAATATCTGGCCGGGCATTAACAGCTTCTTCAAGACCAATCACCGTATATGGATCTCCTTTGTAATGGATTATTTTCCCTTTAGATCTTTCCGAGGCTACTAATAAGAGTTCGGTTATTGGGAAATGACGTTCAGCCAATACTTTTAGCATAACTTCCCCAACCATGCCGGTGGCGCCTACAACTGCTACTTTCATGTGCTATTTATATTTTCTTGTCAAAGGTACTTCAACACGCGTAATAGCACAAGTTACTCATGTTGTTTCAATAAAAAATAACAAAATGTTATATACGGAACAAAAAAAGACCATCTGCCTCGATAGCGAATCAAAACAGATGGTTTATGTAATAATAATTTAGTGTAGCGGTCTTATCTGCTCTAGTTGCAGATAAAATAGTATTACTACTTTTTTAATAGATCTCTTATCTCTGCAAGCAATTCTTCCTGTGAAGGTCCTTTTGGCGCAGGTGGTGGTGGTGGCGTTTTGGTTTTATTATAGGCTTTTACAATTAGAAACATTACAAAACCAACAATAACAAGGTTGACAATCGTATTGATCCAGGCGCCATATCGTATTGCATTTTCT
>CBDUCK010000300.1:0-1983 GCA_965365635.1 uncultured Muriicola sp.
ACTAGTGATGATGTATCTATTAAGGATATATTCACCAAGCAGTTTAGCACAAAAACACCACTCACTATTACGTTTCTTTTGGCGTTAGGGTCTAGTATTGCGGCATACTATTATATAGGAGAACAGAAGGTATCTTATATTGTATTCTTTATTTTCCTTGCAGTAGTCGTAGGAATGATGGTTACCATCTATGGCGATCTACGGTCTCAGGTAGAAAAGGATCGGTACCTGGTACTGTTGCTTTCTTTTATAATTGTAATTGTTTTCTGGGGGGCGTTTGAACAGGCAGGTGGACTTATGAATTTATACGCTGAGAACCGTACAGACAGGTTTTTGTTAGGATATGAAATACCGGCAGCAGCCTTCCAATTCTTTAATCCTTTTTACATAATGATATTTGCGGTACCGGTGGCAAATTTCTGGTTATGGTGGAAGCACCGTGGCAAAGAGGCATCTTCTTTATTTAAAATGGCGAACGGGGTTATTATCATGGGGCTTGGGTTTGTCTTTATGGTTTTTGCTTCCATGCAATATGAAACATTAGGGAAATCAGCCTTGTACTGGTTGGCTCTGGCATATCTTTTCCATACGATTGGAGAATTATGTGCATCACCTGTAGCGCTGTCTTTTATTACTAAACTGGCACCAGTACGTTATGGTGCTCTTATGATGGGGGTTTATTTTGCCGCTACCGGACTAGGAAATAAAGTAGCCGGACTAATTGGCGAATCTGCCTCCGAGGCAGGTGAGCTAAATATTTTTGCCGGGATTACTATCTTCTGTGTCATCTTTGGCCTATTGGTTATTCTGATCCTAAAACCATTAAAAAGACTTACGCATAAAGCGGAAGATGTGGTGCCAGAGAATGGAGGTCATTAAAAAAATATCATAGGAATGCATACCAACTAAATATGAGAATATGAATACAGACATCGAAAATTTATTTAAGGATAAAGTCTTAGGGCATCCTGCGGGACTGTTTGTATTGTTTTTCACAGAGATGTGGGAGCGTTTCTCTTTCTATGGAATGCGAATTTTATTGGTGTTGTTCTTAACAGCACCCATTATGAGCGATAATCCAGGATGGGACTGGCCTAGAGAACATGCGCTGGCATTAATTGGCACCTATGCTTCCTTATTGTATTTAACGCCCATTCTAGGGGGCTATATTGCGGACAAGATCACAGGATATAAAGGAGCGGTTATTATTGGCTGTTTTATCATGACACTGGGGCACGCTTCTATGGCCTTGGAAGTAACATGGTCTTTTTATTTGGGACTGGCACTGTTGGTGATCGGGACTGGTTTTTTTAAGCCGAATATTACCTCGGTAATCTCAGAAATGTACAAAGGAAAGGAATCCAAAAAAGACGGAGCCTACACCATTTTTTATATGGGGGTGAATGCAGGTGCCTTCTTTGGAATGATGCTTTGTGGGTTTTTGGCTGAGAACTACGGGTGGTCCTGGGGTTTTGGTCTTGCCGGTATTTTTATGTTTTTGGGGATGCTACAGTTTTGGTTGGCCAGCAGCTTGTTTGGTAAAATTGGGGATAAGCCGCCAACTTCATTGGAGGTAGCTGAACTTGAAAAAAACCAGCCTAGCTTGAAAGAAGAGGAAAAAAGGAATCCTTTTACCATCTTAGATAAGATCATTATGTGGGTATCGGCATTGGGAGGATTGTTTTATCTTTTTAATGATCCCATATCAAAAATAGGAGCAATTAAATTGCCGATAGATTCGAATGCGGTGGTGCTCACAGCATTGGCACTCTTTTTGTTTCTTATTGTTTCCAGAACGTCCAGATATTCAAAAATTGTTAGAGATCGGATTATTGCGGTGGCCATTTTCGGGGTCTTTACCGTCTTCTTTTTCTCGGCTTTTGAACAATCATTGGGGTCTATGACCCTTTTTGCCAGAGATTATACAAATAGAACCTTGGTAGGGCCTGCAGCGATGGTATTTAAGATTGTAGACGCCCTGCT
>CBDUCK010000301.1:0-1979 GCA_965365635.1 uncultured Muriicola sp.
GTAGGCTGCTCGTGGAATAGCTATAGCCACAGGAAGTCCACCGCTCACAGGCACTTCATATAGTCTGTTAGTCTGTGTTGGTTTTGATGCTCTCCCGGATCTAAAAAGTACCGCCCCATCTGGGGTCCATCCTTGTACAAAATCACCACTGGGATGCCAGGTTAGCCTTTTGGGATCGCCACCTTCGGCAGAAATCACATACACATCGGTGTTTCCATCGTATTCGGCAGTAAATGCAATCATAGATCCATCAGGAGAAAAATGGGGTAAGGATTCATATCCTTCATTGCTGGTAAGTCGAATGGCGTTGCCCCCGGTAATAGCTGTTTTCCATAGATCATTTGCGTAAACAAATACAATTTCTGAATCTGATATGGTGGGTTGCCTTAAAAGCTGGGTTCCCTGGCTCATTAGTTGAATGGTTAGTAATAAGGCAAAAAGCGCACATGTATTTTTCATAATAGGATATAATTATCGTTAGAATGTATGTAAATAAAACAGCGGTCTGTACTTAATTAGGAGTAAAAAAATAGGGGTGTATTGCAAACCTTTTAGTACGTAGTAATTAGTAATACGCCATTAGAACCTCTTGAACCATAGACAGAGGCATCTGAACCAGTAAGCGCTTCAATTTTTTTTACGTTCACATTGTCTACCAATTCATTTACATCTCTAAACGAATTTCCAACAATATAACCGTTTAAAACGTAGAGGGGTTCTGAAGAGCCCTCAGCACTCAAAGAGTTGTTGGTTTTATTAAAAATAGGCAACCCACCGCGAACGGTAATGCCGGGCACTTGTCTAATTCGATTTAGAAGCGTAATGCCAACCCGGTTTTTATCTTGTAATGTTTCGTTAAGTGGGGTTGTGCTATCGGAATCGGAAGTTGTTTTAGCAGAGCCGCAACCAAGTAGCATAAGAAATAGGATAAACAGTAACGGGGAATGTCTTTTCATGATAGATTTTTTAATCAGCTTAAAGATAGGGATTGTAACGACAAAAAAATGAGAATTTGTCAGACAGTTTATTACTGCTGGTATTGTGTATATTTAGCAAAAAAAAGAATGATATTATTAGTTCAGGTAATGGGTGCTCTTTACGGTTTGCTGGCTGTGCTTTTTGGCGCTTTCGGGGCACATGCCCTTAAAAAGTCTTTCACAGGCGATCAATTAAAGAGTTTTGAAACTGGTGTTACGTACCAGATGTACCATGCTATTTTACTGGTAGTACTTGGATTTAACCTGGGGTTTACATCCCCATTGGAGACGTATATTGCGTACAGTTTTATTGTGGGTATATTCCTTTTTTCATTTAGTATTTACGGGTTAACCATTAGTGCTTCTAAAGGTAAGAAAGCAACATGGCTGGGCCCGGTTACCCCACTGGGGGGGCTGTTATTACTATGCGGGTGGGGACTGTTGTTCTATTCTTTTATTTCGCACATTGTATAGCCCTAATGGCATCCACAATCTTCTTGGCCACATTTGGAAGCGGCCCTGTTTTTAGTAGTAAAAAGACGTTTGGGTAAGATAAATTTCTTTGCCAGATAACCAATCGCCAATACAACTATAATGTACACGAAGATGAGTTGAAGATCCATGAGATTATTTTAAAATTTGATAGGCAATTAAAGCAACAAGGTACGCAAATGCGGTCATAAAAACCAATTGGGCCATAGGCCATCTCCAGCTATTGGTCTCTCGCTTTACAATGGCGAGCGTACTCATGCATTGCATGGCAAAGGCATAGAAAAGCAATAAGGAAATCCCGGAAGCTAAATTAAAGAGGGGTTCTTTGGTTACCGGATTTACTTCTGCAGCCATTCGGTGTTTTATGGTATCTTCCTCATCATTTCCAACGCTGTAGATGGTTGCAAGGGTCCCTACAAAAACTTCACGAGCCGCAAAGGAGGTAAGTACGGCAATGCCAATTTTCCAGTCGTACCCATCTCCACCCACCGCATTTCCCCGTTGAACCAT
>CBDUCK010000302.1:0-1965 GCA_965365635.1 uncultured Muriicola sp.
TGTAGACCCGGCAAAAGCAAGGGCAAATGGAAAGGAAGTCTTGGTGATGAATTTAGATGCGAAATTAAAAGACTTGTTTTTTGATCATTTCTACAAAAATGCCACCAATATTAAAGTTCCCAAAAAACGAAGAGACCTTATAACCAAAGGTGTAGGGATTAGTGCTTCCTGGACTATTTTATCACACGCTAATGTAGGTCTATGGAATTACAGGGGCATAGTCTATAATGACGAAGAAAATCAGATCCTATTTAGGATGGGGAAGGTGTTTGAACAAACCTACACCCGTTTCCTCGACCTGCAAAAGGCCGAAGCCCAGGCCAGGGAAGCTCAAATTGAAGGAGCGCTGGAAAGAGTGCGTTCCAAGACGATGGCGATGCATAATAGCGAAGATTTAGAGAATATAGTTATTTCTTTATTTGATGAAGTATTGAATTTGGGTGTAGACAAATCTATACGCTGTGGAATAGGTATTCTTGAAGGTCATGAAGGGATGGAAACCATATCGGTGAATTCAAATCCCGATGGAACCGTATATTTAATAATGGGAATGTTAAATATGACCATACATCCTATGCTGGCAGGTCTTAAAAAGGCCTGGAAAAGTGGAAGCACCGAGTATTCATATGACTATACAGAAAAAGATATTAGAAAATATTATGAGGCACTCAATAATGAACCAGAATACCCATTTAACGCTAATCTAGAAGCATTACCGGAACGACAGTTTCATCGAAGTTTCTTTTTTTCTTCAGGGATTCTTTTTGCGTTTTCTGAAACCCCCATTTCAGAAGAATCATCTAAAGTATTAGCACGGTTTGCTGCAGTTTTTGGCCAGACGTACAGAAGGTTCCTGGATCTGCAACAGGCAGAGGACAGGGCAAAAGACGCGGTAAAACAAGCTTCATTAGACCGGGTGCGCGGACAAATTGCCAGCATGCGCTCTACGGAAGACCTGGAACGCATTACCCCGCTGGTATGGAACGAACTCACCACCCTTCGTATTCCGTTTATCCGCTGCGGAGTCTTCATTATTGACGAGCCTAATGAAACGATACAGGTGCATCTCTCTGCCCCGGACGGGCATTCGCTTGGGGTGATGCAATTACCCTTCAATGTCGACAAACTAACAGCCGAATCTGTAGCACATTGGCAAAAAGGAAAGGTATATAGGGCGCATTGGAACAAGAAACAGTTTAATGAATTTATGCAGACCATGGTGGATCTTGGCCAGATCAAGAATAAGAAAGTATACCAGGGTACAGAGCAGCCACCAGAATCGCTTCACCTGCATTTTGTACCCTTCAAACAGGGGATGTTATACGTAGGTAGTGAAGCTACGCTGACAGAGGAACAGATAGAACTGGTGCAGTCTCTGGCCGATGCCTTTGCCATTGCTTACGCGCGGTACGAGGACTTTAACAAATTGGAAAAGGCAAAAGAGCGGGTAGAGACCACCCTGAGTGATCTTAAAGCCACACAAAACCAACTGGTACAGTCAGAAAAAATGGCTTCCCTGGGAGAACTTACTGCCGGCATTGCCCATGAGATACAAAACCCATTGAACTTTGTGAATAATTTTTCAGAGGTGAGTATGGAGCTCATTGATGAGATACAGGAAGAAATAGACAAGGGCGACCTGGAAGAGGCTATGGCCATCATGGAAGACATTAAGCAAAACCTAGATAAGATTAACCACCACGGGAAACGCGCCGATGGCATTGTGAAGGGCATGTTACAGCATAGCAGAAGCAGCAGTGGAGAAAAAGAACCTACAAATCTTAATGTCCTGGCAGACGAATACCTCCGTTTGGCATACCACGGACTAAGAGCCAAGGACAAATCGTTTAACGCTACCCTGGAGACCCATTTTGACGAATCTATTGGAAAAATAAATGTAATGGCCCAGGATATGGGCCGGGTGATCCTGAATTTGATTACCAATGCTTTTTATGCGGTTCAGGA
>CBDUCK010000303.1:0-1921 GCA_965365635.1 uncultured Muriicola sp.
ATTGTTTCATGTGTTATAGAATTAAGCGTTAAAATCAAAATCTCTTGCTACTACAAACTTCGTTTTTACAGGAAGTTTTTGTGCTGCTAATCGTAAGGCTTCTTTTGCAACTTCCATTGGCACACCACCAACTTCAAACAAAATTCTACCTGGCTTAATCACGGCAACGAAATGGTCTGGTGCTCCTTTACCTTTACCCATACGAACCTCTAATGGTTTTTTGGTAATAGGCTTATCCGGAAATATTTTGATCCATAGCTGACCCTGTCTTTTCATATATCTAGTAGCAGCAATACGAGCTGCTTCTATCTGACGCGAGGTAATAAAGTGAGAATCCAAAGACTTTATACCGAACATACCGTTGGAGAGCTGATGACCTCTTCCGGAGTTGCCTTTCATGCGGCCCTTCTGTGCTTTACGAAACTTTGTTCTTTTTGGCTGTAACATTGTTCTTCCTCTACTTTAAATTACTTTCTTCTTCGTTGTTTCTTTCCTGGATCTTGCTTGCCCTTTCCACCTTGTCCTTTAGACATTCCTACTAATGGGGAAAGTTCTCTTTTTCCATATACCTCACCTTTCATGATCCAAACTTTAATTCCCAATCTCCCATAGGTCGTATGTGCTTCCTCTTGCGCATAATCGATATCCGCTCTGAAGGTTGATAAAGGAATTCTTCCTTCTTTATAAGATTCATTACGAGCCATTTCGGCTCCGTTCAATCTTCCTGCAATCTGAATTTTGATTCCCTCAGCATTCATACGTATTGCAGCTGCAATCGCCATTTTTATAGCCCTTCTGTAAGAGATTCTGTTCTCTATCTGACGCGCTACACTAGCCGCAACCAGGTTGGCATCTACTTCAGGTCTTTTTATCTCAAAAATGTTGATCTGAACTTCCTTGTCTGTGATCTTCTTAAGCTCTTCTTTTAGCTTATCTACTTCCTGTCCTCCTTTACCAATAATGATCCCGGGACGAGCCGTTGTAATCGTTACGGTGATAAGTTTTAAAGTACGCTCTATAATTACTCTAGATACACTGGCTTTCACCAAACGTGCATGCACATACTTACGTATCTTATCATCCTCGGCTAGTTTATCGCCATAATCATTTCCGCCATACCAGTTAGATTCCCATCCTCTGATGATACCTAGACGATTTCCTATTGGATTAGTTTTTTGTCCCATACTAAATATTCTAGCTTTGTGCGTTATTGTTAGTTCCTAATACCAAGGTTACATGGTTAGAACGTTTTCTAATTCTATGTGCTCTTCCCTGAGGCGCTGGTCTTAGCCTTTTCAACATACGACCACTATCTACTGTTATTTTCTGAACAACTAGCTCTACCTCTTCTATGTTAGCATCTTCATTCTTCGCTTGCCAGTTTGCTATTGCAGACAATAAAAGTTTCTCTATTCTGCGAGATGCCTCTTTTGGATTAAATCGCAAGATCGCCAATGCTTTCTCTACTTCTACACCGCGTACTAAATCTGCAACTAATCGCATTTTACGAGGGGATGTAGGGCAATTATTTAACTTAGCAAATGCCAGGTCTTTCTTTTCTGCCTTTATTCTTTCGGCCATTTGTTTTTTTCGAACTCCCATAGCTTACTTACTTTTTACCTTTATTTTTTGCTCCTGCATGACCTCTAAAAGATCTTGTTGGAGAGAATTCGCCCAATTTGTGTCCTACCATGTTTTCTGTAACATATACCGGAACAAACTGTCTTCCATTATGGACAGCAATTGTTTGCCCAACGAAATCTGGAGTTATCGTCGAAGCCCTCGACCATGTTTTGATGACGGCTTTTTTTCCTGAGTCTACATTCTGCTGAACTTTCTTATCCAGACTATTTTGAACGTATGGTCCTTTTTTTAGTGAACGTGCCATTTCTTTCTACTTTTTATTTCTTTCTACGTTCTA
>CBDUCK010000304.1:0-1882 GCA_965365635.1 uncultured Muriicola sp.
CATTACAACATCCGCAGATTTATCAAAAATAAAATCGTACTTTTTATTCGCCCCTATGGTCTGTACTTCATTGAATACCTGATCTTGAATAGGCTGTATTAATCGTCGCTTTTGTAATACCAAATCTCCCTGAGGTCCAAACCTATCTTGCTGATATTCCAACATCTCTTTTTCTAAAATCTGAATTTCCTCAGAACGTTCTGCTATTAATTCGTCTGTCAACAGCACTTTCTCTGCCATGAGATCTTTCTTCATTTGATCAATAACACTTTGTTTTTGCTCAATTTCAATTTTCCATTTTTGCACCTTATTCTCTAATTGTTCACTGGCATCTCTGTATTCCTCTACATTTTCAAGAATATACTCCATGTCTACATACCCGATACGAACACCCCTTTGCGAAAACACAAGGGACGTTGTAATTAAAGCGATGGCTATTAAAAGAACGTTTGTCTTCATGCTACTTAGATTTATTACATAGAAAATATCGTGCCAAAATTACTAAAACTTTTAGAATGAGCGTTTTAACCTTTTTTGTCCGGGAATAGTATAGTAGCTAGAACTGTTGTCCAATGATAAAATGTGTTTGCCAACCGCTAGGACCATTGCCCGCAGATTGCGGTCGTAAATCCTCATCAAATCCGTATCCAAAATCTATCCCCAATAGACCAAATGCAGGCATAAAAATACGCAAACCTACTCCGGCCGATCTTTTTAGTTGAAACGGATTAAAATCATTAAAATTGTTGAATGAGTTCCCTGCCTCTAAAAATGTAAGTCCATAAATAGACGCAGAAGGTTTTAATGTTAACGGATATCGTAGCTCCAGAGAGAATTTATTATATACAATTCCACCTTCCTGTGCAAAGGTTATTGGGTCTACCGGAGTAAGGGAATTGTTCTCATATCCTCGTAACTGAATAGTCTCTCGCCCATCCAAGGTGAAATTTCTGCCTAACCCATCTCCCCCGAGGAAGAAACGTTCGAACGGAACCTCACCTACGTCACTATTGTAGTTGCCCAAGAAACCAAATTCTATATTGGTTCGCAATACCAATTTGTCTACCAGACGCGTATACCAGTCGCCTTTAAACTTGTAATACTCTAGCCACTTAAACCGTTCCTGATCTACACTTTCCAATTCATTTCTTTCTGAAGTTGATAGATCCCCTCCTGTTTGTCTTCTTGCCGTTTGCAATTCTGTTAATTCTTCACTTCTATTCTTTAATGACGCAAAATCTTTGTCACTAAATAAGGAATATGGAGGGGTGAATTTTGCAGTCACCTCAAAAATAGATCCGGTTATAGGATATATACGTCCCGGACCGGCAGAGCTTCTGGATATTCCAAAGGTATATGCCAGTGAATTCGATTTTCCATTTCCAAAATTAAATAGCCCTGTTCTGTAATTCTTAAAATCGTACAACTGGTAACTTAGGGAATGAGATATGGTAAAGAAATCATCGGGCCACTGCACGCGCTTGGCGATCCCCAATGAAATTCCTGTAATTGAAAATTGCTGGTCTTTATTCACTTCCACTCTTCCGCTATTGCTAAATGATGCCAGAAACTGCTGTGTACGAGATAATGACAAGTTAAAACGTACCGGTTTTTTACCACCTAACCAAGGTTCCGAAAAGTTAAGGCTATAGACCCTAAAAGTTCTACTGGCCTGTAATCTAAGGGCGAACGTTTGTCCGTCCCCCATAGGAACCGGCTTGTAAGCCTCTCCATTAAATAAATTCTGTATAGAAAAATTACTAAAGGAAAGTCCAAGGGTACCAATAAATCCTCCACCACCGTAACCTCCTTGAAGTTCTATCTGACTCGATCCTGATTCTACTAAACTGTATTTCAGATCTACCGTACCAGAATTGGGGTC
>CBDUCK010000305.1:0-1614 GCA_965365635.1 uncultured Muriicola sp.
GGCACGGTTTTATTTGAGTATGTACCAGAAACAAAAGATGTTCTTAGCAAAGATGTTGCCTATGCAATGATTAACTTATTGGAAGGCGTAACCCAGGGAGGATCCGGTACCAGACTTCGACATAGTTCAATGAAAGATGACACCGCCTATAAAGAAATAATAACAGGCTACCCGTATGAATTTACGAATCCTATTGCGGGTAAAACAGGAACCACTCAGAACCAAAGTGACGGATGGTTTATGGGAATGGTGCCTAACTTAGTAACCGGAGTATGGGTTGGAGGAGAGGATAGAGCTACTCATTTTAAAAGTATCATATACGGTCAGGGAGCATCTATGGCACTACCAATCTGGGGGCTATATATGAAAAAGAATTATGAAGATACTACACTGGGAATTTCTGCTGAGGAATTTCCGGCACCAGAAGAAATGTCGATTAATATTGATTGTTCTAAAATAAAGGAAGAAATAGAGGAGAAAGATGATCTGGAGGATGATCTGGATTTTTAATTTAAAAGAAGTCAGGTAAGACACATAAGAGATATGATTCAAAAGACAGTACCAAATGTAGAAGCGGCCCTTAAAGGGGTAAAAGATGGGATGACTTTTATGCTCGGAGGGTTTGGTTTATGTGGAATTCCGGAGAATGCGATTGCAGAACTAGTGCGTCTTGGGATTAAAGACATTACTTGTATTAGTAATAATGCAGGGGTGGATGATTTTGGTTTAGGACTGTTACTTCAGCACCATCAAATAAAGAAAATGATTTCTTCATATGTAGGAGAAAATGATGAATTTGAACGTCAAATGCTCAGTGGAGAACTAGAGGTAGAACTTACCCCACAGGGTACGTTAGCAGAAAAATGTAGGGCGGCCCAAGCTGGTTTTCCGGCATTTTATACCCCAGCAGGATACGGAACAGAAGTTGCTGAGGGCAAGGAAGTGAGAGATTTTAATGGTAAAATGCATGTCCTTGAATATGCGTATGATGCAGATTTCTCATTTGTAAAGGCCTGGAAAGGAGATGAAGCAGGAAATCTTATTTTTAAAGGAACGGCTCGCAATTTTAACCCCAGCATGTGCGGTGCCGCCAAAATAACGGTTGCAGAGGTTGAAGAATTACTACCGGCAGGCGATCTGGATCCAAATGAGATTCATATTCCTGGTATTTTTGTACAACGTATTTTTCAAGGCGAACATTTTGAAAAGCGAATTGAACAACGAACTACTAGACCCCGAAACTGATGCTCGATAAAATTGGCATAGCAAAGCGTATTGCGAAAGAAGTAAAGGATGGTTACTATGTGAACCTGGGAATAGGCATACCTACCCTCGTCGCTAATTTTGTTAGGGAAGATATACATGTTGAATTTCAAAGTGAAAATGGGGTACTCGGCATGGGGCCTTTTCCTTTTGAGGGGGAAGAAGATGCCGATATTATAAATGCAGGAAAACAAACCATTACTACCTTGCCGGGAGCTTCTTTTTTTGATTCGGCTACCAGTTTTGGAATGATTCGTGGAAAGCACGTAGATCTTACGATTCTAGGAGCTATGGAGGTGGCAGAAAATGGGGATATTGCCAATTGGAAAATTCCCGGAAAAATGGTTAAAG